>JAKIWH010000144.1 GCA_022750125.1 Thermoplasmata archaeon
TGCTTGCGCTTTCCCGTTCGCGGCCGCCCATCAAGTGACGCCAAAAACCGCCTGGGATGCGAGGTCGCGACGACGGAACGTCGATCCGTCGCGGGACCGGGGAGTTGTCCGTGCCCCGAAGCTGGGTTTGGGGACCCCCTGCCCCCGACGTAAAACAAGTCTTACACAATACAGATATACTCGTTGACTTCTGTTAAACCCGTGCGAACTGCGAACTCGGCAGCCCGAGCGGACCGGTTCCTCGGCGTGCGGTTGACACCCGAGGAGCTGGAACGGCTCGACCGGTTCGGGCAGTCCCAACGATCTCCTAGCCGCTCGGAAGCGGTGCGCGCGCTCGTGCGCGCGGCGGACCAGGTGGCGTTGGGTCAGCCCGAGATCCCGGTGGGGCTCCAGCACCATCTCGAGGAGATCATCGAGGATGGCTGGGCCCACGACATGGGCGAGGCGCTCACCCTCGTCCGATCGATGGGTTTCCGGGAACTGAGCCGACTGCACTCCGAGCAGATGCCCGCGCTCCGCAAGGCGGCGCGCGACGGCGCGGCCCGGCGAGCCGGTCGGCGAGGCGCAGAACGCGAGGGGCGCGGCCTCCTCGAGCGCTAGGTCGCCGACATGGGAGAGGGTTGCAGGATGGAGACACTAGGGATTGCGTGGAGCGAGCGGAGCGGATTCATTTGCCGATTGTGCCGTCAGGACGCCAAGCATAATGAGGTGCTCCACATCTCGTTCTGTCCCGTCCACGGATTGAGCTCCCCGCTCGATGCGTTGCCGTGGCGACCGGAGGCACGAGTTCCACGCGGCTCTATACCCGTACCGGCGACCTCGGCACGACCGGTCTCGTTGGTGGCGCGCGGGTAGGGAAGGATTCTCCCCGCATCCGCTCGTTCGGCTCGCTCGACGAGCTGGGCGCACAGCTCGGTGTCGCGGCGGCGAACCTGCCGGACGGCCTTCCCGGGCTCGCCCCGCTCCTCGTGCGCCTCCAGCACGAGCTGAGCATCGCCCAGAGCGAACTGGCGACCCCACCGGGCGCTAGCGCTCCCGCCTTCCGGATCCTCGCCCGGCACGTCACGCGTTTGGAATCGGAGATCGACCAATACTCGGCGACCTTCGAGCCCCTGCACACGTTCGTTCTTCCCCGGGGCGGGCGGGGCGGTGCCCACCTTCATCTTTCGCGTACGATCGCGCGCCGAGCGGAGCGGGAGATGTGGTCGCTCCACGCGAGCGAGCCGCTCACCCCCGAACTGCTGCAATGGATCAATCGACTGAGCGACCTTTTGTTCGCCCTGGCGCTCTCCGTCAACCGCCACGAAGGATTCCGAGAGACGGCGCCCGACTACACGGTCTGACCGGCGAGCGGTCATCGGGGAGGTTCAATGGAGATCGGTGTGGTCGGAAAGCCGAACGTCGGCAAGTCCACGACCTTCAACGCCCTTACTCTCTTGGACGTGCCCATGGCCCCCTACCCATTCACCACGATCAAACCGAATCGAGGGGTCGGTGCGGTCCGCGCGCCGTGCCCGCATGGGGAGAAGGGGACGCCCTGCACCCCGGGAAATGCTCGCTGCACGGAGGGCATTCGATGGGTGCCGGTCCAATTGATCGACGTTCCGGGCCTCGTCCCCGGGGCTCACGAAGGAAAGGGGCTGGGCCACAAATTTCTGGACGAACTCCGCGCCGCCGACGGCCTCCTGCAAGTGATCGACGCATCG
>JAKIWH010000079.1:0-1684 GCA_022750125.1 Thermoplasmata archaeon
ATCGGCGGTGGGACTCCCAAGAACTGGATCAACGACGGGATCGTCATGGCGAACTACGCCTTCGGCCGGGAGGGCGAGGGCCACTTCTACGCGCTCCAAGTGACCACCGATTCCCCGCACTGGGGCGGGCTATCGGGGAGCACCCTCGACGAGGCACAATCCTGGGGGAAGATCTCGAAGAGCGCCACCCGGGGCATGGCCCACGTAGAGGCGTCGGTGGCGCTCCCTCTCCTTGCCGCAGGGCTCTGGGATCACCGGCGCACGTGGCAACGCAGGCCCCGACTGAAATGCGACTGGACCGGAGATACGGTCCGAATCCGGAAGATCCCGCCCGCGAGAGGAGCAAGGTAGCTCGGCATGGCGTCTCCCGAGGCGGGGCCTCGGGTGCCCCCGGGACAGATCGTGAACCACGGGTTTCCCGTGCTGCACGCGGGGACGCTTCCCCTCGGACTCACGGAGAAGAGCTGGACCGTGTCCGTGCACGGACAGGTCGAGAACCCGTTCACCGCGGACCTGCCCCGACTGCGCGCGTTCCCCCAGCGGGAGGAGGTCGTGGACATCCACTGCGTCACCTCTTGGACGAAGCTCGGCACCCGCTGGCAGGGAGTGCCGTTCCGATCCCTCTCGGAGTTCGCGAAGCCGTTAGAGGACGCCCGGTTCGTGGTGATGGAGTGCGAACAGGGCTTCACGACTTCGCTCCCCCTCACGGTCCTGCTCGAGGAGGATGTGCTGCTCGCCCATACCTACGAAGGCGCGCCGCTCCCGGCCGAGCACGGCGGGCCGGTCCGGATGCTCGTGCCCCGCCGCTACTTCTACAAGAGCGCCAAATGGGTGCGGGGGCTCAAGTTCGTCCACGACGACGAACCAGGATTCTGGGAGCTCCGCGGGTACTCGAACCTCGCCGACCCCTGGCGTGAAACCCGCTACGACGTCGACGATATCCGAGCCATCCGCACGATGCGGAAGGCGCAACTTTTCCAGCCGATTGATCAGGGGCATACGGCTCAACGCTGACGGAGCCTTGTCTCGTGGGAGGCACGAATCCACTCGTCGCCTGTTCTAGCCCGTCCCCGACGGGCTGGTAGTGTCAAATCCGTGGTTTGTTACTGAATATGCACTAGAATAGCTACTTCCGAGGTGCTCTAAGATAACTCAGAATCATACACATCAGTACTCATGCGTGCGTGACGTATATTCCGAGAGGTTTCTCTCGTTCGGTTCGATTAGGTTCTTATACTGCTTTGGAGACCGCGCGTTCGGAGGTGAGCCAAAGTATGTCGTACCTTCCGAGCATCCCGCCCAGCCCCGGCGAGCAGCTGTAAGTGCCAGTCCCAGGGGGAGGAGGCTAAGCCCCTCCCCCTCCCAGTAGGGCTGGCTCCCCAAGGCTTCCTTCGCCTTGGGGGGCCGAAGTAGGGACTCCCAACCCAAATTTCTTCCCTACTCGGATGCTAGGGTGACCTTCCAGGAACCTAGCCCCAGCCGATCCGCGAGTTGGATGGCTTGGTCGTAGTGCGCCCGACCTTCTGGAAGCTTCCCCCACTCGGCATACGCGTCCGCGAGGGCTCCGTGGGCGAACAGAAGAGATTCCGAAAGCGGAAGCCGCTCAAGGACTGACACGCTCTTCTCCCCCACAGAAACGGCCCCCGCTAGGTCCCGCTGCTGTAGCTTCCCATTGCACTGCACC
>JAKIWH010000079.1:1694-4436 GCA_022750125.1 Thermoplasmata archaeon
AACTCGTTCCCCAGGCGATGGGCGATCTCGATAGTCTCGGAGGCGTAGGAGTCCATCTCCGGCCAGCGACCCGTGTCGGCGCAGAGCGCCACGAATCCGCTTAGGGTGTAGACCAGTTGAGAGAGGTAGCCTAGCGCTTCACACTCTTTCCTGATCATGATCAGGTCAATCTCGGCCGCGTCCAGATTGCGCGCTTCGATGTTCGTCCGGACGCGGTGGCTCATCAGCGCGAACAGGATATCGACCCGCCCGGAGTTCCTCGCGTCGACGATTCCTTCCTCAATAAGACGGCTGCGGGCAATCGGATCCCCTCCCACCGGTGCGACGCGAGCCCAGCGGGCAAGGGCCTCCAACGCAAGATCATCGTTGTGAACCCGCTTGGCCTGAAGGAACACCTCCGAGTACTCTCCTCCGGCCTCGCTGAAGTTCCCCCGTTCCTCTTCCACCCGTGCCCGGCTGAGTTGGGCAAACAGCTGGAGCCGCTTGGTTGTAAGCGGCAGCCTCTCCGCCTCCTCCATCGCGGCCTCGGCGTCGCGCAGCTGGTGGAGGCGGCAGTGCAGATCGATCATCGAGAGGACGCACTCGGCCTTGAGCTTCCCGTCCTCTCCGGCGGCGATTGCCGCCTGGCGGAGCGACTGGATGGCGTTCAGGTACTCCGAGCGGATCCGCTGGAGGGAGGCGAGCGTCCTGAGGGCCCGGACCCGGAGGACACTTTGGCTCGCCGAGTCGGCGAGCTCCTGAAGCGACGACCGGAGAGCGGTCGAATAGCCACTCGCGAGAAGCCCTGCCTCCTGCTTGTTGAGAATCTCTCCGGCCCTGCCGTACGCGCCGGCGGCAGTGAAGTGCAGGAACCGCTCGCGCAACGCCTCAGGCCGGTGGCTCCGTGAGTAGTAACGGGCGAGCTGCATGTGTGCGGCCCGCACTTGGGAACGGTCCGCGCGACCAAGGAATGCCGCGCGGAGCACCTGGAACACTTCGACGTAGCCCGTCGCAGGAGTGTGCAGCATCCCCTGGTTCGCCAGCACCTGTATCTGGCCTGCGGAGAGCGCGCGTCCCTCCGTCAGGAAGGAGACGGGCATCGGTTCGTTGGCGAGCGCGACGGGCAGGAGTCCCAGGACATCCTCGAGCCGGAGCTTCGAAACGACGGCCGCAGGAAGCGAGGTCGCGGACGGCAGCTCCCCGGGCACCGCGAGGGCGAGCTGGAGCAGGAGGGGGTTGCCCTTAGTGACCGTGTACACCTCTTCGAACCGCTCCGCAAGGCCCCCCTTCCGATCGGTCAGCTCGTGGGCAGCAGCGCGGTCGATCCCGTCCACTTCGAGGTTGAGCACCCGAGCGTCAGTTGCGAGACTCTCCGGAACGGTGTGGCCCGAGAGGACGACCGTGTCCGTCCTGCCTCGGATGAGTGATTCTGCGAAGGTGATGAGGAAGGTGTTGAGCTCAGGGCCCGCGACATGCAGGTCGTCGATGACCCCGAGCAGGCTGCGGGTCCCGAGGGCACGGTGGACAAGGTCCGCGACCTCCCGGCCGTTGGGCTCGCGGGGGAGCTGGGCGTAGTACGCGAGCTGCTGGGCTCCCAGCGGGGAGAGTGTCTGGGCCAGGGCGAGCGTGAAGTGACGAGCAGAGCTCGCGTCGCGGACGGTGAACCAGAACGGGATGCTCTCTGCCGTCTTCGCTCGCCGTAGGAATCGGGCCGCGAGGGAAGTCTTCCCCATCCCGGGCTGACCCTTGAGAGTCACGAGCCCTCCGCCCGCCCGGGCGAACGCCATCAGCTTGCGAATCTCGCTGTTCCGGCCGAGGAAAGGGTTCGGAGCGGGGGGGATGGCGCTCTTCAGGAAGGGGGAGTCGGAGGTCTGCTTCTCGAGCTTCGATCGCCCATCTTCCGTGAGGGAGTACACAAGGTGCTTGCGTAGCCCGCCCCGCACCTGGGCGCGCTGTTCGCGTAGGAAACCCCGCTCGACGAGCTCGGCGAGCGGGCGGGACATGGAGCACGGATGGTAGCCTAGCGCCTTCGAGATCTCACGCTGGTCGATGCCGAAGCTCGCCTCCTCCCCCGGCGCGTGGGTGTGGATGTAGTCGAGAATCTCGGTAGGCAGGTAGCTAACGACGGGCACAGTGAGCGTACATGCGCATAGGGGGTACTTAGACTTATTTTGTACAAAATATGTGCCGAGGTTTATATGGGGTTTTCACGCCACACTCTGCTTGATGACGCGCGTGACCGGAAGCGGTGCGGCCCGAGGAGCGATCAGTTCGATGATCGCCCAGATGGAGGTTTGCCCCTCCTGCGGGAAGTTCCTCTCCGAGCACCGCCGCACGTTCCGGTTCGGCAACACGGGTGCCTGCCCTGACATCGTCCTCGGAGCGTTCCCGATGCTCCCCGAGGAGTACGCCTCTCTGCCGATGAGCGACGACACCGAAGTGTACGGCCGCGCCGCCTACTCGAACCCCCCGCCCGCCGAGAACTCCGTCGGCACCTTCGCGGGACCGTCCAAGGGGAATCGCAACGCGAACCGCCGCCCGGACCTCCTCTCGGCCACGATCAACCTCCCGCTCGGCTCGGAGGATTTCCCGTGATGCTCTCGCGGGGCCGCACGGGCCTCGACCGCGAGATGAGCTCGACCCACCGCCCCACCGGCGCTCCGATCCCCACCGCCGTCGTCTCCCGAGGTCACGCTTCTCCCCTCCTCGTCGCCCTCGCGAGCTCCCCCGCCGAGGCGGTGGAGCTTGGCCGCTGGCCCCGCT
>JAKIWH010000079.1:4446-7978 GCA_022750125.1 Thermoplasmata archaeon
TCGTCCCCGGGCTTCCCCGGGAGATGGCCGGCCACCCTTCACCGCCTAACCGCGCCACCCCGACCGACCCGCGGAGGGTCTAGGCGATGCTGGCGCACCTCTAACTCACGATGAACCCCAGGCCCCCGGGGGGGAACCCGGCCCCCCCGGGGGTCGCATTTTTGCCCGATGCGACCCAAAACTCGCCCTTTCGCTCGCCTTCCAACCTTACAGTGATCCAATGTCGAACTACGCTCGCCAGCGGCAACTCCTGAGGGAGTACCTCCCCTCCTCGCGGCGTCGACCGAGGCGCAAACCAAAACTACCCCTCTCGGGCTGCCCCGGCGAATCTACCCATGCCGGCAACCCCCTGTCCGAACTGCGGGACGACACTCGAGGACGGTTTTCTCTCCACCAGCAACGGTTCCGGCATTTTCTGGGCTCACCACGCTGAGTCGAGCCGCCTTCGGCCCCACGATCTCGAGGTACTTGTGCCCACCGGGTTCATGGGGACCTATTCCGCGAATCTCGGGGGAGGACGCTGCCCGAGCTGCGGGACCCTCGTGCTCCGGGGCAAGTCCCCGAAGCCTGCAACGGCCTAGTCGGGCCCTGCGACTGCGATCCCTCTCGCTACCACCGTAGGCCCCGAGTAGGCCCCGCTAAGGACGCTCCGGCTCCCAAGGTGAGTGACACCCGCAAGAAGGCTCGGGGCTCCAGGGGGCGCGACGAGCGAACCTCCGACCGTCCCGCCGCGGACCGCCTCCGCGAGCTTGCCCCCACGGATGCGGTAGGCCGCACGGATCTCTCCACCGTACGTCCCTCCCAGTCCATCCGGGAACGGAAAGCCGAGTTGCTCGAGCCAAAGTCCCTCCCCAATGGAGGCGATCAACTCCTCATCGCTCCCCCCGTCCCCCGCTCGTAGGACAAGGTTGGTCATCCCGGGGGCCACCCCGGCGGCGAAGCGGTGGCCGTCGCCGAACCCTCCCGCCCGAACTCCGTGGCCCGTTGATGCGTGACCGAACTTCGAAGCGTGCAGGAGGTCGTACATTCTCGCCTTCACCGTCCCCTGGTGGAGCAGTTCGAGCGGGGCGTGGGCGCTCCCCTCGTCGTCGACGGGCGCAGAGCGGCCGCCCCAGGGGAGGAACGGATCGTCGGTGATCTGAACCAGGTCACTTGCCACTTTGGCGCCCAAATCCGGCGCGAGCCCTCTCAGCTCCGCGGTCCCCGTAAGCCGGAATCCCAGGATCGGGGGGAGGATTTCTGCAAGTACCGCGGTCGGGAAAGCGACGGTAAGCTCGCCCGAGGTCGGGGGCTTCGCTCCGCGCATCTCTTTCGCGAGCTTGGCCCAGCGAGGAACGTCTACTCCGAGCGAAGCGGGGTCGAGTCGGCGTGAGGTGGAGTTGACCCAGTACTCCCCGGCCGGCGCTCCCTCGGCCCCGGTGACGCTCTTGACCGCAAATTCGAACTCGACCCCTGTTCCAGTCCACGCGGCGTGCTCGCCAGAGCTGTTCGCGAAGGAGTTCTCGGTGTAGCTCGCCCGGACGGAGCCGAAGCTCGGGACCGGGTCCTTCATCCCGTCGAATTGGGCGAGCAAACTCTCGGTGAAGCTGCTGAGAGCCGCCTCCGGCCGGTCGCGCACCGCAGGGTCCGTCAGCTCGAGTCCGCTCGGACCGCTGACCTTCGACGGGAGTATCACGTCGGCCGCCGGGAAGGTAGAGAACTTCGCCGCCGCCGTGGCACGAGCCGCGGCGCCCGCGATCCCCTCCGGCGAGAGGTCGTTCGAAGAGCCCACCCCCACTTGGATCGCTGCACCCGAGGGGCGTAGGACCCTCACGCCATACCCGGAAAGATGGATCGGGCCCCGGAGCAGCTCCACCCTGCGACCGGCTAGGTGCACCTCGTACCGGCGAATCCGCTGCGCGAAGAGGTCCCAAGGGGGCTCGACCTTGGAGCGGAGGTGGTCGGCCACCGTCTTGGCAAGGGAGCTCCCGGCTCCGATCATGTGGGCCCCACGATGGCCTCAGAGAGGAGGTAGCTCCCAGCGGTGCCCGCGGGTAGGTGGTCGGTGTGGCCCTTGCCGCAGTAGCCCGGGCTGACGTCGAAGTACTCCTTCCGGCCCACTCCCTTCACGTTCCGCAAGAAGTCGAGCACTTTCCCGGAGAGCGCCATCGCGGAGACCGGCGCGCCGAGCTCGCCATGCTGGATGAGGTGGCCGCGCTTCACCTTGATCTGCATCTGGCCCCCGAGCGGGTCCTCCATCCCGCTCGTGCACACCTCGAGGAGGATGCCGTCCTTGGCCTCCTCGAGAAGCTCCTCGAACGACCAATCCCCCGGGTCGACGAGCGTGTTGGTCATGCGTACGAACTCGCGCGAGAGGAAGTCCGCGCGACGCGCGTTCCCGGTCGGCTTGCGGTGCATCGCGGCGGCCGTTTCCCGGTCGTGGAGCACCTCGACAAACTCCCCCTTGTCGACCATCACCGTGCGTTGGGTCGGCGTTCCCTCGTCGTCGAAGAAGAAGCTCCCCCACGCCCCGGGGAGCGCACCGTCGTCGGCGAGCGTCAGGCACTCGGGCCCGACCCGTTCGCCGAGGTGGGCCTTCAGGTAGGAACGGTCACGAAGGAACTGATCCGCCTCCGTTCCATGTCCGAACGACTCGTGCGCAAAGGTCCCTGCCGTCGACGGGTCGAGGAGGACCGTGAGGGTTCCGGACGGCGGTTGCGGCGCAGTGAGCAGGGCTCGGGCGTTCTTCGCGGCCTCGATGATCCGCTCGTCCGTGTTGTACGCAAGACTCTCCCACCCGCCCGTTGCCCCGTGCAGGAGCAGGTCGTACTCCACCTTGCCGTTCTCGATCGCGAGAGGAATGACGGCGGTCGACGCGCGCTCCACCACCTGGTGTCGCCTCGCCCCCGAGGTCGACAGGAACAGCCGCTCGTTCGAGAGGGAGGTCTCGTTCACGATCGTGTTCAGTATCCCAGGGACCGTTCCTGCCGTGGTGAAGCAGTGCTTCGCCCACGCCACTTGCTCCTCGACCGGCACGTCACCGAGCGGTCGATGGGCGGCCGTGCGCGCCTCGCCGTGACCGGACGGTGCCACTCCGGGTGCCGGGACGCTCGATCCGCCGCGCGAGCATCGCGATGCAAGCTCCTCGGCGGCCTCTCCCACCGACTTCGCATCGAGACCTGAAGCTGCGGCGTCGACCCAGAGGGAACCCGTCCACGCCCGGAACGCGACCCCCTTGAGGGAGGGCAGGGAGTAAAGCGAGACCTGGTTCTTGTCGAGCCTGAGCCCGGAGCCGCTCGAGCTCTCCGCGAGCGCCTCCGCGTACGAAGCGACCTTAGCGATTCGGGCGAGCCCACGAGCCACGACATCCTCCGCCGCGGGGAGCGCGTCCACGGGTCCACCACTCGCCGGTGGGTAAAATACTGAGCGGAGTTCGGTGCGAGCAGGGGCGCGGCGGATGGCCACTACGAAGTCGGACACTCCAAGGGAACCGGCCGTCGGACCATCGCGGCTCATCGGGTTCGACCATCTGGACCTCTGGCTCCGGGACCGG
>JAKIWH010000080.1:0-1968 GCA_022750125.1 Thermoplasmata archaeon
GGTTCCAGCGTTGCGTCGCCCCGATCCCGGTGAGCGAAAGGTTGGGGTCGGAGGCCGGTCCGCCTTCGCAGTAGATGGGCGAGTTGGGTGCCGGCTCGGCGGCGAACGGGATCGTGGCGAATCCCTTCTCGTCGAACGGTGGACGGCCCAGCGAGACCGCCTTGAGCCACGAGGGAAGCTCGCACAGCGAGGCGAACCGTTCCACGTGATCGGGGAGGCTCCTCCCCCGGGGCGGCGAGACGACGAGAGGCACGCGCGTCACCGAGTCGGTCGCGCCGCATCCGTGGTAGACGTTGCCCCCCTCACAGAACGACTGACCGTGGTCGGCGGTAACGATGACCCACGTCCTCTCGCGAAGCCCACGACGCTCGAGCGAGGCGAGCACGGCGCCGACCTTGCGGTCGGCCTCCGTGATGCTGGCCCGGTACCACTGCTCGATCGCCCCCCAGGGAGCGCGAGCCCTGAGCTCCGGCACGGCGAGGAGGTAGAAGCGGGGGACGGTCGCGAACGCGCGGTCGAGGGCGGTTCGCGCGCCGTCGACCGGGACCGCCTCGTACGGCTCGTGCGGGTCGACCAGGTTGAGGATCGCATGGAACGGAGCGGAGGAGCCCGCGGTGTCGAGCCAACGGTCGAACGCCCCCAGGGTGAGGTCGTTCGAGACGAGGCGCTTGAACGCGATCTCGGCCCGATAGTTCGGAAACGTGATTGGGAGGGCCGAGATGGGCAGTCGAGCCATCGCCCCCCGGACCGGTGCGGAGTAAAGGAGCGGCGTCCCGCCGAACCACCGGTTGGTGGTCGTCCGATCCCGATCGGACATCGCGCTGACGGGGCAGTACCGCGTTGCGTACCCCTCCTCGAGACCGTAGCCGGCGATCAGGTGCACCTCCTCCGAGAATAGGCCCGTCGCGTACCCCTTACGCGTGAGCCAGCTCGCGATGGTCGGCACGGCCACGGTTCCAGATTGGAAGGTCCTCCGGCCGTGCACCCACGGGTACACCCCGGTAAACATCGACATGTGGGAGGGCACGGTCCAATTGCCGGGGGCGATCGCGTGATCGAACTGGCAGCCGCCGGCCGCGAGGCGGGAGATGTTGGGGGTCTCGGCTGGAGGACCGCGAGCCTGGGCGAGCATGGAGACGGCCCTTGCAGAGTCAAGCACGACCACGACGATGTTCTCGGGACTCGCCGCGCTGCTCACGTGTTCCAACCGGTCGGGCAGCGTACGTGCGCCGCCGTCGCGCGAAATGATGGACGCTTGAGTACATAGGATGGAGTTCCATCAGGACGGTGAAGCCGCGAGCGAGGTGGCTAACGAAGCGGGAGTTCCAACTCCGGCTTGCATACGCTCGAGCCGGCCCACCTCGCAAAGCTGCGCGAGCAAGCGACCGGTCGGGACCTCGATCTCCCTTCCGCGCTGCACGGATTCGTAAGGGGCAACTTCACCGGCGACCAGGAGGCGAACCGCGACGAACGATGGAGGTGGGCGCAAGCCGCTTATGCGCCATCGCAACTCTATACCTTGCCAAGATGCCCGGCCAGCCCGGCTCTAAGGAAATCTCGAGCGCGCGTTGCCCGTTCCTAGCGGACGCGCCGGCGGATTGCCCGAAGACGGGCGAGGTGTGAGAGCGACGCAATGTCGCCCGCAACCCCCCCGAGCGGAGACCGATCCGCGCGACCACCGAACATCCTGACCGTCGTCCTGGACTGCGCCCGGGCCAAGAACTACGCGATGAGCGGCGGAGGCCAGATCGCGCGGACGCCGGTGCTGGATTCTTTGGTGGCGCGGGGAACGGCTTTCCCCCGGGCGGTCTCGCCCTCGAACTGGACCCTTCCCTCGCATTTCTCCCTCTTCACCGGCACCTACCCGAACGTCCACGGCCGACGGACGTTCCAGGAACCCAGCACGCCGCTCGTGACCTCCGCTTCGTCGCTCCGCGAAGCCGGCTACCACACGGCGATCTTCACCGA
>JAKIWH010000080.1:1978-7934 GCA_022750125.1 Thermoplasmata archaeon
TCGGCCAAGGCGGGGATCTCGGAGGAGGAGAAGACCTTCGTGAACGGCCTGGTCGGTCGCGCCAAGTTCCTGTACTCGGCTCGCACGCGCGAGCTCTTCTCGCGCCTGCCGCCCCTCATCGCCCCGCTGTCGTGGTTGTTCCATTCTCAGGAGGTCGCCTTCAAGGAGGAGGTCTGCGGCGACTTCACGCTCGACCGGTTCGCCGCGTGGCTCGAGAAGCGGCCCCAGGACCGACCGTTCTACGCGTTCTGCAATCTCGTCGACACGCACGACCCGTACGAACTGGTGCCCGACGGCGAGCGGCTCAGCCTCGTGGACCGTGCGTACCTGTTTGCTCCCCGGTACTACCTCCTGGCCGTTCCCGGCATCCAGGCTCGTGTGAAGTGGCCGGCGCTCGTCCGCGGGTACATCCGGTCGATCGAGGCGGCCGATCGCAAATTGGGCCGCCTGCTCCAGCTGCTGCGCGCGCACGGCGAAGAGGAGCGCACGCTCCTCGTGGTCACCTCCGACCATGGGCAATCTTTCGGCGAGGGAGGCAACGCGTTCCACGGTTGCGGCGCCACGGACTCGGTCACCCGTGTGCCGCTCGTCGTCGTGCCACCGAAGGGGACGACGCTCCCGAAGCGGGTCGAACGTTGGGTGAGTCTTTGCGAGGTCGACTCCTGGCTTCGGTCGACCGCCGCGGGCTCCCCTCCGTTCGACGAGGATGGGCGCGCGCCCCCGCCCCATCGCCGAGGGGACACCTACGGTGGGGTCGTCTACTCCGAGGGGGCACCGGTCTCCGACCTCATCCGCTCGCTCCGGGGCATTCGGGTCGACCAGTCGTGGAACCATCGGTTGCTCGCGGCCTACCGGGGGAACGAGAAGTTCGTGATCGACCTGGACACGTCGGAGCTGTTCCGTTGGACGATGGACACCGACCCGGATCCCGTGCCGCCTACCCGGCTCTCCGGAGTAGAAGCCGCCACAACGAGGAGCGAGCTGTTCGGGGCGTACGAGCTCGACGAGAAGGCGAGGCGCGCCCACGCCGGCGCCGCTCCGGTCGCTTTGGAACGGGAGATCGATGAGCGCCTTCGCTCCTGGGGCTACGACTGATCGGCGGAATCGTTCGAACCCTTGTGCGCGCAGGAAGCTACCTGCGCAGTGCGCCGGGCTGCGCAGCGTCGCCTCGCTTGTACGGCCGAACTCATGAGACCAGCTCGAGGGTCGTGGCGCTCGAAAGCGAAACTCCACGTGCTATGCACCCAAGCTTTATGTGCGGCCACAAGTCTGATTTTCTCTCCTATCTCCCCGGCTGGAACCTAGGGGCTCTCCTTGATCGAACCACTTGGATTCCGGCCGTGGACCGGTCGATCCTCCGCGATGGAGCTGAGCGCGGATGCCCGGACAATTCTGGGCCACGCCCGAGTTCGTAGGCTCGCACCGTTGCAGGCTCCGCCGCTCGCGTTCGGATGACGGAGAGAGAAAGCGCCGTGGCGGTGCCACCGGGCGCCGGAACACCACAGCCGAGGCCGGCAGCGCGCCGTCCAGCTCCTCCCCCGAGAGCTCCGCCCCCCACCGCGCGTCCGCCTGCACCGAGCGCCCGGCCACAGCCGGCGCCAGCTGCGCCGCCGGCTTCAGTCCGGTCCACCGTCTCCCGGTTCGTCCTCCGCCTTTGGAATCGGCTCCCGCGGCTCTCGCTTGCCACCTTGGCGGTAGCGCTCGCGGCTCTCGTCGAATCCGTGGCCCTCACGTGGGTCCAGGCCCAGAACTATCTCGGTTTCCACGCGACCCAAGGGGACCTCGGCAACTACAACCAAGCGTTTTTCACGACCGTTCACCGTCAAGGGTTCTTCTACTACACAACGAACATTCCGGGGGGCAGCGGAGGGAGCCTGTGGGCGATCCACTTCTCGCCCACCCTGATGCTCCTCCTGCCGTTCTACGCGCTCGTCCCCTCCCCCATCACCCTCATCGCGCTGAAGCAGCTCGCCCTGAGCTTCGGGGCCCTTCCCGTCTACGGGATCGCGAAAGCGTACTTCCGGAGGGGACCCACTCCGATCCTCTTTGCCGGACTGTACCTCCTGAGCCCCCTCACCCTGTCCCTCGATTGGACCAACTTCGACCCCGAAGCGCTGCTGCCGCTCCTCACCCTGACCTCGCTCTACTTCTTCACGAAGGGGCGATTCTGGCCTTTCCTCGCGTTCTGGATCCTCGCACTCGGCACGATCGAAGCGGCGCCGCCGCTCCTGCTCCTCTTCGCAGGGGGCGGTCTTGTGGGTACACTTCTCTGGCCTTCTACCGGTCCGTACTGGACCGCGGCACGGCAACGAAAGCCGCTGCTGCTCGCGGCCATTGTCACGCTTGCCTGGATCGGCCTCTCGTTCCTGGAGCTCCAACTGGCCGGCCCGAGGGGCGGGGCGTTCGGGGACGCCTACGCCACCCGCTACTCCGTCCTCGGGGCCACGTCGCTTCCCGACGTGCTCCCCCACGCCCTCTCGCACCCCGGCGCGGCCGGGGCGGCGCTCCAGTACGGCGGCTCCGAGAAGCTGCTCTTCCTGGAGCTCCTGTTGCTGGCCACGGGCGGCGTATCGATCCTTGCGGGCCTGCGCTACCTCCTCCCGTTAACGGGGTACCTCGTCCTCGCCTTCCTTTCGAACAATCCCTCCCTCTACGTGTTCGGCACGCAGTACGCGGCCCTGATCTCCGGATTGCTCTTCGCGGCCGGGATCGAGGGGGCGATGCTCGTCTACGAGCTCTTGGGGAGCACGTCGAGCAAGCAGCGGCTGCGAGAACACACTCTCCGCTTGCTACGACAGGCACGCGACCTCCTCGCCGGACTCCCGGCTTGGCTGACGGACGAGTCGGACCGCCTCTGGGCGAGTGCCCGCCTGCAGAAGGCGATCCTCCTTCTGGGACAGGGAGAGCTCGGACGCGCGGAACACCTCCTCGAGAGAGTTCGGCGGGAAGTGGAGAGGGCAGTAGCGGCCCGCGAGAAGCTCCCGTTGGTCCCCCGGATTCGGCGGGTCGTCCTTGGTGTCTCCCGGCCCTCCAGCCGGGGCCGGACGAACCTTCTCACGCTCCGGGCCTGGCAGGGACCGGACGTGGTCGCGTTCGCCATCGTCGCTGTGTTCGTGCTTGCGGCCGCCAGTGTGGCAAACCCCCTCCTTCGCAACCCGCTCGATGCGGGAACCGCGATCACCTACGGCCTAGCCGGCCCGAACGCGGACGACGAGGCGCTGCATGCGGTCCTCGGGCTCATCCCGCCCGAGGGTTCCGTGCTCACCACCTCGCACGTCTTCCCCGAGCTCTCGGGCCGCCACGACGCGTTCGTGGTTGTGAACGGAGCGTTCTTGCGAGGCAACGAGACGATCGCCGGCGACCTGAACGCTTGGGCGAACCAATCGAACTACGTCGCGCTCGACTACCACGTGGACCCGCCGGCCACGGTGTTCTACCGCTACTACACGAACCTCTCGAGCTTCGGCCTCTATGCGGCGGAGGACGGTGCGTACCTCTACGAACGGGGCTGGCACTCGGGCCCGAGCTACTTCGCCCCCTGGTCCTCCAACTGGTCGGGAGGTCAGCTCGTCCCGGGCCTAAGCGCGCCGTCCGACCTCTACTCCTCCGCCCAGGGTCCGAGCCTCTTCCACCCGGCGGGGGGTCACGTGCACGACCTCCTCTGGTCCGGCCCCCGGCTCCTCTACCTCCCCCCTGGGAATTACACGGCGACCTTCACGCTCGAGATGGTGGCGCCGAATCCAGGTGCCCAGCTCGAGCTGCAAGCCTCCGCCACGCCCGCGTCCGTGGAGGACCAGGTTATCCTCACGACGGCCCACGCGAACTACCACATGGTAGGCATCTCGCCGGGCGCGGCTCCGACGATCGGGCTCGGCCAGACGATCCTTCGGACGACCGCCGCCGAGAGCGCTCCGACCGAACACACAGTGAGCCTCTCTTTCAGCTGGAACGGCACCGGATACGTGAACTTCCCCGGGCTCGAGCTCTCGACCACGATGTCCGTGTACCTCGTGAGCGTCGAAGTTACCCAGCAGTCGGCCCTCCCCTAGCCCCCGGCCAGGCGGTCGTCGGGTTCTATCCTCCGGCGTTTCGCCCGCGCGGCCCGCGAGCTCGTCCGACGGTCAGGGGCGGAGCTTCAGCTGGTCCGGCCCGGCAAGGTTCAGCAGCGGTCCGAGGACCCCTTCGAGTCGCGACGATTCCACGAGCACGTTCTTCGCCCGCGGCCCGATTCCTAGGCCGTATTTCTGGAGTCTCGCCCCGGAGTCCGTCGACACGAGCCGTCGCAAGGTGACGTCGCGAGTCTCGGTCGTGGGACTGTGGAGCACGGCGACTCCCGCCCCCGCCACCGAACCAAAACCGCTCCCGCAGTCGAGCGCGGTGATGTCCTCCGCCAGGAGGTCGACGATGTCCTCGCTCTGCCAGGTCGGGTCCCCAAAGGCGAGAGCCTGCGCGCGGCAGCGAACCCCGCGCACGCCAGTTACGCGCGCGTGGCTTGCGATGACGGCCACCCCCACGTTCACGTTCTCCGACGCGACGTCGCTCACGACGACCTTCTCGCACCGGTTCACATCGACGGCATCCACGGGGCCCGCGGTGTTCCGGATCACGCAACGTCTCACGGCGACGTCCTGGATGTCGGGCTCGCCCACGTTCGCCGAGACGCTCACGACGCCGGAGGTCCGGAGGATGTTGCCGCCGTCGACCGTGATGTCGTGGATGTTGATCCCTTGGGAGGCGCCGAACTTCCCGGTCGAGAGCACCCGGACGACCCCGTCGCCAGGGTCGGTCCCGTACGGCCCAGCCTTGACGCCGCTCACCTCGACCGCGGAGCTGTCGCTCACCGCCACGAGGCGGCTGTCGCGGGAGCCGAGGTTGCCCCCGACGCCGACGCCGGTGCAGCGGTCGATCGTGATGAACGCGCGGCGGGGCCCCATCCCTTGCACCGCGGCGTCGAGCTCGACCGATACGCCGGTGGAGCTGTTCAGGCTGAAGGCGGCGAACTCCGAACCGTTCCCCGCGAACGCAAGCCGACCGCGGATCGCCACATCGCGTGTTCCGGGGAGCGTCTTCAAGAACACGGCGGAAGAGGCCATCTCGATCCTGACATCCTCGAAGGTCAGGGTCGTCCCCGACGGAACGGTCGCGAACCCGGCGATGCGGTACGTTCCCGAGGGAACGTGGATGTCGCGCGGCGAAGTTCCCGTCGCGCGGAGCGCCTCGATAACCCCGAAAGGTAGCCCGGTCGAACTCGGGACCGGCGACGACGCCGCTGGGGTGTTCGGCATGGACTTTGTGGACCTCGGAACTGGTTCGGCACCGGAGGGCTGGGTCATAGCGGCTCCGTCGGCTCCAAGCCGCGTCGAAGCGATCTCCCCCGGAGGCAGAGGAACACGAGTAGCCGCGGACGGTGTCCTCGGCCGGCGGTCGCTGGCGTCGCAACCGGTGGACCCCCATTCTGGAGGGGACCCGCCGTCCCTGAAACTCTCAAGCACGGGGCAAACCTTGAGTATCTCCCCGTGGCGGGTAGGTGAACGGCTGAGTACTGAATGCTAGCTGCGACTGACCCCAGTTCTCTGCCCCCGGTGCCGCCCCCCTCGACCGCGGCGGAGGAGCTCCCGGGGGAGCCTGCGGGGCCCGGGATGTCCCCCGACCTGAAGTCGCGGGTCGAGTGGATCGAGTCCCACCGCGAGCTCCTTGGATGGAGCCTCGGCTTCTTCGTGATCCTGGCAGTCGCGGTCTGGATCTATTGGCTCCAGCTCGCCTATCCTATTCCACCGGGTTCCGACCCGGGCAACTGGATCTCGATCAGCTACGCCTACATCGGGGGTCACTACGCCGGGCAGGTGAACCCGTACGGCTACCCGCCGCTGCTGTTCCCCCTGCTGGGGTCGCTCATCCTGCTCACGGGTAGCCCACTCGCCGCGGGACACCTGATCATCCCGATCGAGATCCTGCT
>JAKIWH010000081.1 GCA_022750125.1 Thermoplasmata archaeon
CAGCCGCGGAGGAGGAACGGCATCGCGAGGAGCGCGAGTGCCTCCTCGACCCGTGCGCGACGGGTGCCGGTCGCCTCGAGGAGCAGGCGGCGGTCGCCGGCCCGGACTCGACCCGCGACTCCGCTGTTCAGGACCGGCGGCAAGCTCAGCACCGTGCCGTGGGCATCCCGCAGCGTGAGGCACTCGCCGGCCTCGAGACCGAAGGCGCCGAACCGGGCTGCGAGCGGGTGCTCCGCGAAGAACTTCCCCGCTGGGATCGGGGTCTCCTCCTCCAGCGGAACGAACTCGAGTCCCTCCGTTGGCTCCCGGTCGTACCGGAGCGGGAACTTGATCGAGCTCGCAGGGTAGATCCCGAGGCTCGCGAGGCGGCGGTCGTAGCCCACCGTCGCGTGAAGGAGCTCCTGGAACCGGACCGCTTCCTCGAGGAGCCCCTCGTCCAAGGCGGAGCCGACCGGCGCGTGGACGACGACCCCTGCGATGTCCGGGCGCAGCGGGGCGACCCGCGCGGTCGCCTCGAGGAACTCCCCGGGGGCGAGCGTGTAATCGTGCACGACCGGGAGCCCCCCGCTGCGCCCGAGCGCGCCCTCGAGGTACGACCGAAGTCCCGATTCGGTGAGCAGGTCGAGCCGGTCCGGGGTCACCGAGACGGTGACGGCGTCCCCTTCCCAGCTCTCGAGCTCCACCTTCGAGAGGAAGAGCGTCTCCTCGAGCTCCGCGCGCGGAGGCACGGGGTCGAGGCCTTCGAGGAGCCGCGCCGCGGAAAGCAGGGCTTGGGGCATGCTAGTCGCCTCCCCGCAACCGGTCCAGGTCGTCGCCGTACAGCTCCCGGATGTCGTTCACACCGAGCGCGACCATCGCGAGGCGCGTGACCCCGATCCCCCACGCAGCGACCGGCACCTCGACGGCGAGCGGGCGGAGCACCTCGGGTCGGAGGAGACCGCCGGGCAGCACCTCCATCCATCCGAGGCGCGGGTGCCGGACGTATCCCTCGACCGACGGCTCGGTGAATGGGAAGTAGCTCGGGCGGATCTTGAGCTCCCGTATCCCGATCCCCTCGGCGAGCGCCCGGAACATGCCGATGAGTTCGCGCATCGAGGTCCCCTCTTCTCCGAGGATCCCCTCGCACTGGTCGAACTCGACGTGGTGCCTCGCGTCGACGGCGTCCGGCCGGAAGCTCCGCCCGAGGCAGTACCGCCGGAACGGAGGGCGGGGCCGGGAGGCAAGGAACCGCGCCGAGACGGAGGTCGTCTGCGACCGGAGGACGGGCCGGCGGGAGATCTCGGCGTTGAACGGCGCCCGCCAGCCGACGGAGAGCGGCTCGGTCTCGCCGGAGAGCGGCCGCCCCTCGTGCGCCGCGGCGACCCGGAGGAGGAGGTGCGGGTCCGGGAGCCTCCCCTCGACCCCGCGCACCGAGAAGACGTCGTGGACGGAGCGGGCGGGGTGCTCCTGGGGCATGAACAGCACGTCGTTGTTCCAGAACTCCGTCTCGAGGAGAGGCCCGTCCTCCTCGGTGAACCCGAGCCCTACGAGCAGCTCCGAGAACTCCTCGAGGAACGCGAGGTACGGGTGCGGCGCGGGCCCCTGGAGGTACGGTACGGGAGCGCGAACGTCGTAGGGCCGGAACTCGACCTCCCTCCAGCTCCCATCGCGGAGCCGCTCCGAGCGGAGCGCGCCCTCCTCCGGCCGTGAGCCATCCCCCAACGGGAGACGACCGCCCTCCTCGGAGGGGGACCAGAGCCGGGTGGTCGCGCGTTCGACGGCGAGCAACCCACGGCGCTTGAGCGCGTTCGCTTCCTCGGAGGGGACCTCCGCCCCATCCCGGGCCGCGGCGAGCGTCCGTTCCTCGGGGAGCTCTACCGTACCGGGACCGACCCCCTCGCGGAGCGAGAACGGGCTTCCCTCGGCGAGAAGGCCGTGACGTCGCAGCACGCCGATCGCGACCGGCAGCTCCTCGGGACCCAGCCCCTCCGCCGCGAGCTCCTCGGGCCGCGCCGGTCGGCCGAGCGCGAAGATGCGGTCCAAGAGGCGTCGTTCGGGGAGGCCGCGCGCGAGCCCGTCCTCGCCGCGCTTCGTAAGGACGAGCCGCTCCGCATGCTGCTCGTCGACGACCGTGAGATGCTTCGACCGGAGCCGCTGCAGACCTCCCCGGACCGTCTCGGGGCTCAACCCGGTTGCGGCGGCGACCTCCTCCTCCCGTTGCGGGGCCGAGGCGGAGCGGAGGTGCGCTAGGAGGGTCCGTTCGGCCGGGGAGAGCGAGAGCGCCGGCCCCTCGGCGAGCGGGCTCGACGGCTCCACGCGGAGCGGGACGGGCGGCCCGATTAAGGGGTTTGGGTCGTCGTCCCGGTGCTACCGCTATCCCGTCGCGATGCCGTTTCCGGTGACCCAGAAGTAGGTACCGACCCCGCCCAGCATCACGTTCAGGTTGATCGAGCTCAGGTTCACCCAGCTCGAGGCCGTGACGAGCGCGTTACCCTGGGACGTGTAGACGTAGAGGGCGAGCCGGTTCGCGATCTTCTCCGCGATGTCGTAGAGGAGCACGCGGAGCGGGCCCGCCGGCGTACCGCCGGCGGTACCGAGGAGCTTCACCATCGCCTTGTAGGCGATCGCCTGGCAGCCCTCGGGGAAGCTGTTGTTCGCGTAGTAGTTGTAGTCGCTCGACGGGTTCGCGCAGGAGCCCTGCGAGTAGGCGGCCGTGTAGAGCCCCGTGGCCACCGAGTCCCCGCCCGTGTACGTCGCGTTGGGTAGGTAGAGCGGGGTCGTGTAGTCGGTGGGGTCCGGGTAGTCGGGCGCCCAGCCGAGGCCGTAGATCGGCATCGGGTCGCTCCCCGCGGTCGAGGACTGCGAGAGGAGCAGCAGCGTGTTGAAGTTCACGTCCACGGGGTTCATCTTGATCGCGCCCCCGCTCTCGGTCGCCACCCAGTTCGTCCAGAGCGAGAGGATCTCGTCCCCGGTCGGGTCCCCGGTCGTCCCGAACACCGGGAACTGGCACGGGCTCGAGGAGGAGCAGCCGGAGATCTCGGGGTCGAAGTAGGGGCCGCTCGCGTTGTGGAGCTGCGCCCACCAGTAGCCCGCGCACGAGGTGTTGCTCGCGGTGTTGCACGGGTCGCCGGTCGGCCACGGGATGTCCTTCGGGTAGTAGTTCGCCATGAACTGGGGGATCGCCCCGCCGTAGAGGAAGCCGAGGGTGATCCCGTCCCGCGTGTTGATCGTCGTCTGGACGGTCTGGTAGGGGTAGGTGTGCACGAGGAACTGGCGGACCCCGAGGTGCGAGAAGAAGTCGTTCGGGATCGTGATCGGCTGGGTCGTGTACTGCGTCGCCGTCCCGACGTTGAAGTTCAGGTTGAACGGCTCGAACCCGACGTTGAGCGTCGGGGTCGACTCGGCGTTCACCTGCCCCTTGTTGATGAGCTGGATCAGGAAGGAGAGGTCGGTCGAGGGGACGGCCGCGAAATCCGCGACGCCGGTCGCGAGCGCCTGCTCCCCTTCGGTAATGTCGCTCTCCCAGGTCACCTGCACGGTGTTCGCGTACTTGCCGGACTGCGGGTAGCAGCCGGTCCAAGTGCAGTGCGGGTTGGGGGCGTAGGCGGGGCTCGCCTTGAGCTCGTAGGCGATGCCGACCTCGTAGTTCGCGCTGTAGTAGGGGCCCGAGCCGACCATGTTGTACTGGACGCTGCCCACGAACTTGCCGGTCGCGCCCGAGCCGATCGTCTCCCACTGGTCCCAGCCCACGTACGGGATCGAGGCCGCCGGCAGCCCGTAGCCGCCGACGCCGGGCATCTGGCAGGGGTGGTCGCCGCTCCCCGAGGAGTTGCCGGCGGTCCAGTACGGGATCCCCGCCCCCTGGCCGACCGCCGAGAACCAGCCGCACGGAACGATGGAGCCGCCCAGCTGGTCCGCGACGAGCTCCAGGAAGTAGGGCCACGGCTGGCCGTGGCCGTTCGCGTGGAAGGTGACGCAGCCGTGGTCGTTCGTCATCGCGCCCGTAAGCGAGGTGCAGGTCGAGTCGTTCACGCTCATCGAGTTGAGGACGTCGAGCGGCGTGTTGTTGTACGGCCCGTGGAGGGAGTCCCACAGGAAGTTCCCGGGTCCTAGCAGCGCCTGGGAGAGGATCCAGCCGTTGTTGCAGCCGACGCACGGCTGGACTCCGAAGCCCAGCGTCCGTGCGACGGAGAAGACGACGTCGGAGGGGTACACGCCCCAGCTCCCGCCCGTGCGCGGGTCGTAGAAGTGGGGGGCGCTGCTGATCACGAAGGTGTAGCTCTGGGTGGTCGCGTCGTAGAGGGTGTTCCCGCCGTACAGCTTCGCGCAGCTCTGGCTGTTGGGCCCGGGGACGCAGGTCGCGATCGCCGGGACGAACACGTCCGGGGTGGGGCCGTTCTGGGTGCCGTTGTAGGTGATGAGCGGCTGGTAGACATTCGCGATCGCCTCGTACGAGCCCGTGTCGTAGGCGATCGCGGGGTCCTCCGTGCGGGCGCCGCCCGGCAGGTCCTCGTAGACGATGATCGTCCCGGGGTGGGGGCTGTGCGGAGGAGCCGCGCCCTGCACGCCCGCGTGGAGCGGAGGTGCGAAGACGAAGACGGTCCAGCTGAAGTTCTGGTAGACGAGCGGGGGCGTCGTCGTGTTGACGGTGATGAGGTCCGTGGAGCCGCCTTGGACCCCGAGGGTGTACGTCCCGGCCTGGTTGAACTGGAAGGTGCCCCCGGCGCTCGTGGCCGTGAGGTTGCCGCCCTTCGAGAGCGCCACACCGGTCGGATAGACGAGCTTCGGCGGGACCTCCTGCCAGAGCGGGTTCGTCGGGGCGCTCGTGTACGTTGCGGAGAGAGTGACGGTCCCCCCGAGAGAGATCACCGCGGTCGGGGGAAGGCCGGCGCCCGAAGGGGTGCTGTTCGAGACGACGTTCCCCGAGATGCCCGGTAGGGTGAGGTTCGTGTCGGCGGCAAAGGAGGGGGTCACGGCCACCTGGACGAGCGACTGGTAATTGTCGTGGGGCTGACCGGCGATGAGCGCCGTAACGCCCACCAGGTACATCCCCGGGGTCCGGAAGACGTGAGCTACGGTCGCGAGCGTTCCCGTGGCCACCTTGCTGCCGTCACCGAAGTTGAAGGAGTACGACGTGGCCGTTTCGCCCGAAGGGAGGGTGGCCGTGAAGGTCGCAAGTCCACCCTGCTGGATGGACTTCAAGGGGAGGTGGAGCGCCACGTCGTGGAAGTTCAAGAAGACGTCGCACGCGGGAGTGCCGGCGGGCTGGCAGCTTGGCTTCGCGTTCGGGGAGAAGCCGCCGAGGACGGCGAACGCCGTGACGCCCACGAGCACGAGGGCAAGGGCGACGACGATCACCGAGACGATCGTGGTGAGCGCCCGGGGGTTTTGGCCGAGTCGAGCTCTGCGTGCGATTGCTGGTGTTTCGTCCATGACGGCCCCGGTCCCCGGGCCGTCGGGCTCGAGGCGGACGGGCGAGCAAGCGGAGCGGTTTATTTATACCTCTTGGGGTGGCGCGCGCCGATTCGTCACGGCGGGGCCGGTGCGTACCAACGGGGCTAGGCGTTGGGCGATTCCGCCGCATCGGTAACGGGCGGATGGACAAGCTCCGAGAGCACGCGGAAGGCGTGGAGCACATCCTTCTCACGGACCACGAACGTCGAGTCGGTGTAGACGCTCATGAGCTCGAGGGAGTTGATCCCGGCCCGGTAGAGCGCTCCGGCAAGGAAGGCGAGGACCCCGGGGGTCTCCACGATCGCCTCGGGGCTCCGCACGGTGAGGGCCGAGAGCTGCCGGTGGACGGCGATGGCAGCGGAGCGGCCGAGCGAGGTAAGGATCGAGTCCGCGAGGTCCTCCTCGCAAAGGATGGTGAGCGCGCCCGGACCCTGGAGGAGTTGCAGGAGGTTTCGCCGGTCGGAGATGAGGCTCCGCCCAAACTCGAGCACCTGGCCCAAAAGGTCCCAGTCGTTCGGAACTGTGATGATGACGACCCGGGTCCGGACCTCGATCCGGCTTGCCTTGACCACTTCGATCACGCGCTGCTCGAGCGGGCGGTCGACCCTCATCTGACGTCGGTACCGACGGCAGGCGACCTCCACCGCCTCCTGGTTCAGGAGCCCCGTCTCGGCCCGGATACGGCGGGCGAGGGAGGTGAAGTTCAGGATGTCGTAGCCGAGACAGTCCCGGACCGACGGATGGTCGTCGATGTACCGGCGGGCGATCTCCGCGGCGGTCGGGCCGGCGGACTGCTTTCTAGGAGTCATCCGGAGGCTCGACGGCGGGGGGGAGGCGGAGCCCCCCCCAATAAGCTTCGCACAGGCCCCGCGACCGGGTCCGGATACCCCCCTCCGGGGTCCCCGGAACGCTGTCGCAAGCGAGACAGAGGGGATATATCGGGGTCATCCGCTCGCCCCGTTCACGTCGAGAGGACTGGGAACCGGGAGCCCGGGTCCTGACTCCACGAGGAGCCGAGACCGCGGTCCCGCGATCCCCAGCGACTTTCGAGGACGGAACAAGCACACATGGTCACCCAGCGGCGCCACCTGAGACTGCTTCCGTGCACCAACTGTGCGCACCTGCGCGCGAGCCACTACCTTCTCGCTCCGCCCGACGGCCGGAACCGGCGCCACTTCAGCCGTCCTCGCGACCGGACCACGCCCATCCCCTGCCACGTGATGAGCTGCCAGTGCGCTCGATTCGCGGGGGATCCTTCGATCTTCCTGTGCCCCGTCTGCTCGAGGGAGTACGCGACCCGTGCGAGCCTCGAGATCCATCTCTACGGACGCCACCCTGGACTCACCGCCCGCGAGCGCTCGGCGCTCCTCCAGGGAGCGTTGAACGGCAAGAGCGCCTGGGAAGAGAGCACCCGGACCACCTCCGAGCGCTCGGTCGAGCAGCCCCCCATCGCGGTCTAGCCGGCCCGGCCTTTCGGTGCCCGAACCCGCGCGCTCCGTCGGGGTCTCGTCGCGGTAGGTGCCGCGTCTTCCGTTGATCCGAGCAGGTGGGAGAGTGCCGCGTACCCCGGGATCACCTGTTCTTCGCGGAAGACGAAGATCGAGTCGGTGTAGACGCTCACCGTCTCCATGCAGTTGATACCCTGGCGGTAGAGCGCCTCGGCGAAGGTCGCGATCACGCCTGGGGTCTCCTCCACTTCGGCCTCGCTCCTCAGGGCGACGCTCGCGAGGCCGCGCTCTACCCCGAGGACAGCGCGGGCCGGGATCGCCTCGAGGAGCGTCGCGAGGAGGTCATCCTCGCAGAGGATGGTGAGCGCGCGCGTCCCCTGGTACATCTGGAACATCCCCCGCCGGCGCAGGCTCGGAAGGAGCCCGCGCCCGATCTGGTAGAGCTTGTCGAGGATGCCCGCGTCCTCCCGGATCCGGAGGAGGGCGACCCGGCTCCGCACTTCGAGCCGGCTGTGGGCGAGCACCCGGGCGAGCCCCGGCGGGCGGCCGTTCTCTGCGTGGAGCTCCTGGTGGTAGCGACGGCAAGCCATCTCGACCGCCTCCCCGTTGCGGATCCCACGCTCCGCCTGGATCTTCCGGGCGAGAAACGCGAAGTTGAGGAGATCCTCCTGGAGCGCGTCCCGGATCGACGGGTGCTCGTCGATGTAGGCGCGCGTCTCGTCCGCGGTCGACGGAAGCCGAGCGCGCGACGTACCCACGTCGGTCGCCTACGCGCTCCCGACCTTTAGGCCTACGGGGACGCCGGGGGACTCTTCGTCGCAGCCGACGTCCGGTAGCTGCCGCACCTCGGACAGAACGGGAGGGCGGGGTCGAGCGTGAATCCGCACACCGCACAGTTCGCGGGGACCGCCGCGACCGCCGGTCTCGCTCCCGAGGGCCGCGCGACGGGGGCGGCAGCGGCCACCGCCGCGGGTGCGACCGTGGCTGCCGGGGGAGGCGGGCGGGGCGGTAGGGGAG
>JAKIWH010000145.1 GCA_022750125.1 Thermoplasmata archaeon
GCGATCACCTTCCCCATTTCCATGGTCACGACGCGCCCGATCTCCTCCTTCCGGTGGCGGAGCACGTCGGCGACCCGGAGCAGGATCTCGCCACGCTTGGGGGCGGGCGTGTCGCGCCACGCGGGGAACGCCCGGGAGGCCGCCTCGACCGCGCGGTCGGCGTCCTCGGCGCGACCGGAGACGAACGACCCGAGCTCCTCACCCGTGGCGGGATTGCGGGTCACGAACCGGGAGGATCCGGCCGGGCTCTCCCACTTTCCGTCGATGAATAGCCCGTGCTGCGTCGTTCCGGTCATCCGAGGAGCTCCTGCGTCCGCGCACCCCGGCCCCCTTCAAAAGGGTGCCGCGCGCCGCCGGTTCGAGGCGGCCTTCGACTAGTTCGTCGTCCAGCCGCGACGGCCCCGGCCGAGCTCCCGCTCGCCGACGAAGGGGGTCCGCTCGAGGTGGTCTTGGCCGCCCAGGAACGTTCGGAGCACGGGGGGGACCTCGACGACGCCCTCGGAGGTCTGCCACGTCTCGAGGACCGCGACCAGGAGCCTGGGCAGGGCCGTCCCGGAGCCGTTGAGGGTATGGACGAACTCCGGTTTCGCCGACTGCTGCTCCCGGTACCGGATTCCCGACCGGGACGATTGGAAGTCCTCGAAGTTTGACACCGAGCTCACTTCGAGCCACCGTTGGGCGCCGGGGGCCCAGAGCTCGATGTCGTAGCACTTGGCCGCCTTGTCGGGGAGGTCGCCCGTGCAGAGGTTGACGATCCGGTAGCGCAGACCGAGCGCTTTCACGATCGCCTCGGCTTCGGAGAGTAGGGTCTCCAGCTGCGCGTAGGAGCGGCTCGGGTGGACGAAATTGACCAGCTCGACCTTGTTGAACTGGTGGACCCGGGCGATGCCCCGGGTCTCGACCCCGTGTCCCCCGGCTTCCCGACGAAAGCACGGGGTGAATGCCATCACCTTGAGCGGGAGGTCGGTGCCGAGGAGCACCTCGTCCCGGTAGAGGTTCGTGAGCGGAACCTCGGCGGTCGGGGCGAGCCAGAGGTCGTCGAGGACGGTCTTGTACGAGTCCTCGGCAAACTTGGGGAGCTGCCCGGTGCCCGTCATCGAGGCGCTCGAGATCAGGATCGGGGGCAGCACCTCGGTGTACCCCGCCTTCCGGTGGGTCTCCCGCATGAAGTTGATCAGCGCCATCTCCAACCGGGCGCCGTCTCCGACGAGGAAGTAGAACCCCTCGCCGGCTACCTTGGCCCCCCGCTCGGTGTCGAGGATGTTGAGCGCGGGCCCGATCTCGAAGTGGGGCTTCGGCGTGGCGACCGTCGCGACGGTCGAGGGAACTTCGCGCACGACGACGTTCTCCGTCCCGTCCTTTCCCACGGGGACGGTCCCGTGGGGGATCTGGGGAACGAGGAGGAGGAGCGCGTCCCGCTTTCCCTCGGCCTCCTGGAGCTTCGCGTCTTCGGTGGTGATCCGGTCGCGCAGCTCCCCCAGGTCGCGGACGATGGCGGGGTCCACGGCCGCCCCGGCCTTCTTGGCCTCGGCGAGTCGTTGGCCCTCGTCGTTCCGCTTTGCCCGGAGGGCGTTCACCGCTCCGGCCAACCGCCGGCACTCGGTGTCGAGGGCGACGAGCTCGTCGACGTCGGGGTA
>JAKIWH010000082.1 GCA_022750125.1 Thermoplasmata archaeon
CGGAAGGAAGGCACTGGACAGCCCCCATAGATTCTGGTTCCCGTCGTGCCCAACCACCATCGCCTGGCCGGACATGACCAGGTGCCAGAGCATCTCGGCAACCGTGCTTGATGGCTCCCAGTCACCCGAGACCCTCTTGGTCCGTGCGTGGTCCTTGAACTGGTTCAGTTGCAGTGGACCGTCCCGTAGCTCCGCGAGAACCCTCCTTCGAAGGTCTCCGTGCTCAGCCAGGAACGCTCGGGCGCGGGTGCGTTGAGCCCCCCACGAGTCGGAGAGGGAGCCGGGATATCGTCGCATGAGGGAGGCGTAGAGGGGGTAGTCCTCGGTCGCGACGACGCTTGCGAAGGGGATCCAATGCTGGAGGAGTCGCCTTTCGGTCCATAGCAACCGGTCAAGGTCCGAGAGCCGAAAGGACCCGAGCCGCGCCCACAGTGAGAGAAGGTGGGAGGGGGCGACAACGCTGACCGGATCCCACTGCACGTACGGCAACGCCCGAACGGTCTCCAAGATTCGTTCGGCCGTGGCTCGGGCTGGCCGCTTGCCTGAAAGGTGCTGCTTGGTGACAGCCAGCCGTCGAGCCGCTTGAAGGGAGACTCGAATCGGAGCCGAAGTCATCGCCTTTCGCACCACTCGCTCGGACCCTACGTAGGATTTTAGGCACGCTCCGGGGGGTAACTTCGACCAGCAGAGCGCGCGACGGATGGCCCCCTTCGGTCATGCATCTCCTCACTAGCGAGCTAGGAACGGCCTCGGAGACCGGGGAGGGATTTCGTCCACGTCCGGATCGATGGGACATCAGCCGCCCTCCTCGGAGGGAACCGACCTCGAAGTATCAGGAGTTCTCTGAATTGACTAGGAGAGTTTCTCTCTCGGCCGCTCGCGCCGTTCGGCAAGCTCACGTCGCACGTACTCCAAGCGCGACCGCACTAGCTCGAGGGTTCCGAACCGCTTCGCGATCCGCTCGGCCTGGACGAGCAGGTCGGGGTCGGCGCCGTCCGCAATGTTGACGAGAATCTTCTCGGCGTACAGCTTCCACCGAGATGTGAGGAGCCGAGTGTACCAGACAATGCCGGTCGAGGCGTACCGGACGCCCGCCGCTTCGGTCGACTCCTCCTCCACGAGGAACCGGTAGAACTCCCCGCCGGGATGATCGCCCGAGAACGGGGCGGAGTCCAGCACGTCGAGTCCCGCCCCCCGGGCGCTTTCGATCGAGAGAAGCGCCAGTCCCTCCCGCAGGCCCCGCAGCCGAATCCGCGGATCTTTGAGAAGGCGTTCGACGGTTCCCTGAAAGTCCGAGGTCGTCACCATGACGTCCACGTCGACGGTGCCGGTCCGGACGGTTCGTGCGACCGCTTGCCCGCCGACGACCACGTACTGGATCCCGTGTCCGCGAAGGATCACGTCGGCGAGGTCAACCGTTGCTGCGCTCATGCGGCGGGCTTGAGCTCCGGGTTGTTCCGATCCGCCCACGCAAGGTCCTTGGCCGGGAGCGACGGACCGACCTTAGGGATCGCGGGCATGAGCTGCTGGAGGCGAACCTTCGTCGCCGGCCCTTCGAGTCCCTCGTTGCGGATGCGCCGGTAGAGCTCGAGGGCGGGAATCGCCTTTCGGTTCCGAAGCGCGACCGCCCGAGCGGCGAGCGGATCAAAACGAAGTAGCCAGGTAACGAGCTCCGCAAGCCCGGGACGCCTCAGAGCGTCCTCGTCGCGGATCCGGAGGATCCGGTAGGCAGAGTCGAAACTGCCGGCGATCGACTCCGGCACCGCAAGCCAAGGGTCGAATTGGACCGGATATCGACTCTGGGTGACCCACTCGTCCGTCACGAGGAAAACGGGCACTCCGTGATGCCGGAGGGACCGAACATCCTCGGGCGAGCGAACGATCGGCCGGTATCGAACTTGGGGCCTCCCCCGGCGGGCCCGAGTGGCTGCGCGCATGTTCGGCGGGAGCGGACGCTCCCGGGTCTCGCGAATCAACGAACCTTCGATGCGCATCCGACGAAACGACGCGCGTTTAAATATATATAATATGAGGCCAAGGCCGTTTGGGTTCTCGTGTCCTCGGCCGCGCCTCACGAAGGCGTCAACCCCTCGAAACTCGACGACTCACGTCCGCCCGCTCTGACGCCGCAGCGCGGGCCAGCGGCGGGCCGAACCATCCGGAATCAGCGGGAAGGGCGATCGACCATCGAGCGAACCGAGATCTATGGACGGCGGGGTACGGACCTGGCTAAGAATGGGCGCTCGGCAGAAGCAAGCCTCCTCTCGGATGCTATAGCCGGTACCCGAACCAAGTACGGGGTGCAAACGAACTTTATGCGTCGAAATATATATACTAAGGAGCGGACAGACATCGCCGGATCTGGGCGTTGACCACCGTCGTTTACACGCCGGTATGAGCACCAACCGGGGGGTTTGATGGGATCGAGTCTATTCGTCGATGAGTTTCCGTGACGCTGTTCCGGCCAACGCGGGTCACTCTCAGAGATGGGCGTATCGCCCTCATCCGGCGTGCTCGGGCACGAGATGCCGAGGCTGTCATCGCTCACGTCAACGCGATCGGCGCCGAGGGAGTCCACCTCATGACCGAAAAGCTCCGGCACACACCCGAGGAGGAGAGGGCGGTATTTCGGAGCGCGGACGGGAAGGCTGGGCTCTACCTCGTTGCCGTCTGCGACGGCAAGATCGTAGGCAGTGCGGATATCGCGCGAGGTCGCCACTCGAAGAATCGCCACACTGCGGAGCTCGGCCTTGCGCTTCGAAAGGAGGCCCGTGGGATCGGCCTCGGAACCGCGATGATGCGGGCACTGATAGAGTGGTCGCGGTCGGTCGGGCTCCAAAAGCTCACGTTGGGGGTGTTTGCGAGCAACGCGCCCGCCCGTGCCCTCTACCGGAAACTAGGGTTCGTCCAAGAGGGACGGCTCAAGGGCCAGGTCATCCTGCGAGGAAAGCCGGTGGACGAACTGCTGCTGGCTCTCTGGCTCTGATCCGAGTCACTCGAGGCGGAAGGAAGGCCCCGGTCGACCGCCTTTCGAGGAACGGCCGGGGACCCAACTACCCCGAGCTCCGTGCGAGAAACGGGGGAGACGAGTCCCAGGTCGCGCTATTCCGGTCTACGGAAGCTCGATCGCGAGCTTTCCATTCTCGAGCCGCACCGGATAGGTCTTGACGGGTTGGGTCGCCGGTCCGCGCTTGACCTCTCCGGTACTCAGATCGAACTGCGAGCCGTGCCACGGACAGGTCACGATAGTCCCTTCGATGCGGCCGCGTTCGAGGGGTCCCTTCACGTGGGTGCATGCCGCGTCGATCGCGAGAAGCGTCGTGCCCAGGTTGAAGACGGCGATGGCGTGATCTGCCACCATCACGCGCAATGCGCTCCCTGGCGCTGGAGGTGCCTGTTCTACGAGGTGCGCGGGAGGCATTTCCTTGACCCGTTCAGTGCCTAGGATTGCCCACGCTTAACCCTTGAGGAACTGAGCCCATGGGGCCACCAGCGAATCGGTACTCGAACCTCCGAGGGAGCCGTTCCTCGGCGACCGACGAACCCCCTCGAGTGGGGCTGGAGGCAGCTGCCTCGCCGGCGCATCCGGTCCAGGCGGAGCGCACCCACACACTCCACCTCGGTGAACGCCCCGGTTCCCATTCCGAGCCAAGCATACGTTGATGTAGCCCGCCGAGGCGAATGGGTTCCGTGCAGCCTCGTGTGCGCCGTGTCCTGCTTGCTTTGGGAGTCGTCGGAACCCTGCTGCCGCTCGCCTTCCTAGCACTGGCCGGGGGCTTGGGAGTCCCGCAGACCGTCGCCCATCCTGGGCTCCGGATGAGCGGGGAGCTTCGCACCGCGGCCTCACCCGTCCAGGTCACTGGCTTCTTCTTCTCCCCGAGCACGCTCAGCGCCGGCACCCAGGGGAGCGGGCAGGTCAACCTGTCGGGCGGGACACAGCCGTACTACCTCTGGTTCAACAACACGCCACCGGGATGCGCTCCGTCGTCGACCCCCGTAACCATCACCACGCCTAGCCTCCAGTTCAACTGCAACCCGAGCTCCGCCGGAAGCTACCACGTCCACCTCGACGTCCTCGACAGCTCGGTCCCGCGGACCCACGCGAACCAGAGCACTCAGTTGACCGTTACCTCGAATGGTGGAAACAACAACGGTAACGGAAGCGGCAACAACAACGGAGGGAACAGCAAGGGGAACGGGTCCCTCTCCCTCCCGGCCGGTCTTCTGCAGCTCGCCCTGATCTTCGGGGCGGTTTTCCTTGTTTCGATGCTGCTCATCGCGGCGGGCACGATCGCGACGGCGGTCGTCCTCTCCCGGCGCCTCCGCCAGATCAACGAAACGCTCGCGAAGTCCAACGCTGCGCCGAAGGACGCGAAGCCCCCGACGTAGGCGCGTGCCATCCTCGGGATCGCCCGGGCCGAGCTCCGCCCGCTCCCGCGGCGGAATCGTTCTAAGCGCCTACGCGATGGGGCGGAGGATGACCGCGCCTACCGAGGAGCTCGCGACCCAGCTCGCCCGGCTCGAACGGGAGCTCAAGTCCCTGACGGACCGGGTGAAGGCGCTCGAGCGCGCGAGCGAGCACCGGGCGGAGCATTCGGTCGACCGGTCTGCGGTCCGAGACAAGGTAACGTACGACTGGCAGAGCTGAGGCCGGGATCCGGCTCGGCTGCTTCGGACTGCTCCTCCTCGCCGTAGGGTTCCGGGTCCGGTTCGGTCGGCCGGGCCGGCGGACGGGGCCGGAACAGTAACCACGCGACTCCCCCCAAGATCGCGACGAGGAGCGCGATCGTCGCCGGATAGAACCAAGGCGGCACACCGCTGGCAGTACCTGGGTGACCAGGGGTAGGATGCTCCTGGGGGAGGACGAGGAGCGAGAGGGAGGTCGCCACCGACTCGCCAACCGAGTCGTTCGCCACGGCGCCGATGAAGTAGGAACCGGGGGAGCTAAAGCGGCAGGAGAGGAGGGTCGTGTTCCCGCCGGTCGGCATGCATCCGCTCGGAGGCGTGGGGTACGCCACCGAGATGGGCGGGGTGCCGCCGGAGGCGTTCAGCGTGAGCACGAGAGTGGTGTTGGTCGTCGCGGGGTCCGAGGAGGCGGCGTACCGGTCCACGACGAGCGGGGGGTTCACGTCGAGCCGAGTGGCCCCGAGCGCCGCGATCCCGAGCGCGTCCGTTAGCAACACCCGGATCGTGTAGTTGCCGATCGTCTGCGGTGCGCAGACGAACTTCAGTGCGTCGACCGACGGGCAGGAGGCGGGGAGGTTCAAGTACTGGACCGAGTAGGGCGCGATGCCGCCCGCGACCTCCGCCCCGATGTACACGGGCCGCCCGAGGTCGGTCGCGGACGGGTTCACGGTCACGCTCGTGAGCACCGGCGCGGCCGCCACCGTGAGATTGAGCGTGGCGCTCGAGCGGAGCCCGATCGAATCGGTGACAAGGACACTCACCGCGAAGCTCCCGGCGTTCGGGAAGATGGTGTGCATCACCGAACTCGCGTTCGCGCCGGGCAGGCTCCACGCGTAGCTGAACGGCGCCACGCCGCCCTTCAGGATCGTCGCCGTGAGCGAAACGGGAAGGTTCACCTCGACCGGATCGGGGGCGGCGCTCGCGGTGAGCACGATCGCCGGAAGCACCTCCACGAGGCCCGAGAAGTTGGTCGCGCCTCCCACGGCGTCGGTCACCGACGCGCTCACAAGGTAGGACCCGGGGGTGGCATACGCGTGGGCGCTAGCGAGGCCGGCCCCGGTCGACCCGTCGCCGAAGTGCCAGAGCACCGTGAACGGGGCGGTCCCGGTCGTCCCCAGTCCGACCGAGAACACCGTCGTTGAATTGGTGCCGATCGGGGAGGGGACCGACCACGCCTCGACCGCCACGTACGGGTTCACGAGGAGCGTCAAGTTCGCGTAGTCGGTGCTGCCGTTCACGTCGCTCACGAGCACCGTGATCGGGTAGAGGCCGCTCCCCGACGGGACGCAGAGGAGGACCGGCCCGTTCACCGAGGGGCAACCTGGGGGGAGGTTCACGAAGGAGTACTCGGGGCCCGAGGGGTTTCCGGAGAGTGCAACCCGGAGCGTGAGTGGGATTCCCACGTCGTCGGTGGTGCGGTCGGCGAGGAAGCTCGCGATGAGCCGCGTGCGGGGGTGGGTGCTCTCGAACCCCGAGGAGGCAGCGTTGTGCCAGTGGAGGTTCCACGCGAGCAGGGCGTAGTAGACGGTCTCTCCCGGCACGAGCCCGTGGACGGTGTAGCTGTGGCTCCCCGACGGGAGGCTCACAATGCTGGTCCAGGCTCCCGGGTGAGCCCCGGTGAAGACGGTGTAGTTGAGGATCGGATTCGCGCCCGTGGTGGGGGTGCTCCAGTTGAGCGTCACCGACGTGGTGTTGTTCGTCGCATTGACCGTGAGCGAACTTGGCGGCAGCGTCTCGGCCCGCGAGGCGGTCGCCGCATACGGGAACTCGGGCTCGCCTAGCTTCCACGTCCACCATACGGTGCCGGCCCGGGTGCCGGGGGAGGTACCACGGATCGGACAGCTTAGCCCGCCCGACTGGCAGTCGACCGAGGCACCGAGGATCGAGTAGGTGGTGTTGAAGAAGAGCCCCTCCACCTGGTTCGGGTTCTGGTGCTCCTCGCGGAAGAGCGGGCTCGAGCTCGAGTTCCCGTCGAAGGAGACGTTCGTGGAGAGGTAGCTCCCGGTCGCCGGGTCGTAGAGCCAGGAGTTGTTGTTGAAGAAGCCGTCCCAGAACCCCATGAACATCGGCCCCGACGCGACGAGCGACACCCGGTGCTCGGAGGAGTACGAGTTCGGGAAGGAGCTCGCGGAGGGCCATGCGCCGAGCCCCGAGCCCGCGTAGCTCCGCACGAGGGAGGTGATCGTGCCGCCCGGGGAAAGCCCGAACAGCTGCGAGCGGAGGTCGCCGAGCTTCTTCGACTCGGTGACGAGGAACTGGTGCGAGGAGACGTTGAGGAACAGGCCGTCGACGCCGTTGCTCACGTAGCTCGAGCCGAAGTGGCCCGCGTAGCTCTGGACGAGCGAGCTCCCCGCGCCGGTGCCGGTGAGCAGGTACTCGTCGATCGCGTCCGCGGTCGAGCCCTCCGCCTGGACGTCGACGAACGAGTTGTACAGCGGAAGCCAGTAGAGGTTGTTCGCCTCGAAGAACGGAAGGCTGCCGAGGACCCACTGCGTGCCGTTCCACAGCCCGTAGGCGTAGACGCTCCCGTTCCCGAGGACGAGCGCGGCGATCGAGTCGTTCCCGTCGAGGCCGATCAGGTTTACCTGACCGTTCACGTAGAGCGCGTGCGCGTTGAGGCCCGAGAAATTGTGCTCGAAGGTGCGACCGGTCGTGAGGTTCACGCCATAGAAGGTGACCGTGCTCGAGTTCGTGCACGCGGCGAGGCATCCGAACTCGTAGACGTACGTCCCGTCCTGGGTGGCCCACTCGCTGTTCTCGACCCCGTCGTACGACATCACATTGTCGTAGAGCGGCAGCCACGCGGCGAGCTTCTCGATCGTTCGGTTGACGAACGAGTAGAAGACGAGCTCGTCGGTCGCGTTCACGTAGATCGCGCCGTCCTGGGTCCAGGAGAGGACGGGCACCTGGGTGCCGTACGGCGCAGGGCGGCAAGGGATGGCCGCGTTGCAGTTCGCAACGTAGCCCGAGAGATTGTTCCAGGCCGG
>JAKIWH010000083.1 GCA_022750125.1 Thermoplasmata archaeon
AGGAGTCGAGCTTCTGCAGCGGTGCCCACGCCAGGAGGAGCCGCTTCTCGCCCGAGCCCGGTACGCCGTGCGCAGGACGAGCGACGGTTGGCTCGTCGCCGCTTCCCCCTGGCGCGCCGACCTGCTCGGGCCGGTCGACGTGGCCGAAGATGTCCTCCTGCTGCGCGGTGTGCGCATCGACGAGGGCCTCTTGCCGCCCTCCTCCACCCTCGGCCGGCGACGGCCCGAGGCGAGGTTCCGCGAGCGGATCGGGGCCTACCTCCTTGGACTCGGGTTCACCGCGCTTCACAGCCCCGTACTTACCTCGGAGGCGATTATCGCGCGGACAGGGAGGACGCAATCCCTCGAGCTCACGAATCCAGTTTCCGCGGAGCTCGCCCGCGCCCGCGACTCCCTCCTGCCATCGCTCGTCGCGGCACTCGGGAGGAATCTCCGCCACGGCTATCCCCAGCGGTTCTCGGAGGTTGGACCCGTCCTTCTGCGCGACCCGGACGCCGAGAGCGGCGCTCGGACCCATCGGTATGCCGGGTTCCTCATCGCGGGGGAGGAGACCGGGTTCGCCGAGGCCGCCGCGATCCTCGAGTACCTCCTGCGCCGGTGCTCCGTCGTGGCGGTCCGGGAGCCCGTTGAGCTGCCCGGAACGATTCCTGGCCGTGCCGCGCGGCTCATGCTCGCGGGAGAGTCGATCGGCGAGCTCGGGGAGCTCCACCCATCGGTGCTCGACGCTACCGGGGCGGTGGTTCCCGCGGTCTGGGGCGAACTCGACCTCGACCGGCTGTATCCGCTCCTCGGCCCCGCGGTGGAATCGAGTTCCTCGACGACGGAACCTCGGACCGCGTCCCCGTAGGCCACTTATAGCGCCGGTCGGTCCGCAGGCGATGGGAGTGCGCCGCGCGGCCGACCCCACTGCCCGGGCGCGATGGGAGGCGGAGGCGCGGGCGGCGATCGGCGACCGGGTCGAGGGAGGACGACTTCCCCTCCTCGCGACCGCCCCCGAGGAGCCGTTCTCGGAGAGCCTCGAGAAGCTCGGATTCCCCGGGAGCCCGCCCTACACCCGCGGCCTCCAGCCGACGATGTACCGCGGCCGGCTCTGGACGTTCCGCCAGTACTCGGGCTTCGGCACCGCCCGGGAGACGAACCGCCGGTACCGCTACCTCCTTGCGAGCGGCCAGACCGGTCTCTCGGTCGCGTTCGACCTGCCGACCCAGATCGGCTACGACTCGGATCACCCGAAGGCGAGGGGGGAGGTGGGCCGGTGCGGAGTCGCGATCACGGGGGTCCCGGACATGGAGACCTTGTTCCGGGAGATCCCCCTCGACAAGGCGACCGTCTCGATGACGATCAACGCGACCGCACCCATTCTGACCGCGCTGCTTGTCGCCGTCGGGGAGGCGCACGGGATCCCCCGCGCCCGTCTCGGAGGGACGGTCCAGAACGACATCTTGAAGGAGTACATCGCGCGCGGGACGTACATCTTCCCCCCCGAGCCGTCGCTCCGGCTCACCGTCGACCTGATCGAGTTCGCGACCCGCGAGATGCCCCAGTGGAACTACATCTCGGTCTCCGGTTACCACATGAGGGAAGCCGGGGCGACCGCCGCGCAGGAGGTCGCCTTTACCCTCGCGAACGCGATTGCGTACGTCCGGGCGGCGCGCGCCCGGGGGCTCGCGGTCGACGAGTTCCTCCCGCGCCTCTCCTTCTTCTTTAGCTCCGACTCGAACTTCCTGGAGGAGATCGGGAAGTTCCGCGCCGCACGGCGGCTGTGGGCGTCGGTCGCCCGCGAGAGCTTGGGCGCGAAGAACCCCCGCTCGATGCAGCTCCGCTTCCACACGCAGACCGCGGGTTCCTCGCTCACGGCGCAACAGCCTGAGCTCAACGTCGTCCGCACGACCCTCGAAGCGCTCGCGGCCGTGCTCGGCGGGACGCAGTCGCTCCACACGAACGCGCTCGACGAGGCGATAGGGCTTCCCACCACCGAGGCCGCGCGGCTTGCGCTGCGGACCCAGCAGATCCTCGCGGAGGAGAGCGGGGTCGCCTCGACCGTCGACCCGGTGGGGGGCGCGTACGAGATCGAGGCGATCACCGACCGGATCGAAGCGGAGGCGCGCGCGTACCTCGACCGGATCGAGACGATGGGCGGTTCCGTCCTCGCGGTCGAACGGGGCTTCTTCCAGAGCGAGATCGCGCGCGAGGCCTACCGGACCGCCCGTGCTCGCGAGGCGAAGGAGGAGCTGGTCGTCGGCGTGAACGCGTTCCCCGAGGGAAACCCCGACTTCTCGCTCTTCGCCTCGAAGGGACGACGCGGGGTGAAGGGGGAGCGTATCACGCCCGCCCAGGAAGCGGAACAGGTCCGCCGCGTGAAGTCGATGCGTTCCCGCAGGGACCCCTCGCGAGTACGCTCCACGCTCGACGAGCTCCGTCGCGCGACGCGGAACGGCGAGAACGTCATGCCCACGCTCCTCGATGCGCTCCGCGCCCGAGCAAGCCTTGGCGAGGTCGCCGACCTCTGGCGGGAGGAGTTCGGCGAGTACCTTCCCTCCCGGACGTACTAGGGGAAGCGATGCCGGTCGACCACCTCGGGATCGCGGTGCGGAGCCTCTCGGACGCTCTCCCCCGGTGGGAGGGACCGTTCGGCGCGACCGGTAGCCCCCCCGAGGAGGTGAGCTCCCAGAAGGTGCGGATCTCCTTCCTCGAGGTTGGGACCACCCATCTCGAGTTCCTCGAGCCGACGGCTCCCGACTCCCCGGTAGGCAAGTTCCTCGACTCGCACGGGGAGGGACTTCACCACGTCGCGTTCTCCGTTCCCAGCGTCGACCGAAAGCTTGCGGAGCTCGCGTCGTCCGGATACCGCCTCGTCGACCAAGTCGCCCGCATGGGAGCCCGGGGCCGGCGCGTAGGCTTCTGCCACCCTTCCGGGTTCGGCGGCGTCCTGGTAGAATTCGTGGAGGGCGGACCGTGAGCCGTGTAGCGGAGGTCTCCTTGCGTGCGATCTTCGATAGCCGGGGCTCTCCGACCGTCGAGGCGGAGGTCGTGGACGAGGAAGGGCACCGCGGCCGGGCCGGAGCGCCAGGGGGGGCGAGCACCGGCGCGCACGAGGTTCCCGCCTGGCCGAAGGGCGGGGTGCCCGCGAGTCTCGATCTCTTCCGTAAAGAGCTCCGCCCCGCCCTCGTAGGACGGGACCTTGCGGATGCCTGTGGTTGGGACGCGGCGCTCCACGCAGTGGACGGATCGGGAGAGTTCGCACGGATCGGCGGCGGGGTCGCCACGGCGCTCTCGCTCGCGGCCGCGATAGCCCGGGCGTCGGCTCTCGGCGTGCCGCTCTGGAAGAGTTGGTTGCGCCCGGGGCTCGATGGGAGCGGTCGGCCGATGATCGTCGGGAACTGCTTGAACGGGGGACGGCACGCCGTTGGCGGCCCCGAGTTCCAGGAGTTCCACGCCATCTCCTCCTCACCGCACCCGGCGGAGGCGGTGCGAGGAGCGATCGCCGTCCATCGCGCGGTGGGCGAGGCGCTCCACGCAAAGCACCCCGCTCTTGCCCTCGGGAGGGGAGACGAAGGGGGATGGGTGGCGCCCGTAGGGAGCCTCGAGGGGCTCGAGATCCTCGCGAAAGCGTGCGAGGAGGTGCGCGATTCGATGCATCTCCCCGTCCACCCGGGGCTCGACCTCGCGGCGAGCGAGTTCTTCAGCGACGGCCGGTACCGCTACCGGGATCAGAGCCTCGACCCGGCGGGGCAGCACGCCTTTCTCGTGAAGCTCGTCGAGAGGTTCGACCTCCGCTACGTGGAGGATCCGTTCGACGAGGAAGCGTTCGACTCCTTCGCGGAGTTCACCCATGCGGTCGGCGACCGAACCCTCGTCGTCGGGGACGACATCTACACGACGAGCCTACCCCGGCTCGAGCGGGGGATCGCCGAGCGTGCCTCGAACTCCGTGCTCATCAAGGTGAACCAGGTCGGCACCCTCACCGACACGTTCGCGACCGTCGACCGTGCGCGCGCCGCCGGCTGGTCGACCGTCGCCTCCCACCGGAGCGGGGACCTTCCGGAGGGATGGCTCGCCCAGTTCGCCGTGGGGGCCGGTTCGCGGGGCCTCAAATGCGGGATTCTCGGCGGGGAACGGGTGGCAAAGCTAAATGAACTCCTGCGCGTCGCCGCCCCCGCGTGAACTCCGCAATGGCGCCCGACGACACTGAGGTGGAACCGCCCGTCCGGGCGGACGACGGTCAGGATATCGAGCCGGGGCAGCTCCTGCTCCCGGAGGAGACCTACCTCACCTCCGGCGTCCACATCGGCACCCAGCAGAAGTCCGCGTCGATGCGCCGGTTCGTCTACAAGATCCGGTACGACGGTCTCTACGTCCTCGATATCAAGGAGACCGACCGACGGATCCGGATCGCCTCGCAGTTCCTCGCACGGTTCCCAGCGGACAAGATCCTCGTGGTCTCGCAGCGCCAGTACGGCCAGAAACCGGTGCGGATGTTCGCGAAGGCGATCGGTGCCATCTCCTTCTCCGAACGGTTCGTCCCGGGCTGCCTCACGAACCCCGCGCTCGATGAGTACATCGAGCCCAAGGTGCTCCTCGTCACCGACCCCGCGACCGACGCCCAGGCGCTCAGCGAGGCGGTGTCGATCGGGATCCCCGTGGTCGGCATTTGCGACGTGAACAACGAGACCCGGAACGTCGATTTCGTCATCCCGGCGAACAACAAGGGTCGGGTCGCGCTCGCGACCGTGTACTGGCTCCTCGCCCGGGAGACGCTGAAGGCGCGCGGCGGGGCCGCCGCCGAAGCGCCGTTCACCTCGACGATCGAGGAGTTCCAGGTCTCGCTGTAGCCTCCCGTCCCACCTTTATCCCATCGGAGCGTCCCAAAGGGGTGGCCCGAGCAGCGAACGGGCTAGTCGAACTTCTGGTGAGCCACGGGCTCGCCGAGCCCGCAGCACGCATCTACCTCGTAGCGACCCGCGAGGGGCCGCTCCCTGCCTCGGAGCTGGCGAGGGCGACGGCGGTCCACCGGGTCCACGCCTACCGCTGCATCGACGAGCTCGTCGAGAAAGGACTCCTTAGGCCCGAGGGAAGCCGACCTAAGCGCTTCGCCCCGCTCCCGGTCGAGGAGCTCCTCGACCGTTGGATCCACGAAGAAGCGGGCCGTCTCGAGAGCCTGCGCCGCGGACGCGACCGATTGCTCGAGGAGTGGCGGGCGACCGCCGGGAGCCCTGAGCCAGGGGATGCCCGGAGGTTTTCCATCGTGGAGGGGCAGTCCGCCATCTGGCACCTCCTCAAACGCCGGTTCGGCGCGGCACAGAAGGAGATCCTGATCACCGTCTCCGCCTTCTCGCTCCCCCGGGCCGTCGACGGGGGGCTCGACCGCGCCCTCGCGGAGGCGCGCTCCCGGAACGTCCGCGTCCGGATCGTGACGGAGGTCGAACCGTCCAATCGGGTCGAGGTGCGGTTGTTCTCCCAGGTGGCCGAGCTGCGTCACGCCCGCAAGCCGGTCACCAACCGTGCGATCCTCATCGACCGGAAAGCGGCGGCCGTGTTCGTGACCGGAGCGGAGGGGCTCGGCCCGAGCGATGAGGCCCAGCTCATGCTGTGGACGACCGACCCGAGATTCCTTGCGCTCACCCGCGCCTACCACCAGCGTCTCTGGGCGCTCTCCGTCCCGGTCAACGAGCGCCTCGTCGAGCTCGAGGCGCCCTCCCGGGCCGTCCTGCCGCTCCGCCGAGGCGAAGGTGGAGAGGGGCTCGCCCGCCTCCAGGAGATCACGGAGCTCGGCATGACGGCGACCGGGGTCGAGGAGCTCCGTCTCGACCTCCCCGAGCTCATCGATGCGGTGGCCCGGCAGCTGGGACGCCAGATCGCGGACGGGATCGGGGGCACGACGCCGTCGGAGGTGGTGAAGGAGCTCGCTGCGTACTACTCCGAGCGCTCGCTCGGCCGCGTCGAGGTCGTGAAGGATCGCCCGCTCACGCTCCGGGTACGGAATTGCTTTGCGTGCCGTCACTCCCCCGAGATCGGCCGCGTCCTCTGCCCGGGCCTCATCAGCTCCCTTCTCGAGCGACGGCTCGGGGACCAGTTCGACGTCTCGAAGCCCGACCCGACCCGCCACGCCGAGCGCGGCTGCATCTTCGCGATCCGGCCTTCGTGAGCCGCCTTCGCCGAGCCCGCCGCCCTACCTAGGCAGGCTTCCCGCCCGGCCTCGTGGCGAGGGACCCGGAGAGGGTCGGCGCGGAGCCGTCCCCGCCGAGCGGGCGGTTCCAGTTCCGCAGGATCTCCTCGCCCGCCGGGGTGATCGTAAGGCCCTCCGGACCACCTCGGTCGGTCACGAGCCCGGTCCGGAGCGCCCATTCGAGACTCTCCCGAAGCTCGTCGGGGATCTCTTCCGCGCTACCGAAGATGAACAGCTGGAGGAGCCGGGCTGCCGGCTCCCGGGAGGCCGAGAGCGCCACATGGGTGTGGTGACGGCCCAGCTCCCGTAGCGTGTCGGGAGCGATCTCCGGCGGGATTCGGCGGAGGTCGTAGGGGCACAGGAACCGGGAGAGCTCGCGAGGCTGGTCCTGGAACCAGGCTTCGTACTCGAGATGCTCCGGGACGTTCTCCGAGTCCCAGTACTGGGTGATCGTTTCGGCCGCGCCGGTCACACCTTCCGGGTGCGCTCCGACGAACCGGAGCACCTCATCGGCGGGTCGAAGCCGGTCCTCGATCCAGGTGACCTGAGGCCCCGGGAGAAGGAAGACACATCCTATGTGGTCCGGTGAGCGCCGCGCGAGCTCCTCCGAATAGTAGTCCTTGAGCGTGGGTTCGCCGACCCAGTACGACGTGGCCTCCACCGCGTGGTCCCTGGCCTCCTCTCGCCCCACGTGGAAGCTCACGACGTGCGAGCCAAGCCCGAGATGAGCTAGGTCCTCCACCACATCTGCCATGATGTCGAGGTAGTACGTACGCGATTTTCCGGGCGATAAAGGAACCGATAGCACGGTCCCTTACCCGGTCAGGTTGGCCCCCTGCCCTACGGACACGACACGGGTGCGCTAACCGGGTACTGGTAGAATCTCACGGATCCGAGCACCGGTTTCCACTAGGGTCGAGGCGGTGAACGTCGGGTTCCCCTCCTCCGGAGGACTCGAGATGAAGAGACTCCTGTACTTCGGTCCGTACGTATCGAGCCCTGTGTACAGGATCACGCCGCGGTAGCCGGCGCGTCGAGCGCCGTCCAGGTCCGCCCTTCCGTCGCCGACGTGAACGGCAGCGTCGGGGGTGGAGTCAAGCAGGTCGAGTGCGCGCTCGAAGATTTCTGGAGCGGGTTTCGCCCACGGCAGTTCGTCGCTGAACACGAACGTCTCCACGAGTCGGGCAAGCCCCATCCGTTGGAGCCTCGGGAGGAGGAAGCCTCCAGGTTCGCCCACGGTGTTCGAAATGACGCCGAGACGGTAGCCGTCTTCTCGCAGACCCTCGAGCAGTTCGATGGCGCCGGGAGCCTCGAGGAACCTGGTCCTCCCGACCTCCGCCCGCAGCTCGGAAAGGTACCGCGCAGGGTCTGGGTCCCTCAGGCACTCTCGTGCGGCCGACGCGAATTGAGCTGAGGGTGAGATCGCCTCGCCTCGGGCGGCGGCCGCCACCGCTCCCGTGTAGGCCCGCTCGAAGCTTCCTCGCAGAATCTCCTCCTCCGTCGG
>JAKIWH010000084.1 GCA_022750125.1 Thermoplasmata archaeon
GTCGCGAACGTAGATGTCCGCCTCTCCCTCGACCACGCTGTCGATCCCGCCGAGCGCCTCGACGAACTCGCCGATCCACGGCACCTTCATCCGGGTCGCGGGCGAGAGCTGCCAGGCGCACGGTCCGCCGGCGATGAGCTTCATGCCCTGGCGGCGGGCCTCGAGCACGTGCGGCAGCGAGAGCATCCGCTTGAAGTTCACGCAGTTGAGCGGGTCCTTGCGCATCACGCCTGCAAACGTCGAGGACGGAGGATTGAGCCCGAAGTAGTCGTGCCCGCTCACGAGGAGCACCTTCGTCTTGCCCGGCAGGTAGCGGTCGAGGTAGCTCGGATGGACGATGCGCGCGTCCACGCCCGCGTCGAGGAGCGAGGCCTCGATCTTCCGCATCCCGTACGGCGCCTGCTGCGGGAAGCCGTTCTCGTCGACCTTCATCACTGGGAAGAACAGCTTCTGGTACGCCTTTTCAGGGAGGATGAAGGCGGGGGTCGTGGTACCGAATCCGAGGAACTCCTTCCCATGGTGATCGCTCATCATGGTCCAGTCGCAGGTGAGTACCACTTCCGGCATTGCTAGTAGTCCCCCTCTCGCGAGGGAGGCATACGTTGCACAGGGTGCCGGCTCATTAGGGTTGTGACACGGCGGCCACCGTCGACCGACGCTGACGTATGCTAGCCACGGCGACGAGCGGCAGCTGCACTACCTGCCGGTCGCGGTGCTGCCTTGGGCTAGCGACGGTGACGCTGGGAGGTGAAGTACATCCGCCGGTCCTCAGCCAGTGTCGTCGTCTTCGTCCTCGCGGGTGATGGTGGGGTCGGGGCCCTCGGAGGGCTCCTCCCCGCCCGCACTGTCGCCGCCTTCCGCGCCCCACTCCCGAAACGCGGGGTCCCGCTGAATCATGTGTACCCGTACGCATTCCTTGTGGGCCGGCCGTCCGTTCCAGGCGCTCGATACCTCTGGGCGTCCGAGCGGTTCGAGGCATAGCACGCAGACTTCGGGCGGGGCGACGATCCAAGAGGTCCGCGGGACGCTCGCCGGCATCGTCCTAAATGCGGCATTCCCCGTCGGGAGAAGTAGCTTTCGGAGCACCGTGGGGAAACGCCTAGCTTCGGGCGAAATCCCATTAGCGCAGCAGGAACTCTGCGGGAACCGTGCAGACGCTCGCAGAGCTTCGCAAGCGCCGGCTCTCGCTCGGGATCTCGCTCGGCGAGCTCGCGCGGGCCGTCGGCCGGAGCGACGCGACCGTTTCGCGGATCGAGCGCGGCCGGATTCGGCCCTCCTACGACCTCGTCCAGAAGATCGTCGCCTTCCTCGACGAGCGAGAGGGGCAGCATACCCCGCCGCTCACCGCCGCCGAAGTTCGCCACGGCCCCCTCGTCACAGTGGGTCCGACGCTCTATCTCACCGAAGCGTTCCGGCTCATGGAACGCGGCGGATTCTCTCAGCTGCCTGTCCTCGAGGAGGGGCGGGTCGTGGGTTCCCTCTCGGAGAGCGCGCTCCTCAAGGCGCTCGCATCGACCGCGGGTCGACGAGGCAGGGTCCATGAGTTCCTCGAGCCCGCGTACCCCCTCGTCGATGCCTCCTGCCCCGCGGAGCTCCTCGCGGGACTCCTTACGCGTTACCCCGCGGTGCTGGTCGGAGAGCGGGGCGCGCTCTCCGGGATCGTGACCAAGACCGACCTGATCCGGGGGCTCAGGGGTCAGCCGCTGCGCCGGGCACCGATGACGGGCAGTGCCTAACTCACGGCAACCGTTCGGGCGAACCCGCGCGCTGCGTCGGCCACGAGCGAGCTCACCACCCCACCTAGCGCATCCATCGCGAGGCCCCGTATGCCCGGCTCTCGCTCGGATTGGGCGCGAGTCGACGTCGATGCCACAAAGACGACGTCCCCCTCGAACGATGTGTGCGTGGGCACGACGGTACGTGCTATCGAATCGTGGGCGTAGTCTGCGAGCGCCGCAAGGTCGCGGCGGTCGAGCGGCAGGTCCGTAAGAATCGCAGCGAGCGTCGTTGCCGGCGAGGTTCGGAAAGCTCCCGCGGACGGTCTGCGGGAGAACGGAAGTATGGGCGCCTTCGGACCGCGGCGCGCCGTAACGAGCCAGGCGCCCGACTCCGGGTCGCGGATGGCCCCGCCGGAATTGAACACGATCAGGAGCGCCAGTAAGTGGCCTTGCGAGAGCCGCCGACCAGCGATCCCGACCCCGCCGGGCCGGGAGAACTCCTTGCCGGCGTATTTGGCGACTCGCGCACCGGACCCCGCCCCCAGTCGACCGTTCACCCCGAGTCCGGGGGAGGCGGCGCTAGCCGCGGTGTACCCGAGCGCGAGATACTCTGGGAGGCTCCTCGCGCCGGCAGGAAGGTCGAAGAGTATCGCCCCCGAAACGCGAGGAAGGGGCGCGGCGCTCCCGAGCGCTGGCTCTCCCCGCCCGAGTTCGAGGAGACGAGTCCTCACTCCCCTTGCCGCGTCAAGCCCGAAGAGGCTCCCGCCGGAGAAGAAGAGCGCATCTCGTCTTCCGAACGTCGAGGAGACCGCGAGAGAACCGATGTCGTACGTTCCGGAGGCCGGACCGTGGACTGCGGCCACGACGCGGGCCGGCCGGTCGAACAGAACGACCGTAGTTCCGGAAGGTCCCGACGGATCGACGGCGTGACCGACCCGCACCCCTCGCGGACAGGCGAGCGGTAGTCGCCGCTTCCGAGTCACGCGGCGGTGGAGGTTCGGTGACGGCATGAGCGCTCCGTTCGCGCCGCCCGCACCCTTATGGGAGTTCCGTGCTCCGGGCGGCATGGCCCCCGCTCGCCCCCGGAAGGTCGAGGAACCTCCGGAGGGGTTCCAACTTCGACGGGACACGCCGCTCGGCCGCCATCCGCTCCTCGAGGTCTTTCCGGGGCTCGAGCTGCTCGAGACCGCCAAGCGGCAGGAGCCGACGGCCGCAGGACGGAAGGCCCTGTACCACTCGACCTCCATTGAACTCGTCGCCGACGACCTCTGGATGTACGTTGCGCCGTGGAAGATGCCGAAGGGGGCACCCCGCCGCTGGCGTCCGGTGGTCGCACCGGAGCTCGACTGCATCGTTGTGGGCGAGAGCCACCTGCGGGAGAGTCCTGCGCTCACGCTCTTCCTCGACATCTTCCACGAGCTCTGCCACATCCAGCAGCGGCGCGCCGGCCGGAGTCTCTTCGACCGCCGAACGAGCTACGTTCGTCGCTCGACCGAGCTCGAGGCGTACCGATTTGTGGTGGACGAGGCCCGCCGGTTCGGCGTGGGGGACGCGACGCTGCGCGAGTACTTGCGCGTCGAGTGGGTGAGCGAGCGGGAGCTCCTCGAGCTCTACGCCGCGATGGACGTTCCGGTCGCCTAGCGCGAGCTCGGAGCGACGAGGAATCGCGTTCCGGTTTCCTTACCGGACGAGAGTTTATCCACCGCGCACCGAGTTTGCGCGCTCCGCGGGAGGGTGCACCGGATGGACGTCAAGGCACGGCTCGCGATCCGCCCCTCCTCGAGCGATCTCTGGTTCCTCTCCTACCTGCCGCTCGCGGTGAGCGACGGGATCGCTACGCCGCTCGTGCCGCTGCTCGCGCTCGCGAGATTCTCCGCCTCCCCGCTCGCGGTGGTCGTCATCATCGCGGCGAGCGCGCTCACCCAGGTCCCGTTCACGATCCTCTGGGGGAACCTCTCGGACCGCGTCCCCCACCGGAAGTACTTCCTCGTAGGTTCGTTCGCGGCGAGCGGCGCCTGCATCGTGGGCATGGCGTTCGCCACGAATATTGGGACCTACTTTTGGTTGAACGTCCTCGAGGGGCTCGCCTCCGCCGCGAGCGCTCCGATCGGCACGCTCCTGCTCCTCGAAACCCGGCAGAAGCGGTGGTGGCCGACCGACATGGGCCTCTTCGGGTTCATCTCCGGGATCGGCACGACCGCCGGGCTCGCCCTCGGCTTCCTGTGGCTCTTCGTCTTCGGTCCGAGTTGGCCCGTCGTCCAGGTGATGCTCGGGCTCCTCATCCTCTCGGGTGTACTCGCGGTCCTAGGCGCGGTCATCGCCTGGGCCTGGATCGAGGAGCCGAGCCACCGGTACGACCGGCGCAGCCTCGCCGACCTCGTGAACGGGAACCGCGGCCTCCTCGAGCGGGTGCGCCACGTCCGGACCTGGATGCTCAACGTCGTGGAACTCACCCGCTCCCGGGCCGAGCCGTTGCCCGGCCGAGAGCTCCTGTTCCTCATCGCGCTCGGCGTGATGAGCGTCGGCTTCTTCCTGTTCTACGGGCCGTTCCCGATCTTCCTCATCCAGCGGGCGGGGCTTTCGAACGCGGCGGTGTTCATCGCCTACTTGGGCTCGAGCGCCGCGAGCACCGCTCTCTTCTACCACTCGGGGAAAGCGGTCGAACTCCACTCCCCGAAGTACGTCTTTCTCGAGAGCCTCGGTGGGAGAGTGCTCCTCATGCTCCTGTTCGTCCCGGGACCGATCTTCCTCGCCCTGGGACTCGGAAGCACGGGGCTCCTGGCCTACCTCACCCTGCTCAACACCCTCCTCGGGGTCACGTGGGCGTTCATCAGCACGGCTAGCACGCTCTTCCTCGTCCGGCTCGTCGGTCGGTCGGGCCGGGGCCGCGCGCTCGGGCTCTACAACGCCATCTCGGGTGCCGGCGCGCTCGCGGGCACCGTCCTCGGCGGTCTCCTCTACGTGAGCCTCGGGGTGCACACCGAGTTCTTGGTCGCGGCGATCATCGTGACGGCGGGCGCGCTCCTCCTCGTGCCGATCCCGTTCCACGTCTTCACCGTCGGGCACCCGACCGCGCATCTCCACGAACGACTGCACCGGAGCGTCCGGGCGAGCCTACGGCCGCCCCGGCGGCGCTCGGTGCCGAGCGAAGGCCCGGTCCCGGTCCAGCAGGGAGCTCAGGCGGGCCAGGCGAGCGTCCGGATGAGGTAGCCCACGCCCAGGTAGCCGAGGAATTTCTCGATCTCCGGCGGGTACTCCTTCATCGTGATGGTCCGGAAGCCGATCTCCCCTTGCGTGATCGGCTGATTCCCGCGCAGGATCACGAACCGCCCGATGAGCTTCTCGACGATCGTGTAGTCAAGGCCGCCGTACGAGAACGTGACCGGTCCGAAGAGCGACGAGCGAGTCCGCCATTTCTCCTCCCCGACCTGGATCCAGATCTCGTCCTTCTTCGCGTGGTAGGAGACGGTCGACTCGACCTGGTCGGGCGAGCCCACCTTGTGCGTCGTGTAGACGGTCGAGAAGAGAGCCTGCAACCGGCGACCGATCGGGTGCGTCCCGTGGATCACCGGTCGGGCGACCCACGCCTCCGACCCCACCTGCACCTCGAAGACGTTCTGCACGACCTTCGCGGTGACCTTGATCATGTCGTCGCCGGTGGACGCCGCGCTTAGTCTATAACGCTCCGCCTGTGGGGCGTTCATGCTCCTCGGGCCCGAGGTCCCTCCGGTCGACGCCGAGCTCGGGCTCCGGTGCTACGGCTCGACCACGCCGGGGACGGGGGGCCGGCTCAAGGCGAGCGCCGAGGATTTCGAAGTCCGGGAGATCTCCGCTTACCCGATGCCCGACGAGAACGGGCTGTTCACCATCCTCCGAATCGAAAGCCGGATGCGCGAGCAGCACGCGCTCGTGGGCTCGCTCGCTCGCGCCCTCGGGCTTCCCCCGGGCGCGATCGCCTGGGCCGGCACGAAGGACCGCCGAGCGATCACCGAGCAGCTCCTCTCGGTCCGCGCCGCCCCGATCGACCCGCTCCGGCTCGACCTTCCCGGGGTTCGGGTGCTCGACCTGTACCGCGCGAGGACGGGACTCGTGCTGGGACACCACTACGGGAACGCGTTCCGCATCCGGGTGAGCGAAGTTCCGCTCGGCCCCGAGGAGGCAAGAGAACGGATCGGCGCCACCCTCGCGGAGCTCCGGACGAAAGGAGGGCTTCCGAACTACTTCGGACCGCAGCGGTTCGGTGAAGTTCGACCAGTGACCCATCTCGTGGGTCGGGCGCTTTTGCACGGCGATGTACCCGGGGCGGTCGAACTGTATCTATCGGCGGAGCTGGGGCTCGAGTCAGGTCCCGGCGCACTCGCACGCAAGGCGTACCGAGATCACCACGATGCGCGGCGCGCGCTCGAGGAGTTTCCACGCGCGTTCCTCTTCGAGCGCCGGATGCTCGACCACCTTGCGCAAGGGCATCCGCCCGAGCGCGCGTTCCGCGCACTCCCCCGCGAACTGCGAGTGCTGTTCATCCACGCGTACCAAGCGTGGCTCTTCAACGAGTATCTCTCGGGCCGCCTCGAACGGGGGATCTCTCCCGAGGAACCGGCGCCGGGAGACACCGTCCTCCGGGTGGCGCGGGACGGGACGTTCCCAGGAACTGGGGCGGTGCCGGTGAGCCTCGACAATCTTGCGGAGGCGACCGCGCTCGTGCGTCGCGGACTCGGTCGACTTGCGGGGCCGCTCGTGGGTTACGGGAGCGGTCCGCTGACGGGGACACCGCTCGAGATCCTGGGCCCGCTCCTCGAACGGGAGGGGATCTCCGAGCGGTCGTTCCTGCTCCCCTCGACGCCGGACATAGCGAGCGAAGGGAACGCGCGACCGCTGCTGCTCGCGGTCCCACCGCTCGGCCAGGCGGTCGAGGCTCGCGACGGAGGGACCGGTCCGAGCGCCTACCGGCTCACTTTCTCGCTTCCCAAGGGAGCGTACGCCACGGTGCTGCTGCGCGAGCTCCTGAAGAGCGGCTCGCCCGGAGCCAGCTAGCGAAGCCGCTCCAAGCGAGCCTAGAAATACCGGACCCGCGGGAGTTCGGGCCGGAGTCCCATAGTCCACATGGCGGTCGAGCTCCCGAGCGCACCGGTGACACTGTGGGTCGCCCCGTCCCACGGCCTCGCGCCCGCGTCGATGCAGCCTCCGCCCTCCACCGAGCCTCGTTGTCCGACGGGGATCGCCGACTTCGACCAGATGAGCGGCGGGCTTCCCGCGGGCTCCGTGGTGCTGCTCCTCGGGGAGACGGGGGCGGGCCATCAGGAGTTCGCGCTCACCTCGGCAACGCACCTCATGTTCCACTTCGATGAGGAGCGGCTCCACAAGTTCTACCTCGCTCTGGATCGTGACAACTACGTCTATCCCAAGGCCGTGGCGTACGTGAGCCTCACCCGGTCGAGGGAACAGCTGCTCCAGGAGGTGTCGGGTTCGTTCGACCCGCTCTACAGGACCGTCTTCGAGCGGCACCTCGAATTCCACGACCTCTCCCCCGTCTACTTCGCCGAGACGCTCGTACCCCCTGCTTGGTCGGCCACCCAGGGCGGTCTCCTTGCAGCAGCGGCTGCGCCCTCCGTGTCCCGGGCCGAAGGACCGCTCGCCGCGCTCGCGGGAGCGCTCGAGGAAGGGGGACCCGGCAACGTGGTCGTGGTCGACTCCCTCACGGACCTGCTCGTACGGCGGGGCATCGACGCCTCCGACCTCCTCACTCTCGTGAAGGGGCTACGGCGGAGAGCGAAGAGCTGGGCGGGGATCGTCTACCTGCTGCTCTCGCGCGGAGTCGTGTCTACGGACACCGAGCAGGCGCTAGCCGATTCCGTCGACGGCGTCCTCTCCTTCAGCTGGAACCAGAATCCCCTCCGCTCGAGCCGGCAGCGCTCGATGCTCGTCGCCAAGTCGATGCCGGTGCTCGCC
>JAKIWH010000085.1:0-4300 GCA_022750125.1 Thermoplasmata archaeon
CGCCGTTTCCAAGCTTGGCTATCCCCGCACCATTCACCGGGCGGGGGCGGGCGCCGAGGGCGCGGGAGTCCCCGCTGCCGGCTTGGCCGGGCCCTTCTTCACGGAGACCCGGCGGGGGAAGAACTTGAGGAGCACAACGTCGTTCACGGCGGAGACCCAGCGGTACGGGATGTTGACCGGCTTAGAATCCTCGACGAGAAGGGCGCTCGGCTCCTCGAGGTATAAACCGTCGATCTTGGCGCCTTCCACGTCCACGACGAGGTTCGATACCTCGCCGAGCAACCGTCCGTCGGGGGTGTACATCTGTCGGCCCATGAGCTCCGTCGATTCGACCAGCATAGTGAGCGCCTCGAGCGCGAGAACCCCGCTGCCCCTTGATAAGCATTCGCTCGGATAGGGTCGCGCGAAATCGGGTCCGGGCCCTCGAGCCGGGGTCGGTGGTTACCCCGCCGGCGCCTCGGCTTCGGCGGAGGGCGCGCTCTGCCGCACCTGCGACCGGTAGAGCCCGAGGAGCTCCGAGGAGGTCGTGGCATCGGTTGCCTTCTTGTCGTCCCTCCAACGTCCCGTGAAACGGGGGAACCGGAGAGCAAGCCCCGCACCGGGACGGACGGCGTCCACGGCGGCGCGGTGAATGGGACTCAAGGAGAGCTCGGCGCCGCGGAGCTCAAGGACGAGCGAAGGGCGCATCCACTGGTCCGGAACGAGACCCGTCATCACCTCGGGGGGTCGCTCGGCGATCTCGAGCGGCTGGAGCCGCTTCCGGAGCGTGACGAGCGCCTCGTCGTCAAACCCGCTCCCCACCTTGCAGAACGACTCGAACCGGTCGGCTTCGGGGTTGTAGACCGCCATCAGGAGCGCCCCCCAGAGGCCGGCCCGTCGACCCCGGCCGGCGAACGCACCGACCACCACCCCGTCGATGGTGTCGGCGAGCGCCTGAGTGTACTCGCGCTTGTACTTGATCCACCAGAACCCGCGCGCCCCGGCGCGGTAGCTGCTGCCCGTGGCGATCGACTTTCCCATCACCCCTTCGCAACCGTCGGCGATCGCCTGGTCGAAGAACGTGGTGGCCGCCTCGGCGGAGTCCGCCACCTGCTGCGTGGCGAGCGAGACCCGGTCCGACCCTTCCGGGCGGAGGAGCCGTTCCAGCCGAGCCCGACGGGCGGGGAAATCCTCACGCATCACCTCCTCCCTTCCCTCGAGGAGCACGTCGAACAGGAAGAACCGCACCGGCACCTCCGCCTCCATCCGCTCGAGGTCGAACTTTCGACCTCGGCGCCTCGAGATCTCCTGGAAAGGCTGGAGCTCGCCCGAGTCGAGGTCGATCGAGACACATTCGCCTTCGACGATCGCGGGACGCGTGCGGATGGCCTTCGGGAGCTCCCTCAGGAGCTCGGGGAACTGGCCGCTCACCCGTTCGAGCCGTCGAGAGAACAGCACCGGCTCCCCCTGCTCGGGGAGGTGCGCCTGGAGCCGAAGTCCGTCGTACTTGTACTCGAACGCGGCCTTCCCCTCCATCCGGGTGAGCAGCTCCTCGAGGTTCGCAGCACGCTCTGCGAGCATCGGTCGCACGGGCCGACCGACCGTGAGCCGGATCTCGTCGAGGCCTTCGAGACCCTTTTGCGCGAGGGTCTGCGCGACGACGCCCAGGTCGCTCGAGACATTGAAGGCCGCTTCGATCCGCTTCCGGCCCTCCTTGCTCCCCTCGGCGAACGCATCGGTGAGCGCATCGAGGATGGTCATCTCCCGGACGCCGAGCCGGAGCGTACCGAGTATGAAACGCACGACATACTTCGCCTCGGTCGGTCCCGAGCGACCGAGGAGCGAGGCGAGGAGCTCGATCTTTCGATCCTGCGAGCCGTCCCCGGAGGCCGCTGCGATCTCGCGGAGTACGCGGTACACGTCGGCCACCGAGCCGGCGGCCGGCGCAACGCCACTCGGATGCGTCCGAAGCAGCTCCTCGGCGGTCAGTCCGAGGTCCCCGGACTCCTTCACGTGCTTTCGCACGGTCTCTTCGCCGACGCCGCTCACCTGGGCGAGCGCCCGTCGGGCGAGGGAGTCCGCCACCCCAAGTTCCACTCCTTCGTACTCCGGTCGCAGGAGTCCCTGCGAGAGGTAGAGCACCTCGGGAAGTTCCTCGACCCGGAGTGCGCGGATGAGCTCGGAGAGCGTCTTGCGCATCTCGAGCCGCTTCGAGGTCCCGGCGAGCTTCTCGTACGTCTTGACGAGATCAGCGAACTGCATGGTCCGCTCCCTCCTCTACCGCCGAGCGGAGCCGCGCCAGATTCGACCCGACCTCGCCCGCATCGAAGACGGAGCTGCCGCACACGAAGAAGCTCGCGCCCGCGCGTGCCGCTTCTCCGCCGGTCTCCACGGTCACGCCCCCGTCGATAGAGATGTCCGCCGTCGAGCCCGTTCGGTCGAGCTGTTCACGGACCCACCGGATCTTGGGCAGCGCCTCCGGGCGGAACCGCTGCCCCGAGAATCCCGGCATCACTCCCATCACCATCACCTGATCCGCGAGTCCGAGGAGAGGCAGGACGCGCTCGACCGGGGTGTCGGGACGGACGGCGATGCCGCTCGCGGCTCCGAGCTCACGGATCGAGCGGAGCAACCCCGCCGCGTCCGCTTCGACTTCGAGGTGGACGACGAGGGTGTCCCCCCCGGCCTCGCGGAACGCGGAGAGGTACCGCCCCGGCTCGGAGATCATGAGGTGAACGTCAAGGGGCAGTCGGGTCCGGGCCCGCACCGCCTTGACGAGCGCGGGGCCGAAGGAGATGTTGGGGACGAAGTGACCGTCCATCACATCGAGGTGAAACGCGTCCGCGCCGCCGCGCTCCGCCGCCACGATCGATTCCCCGAGCGCGGCGAAGTCCGCGCTCAGGAGACTGGGCGCCAGCCGGAGTTTCGGTCGGGACAAATTCACGACGGTGCGACCCGGTAAGAGTATATATATCACCTTTCCAGTTCGGCGCCTCAAGTTCGGGGCAACCCGAATCGAGGGAACACAAATGTCTGTACAGAAGGAGGACGCGACGCGCACGCACCGGTGGCGCTCCCGAGCCCTGTCGACGGCCACAGCCGCGATCGTCATGGTCGTGGTAGTCGTCGTCGTGGGAGCGGCAGCCTACTATGCGGTCGGAGGCGGGGCAAAGAACACGAGCACTACGGGCTCGACCAGTACGTGTCAGCCCGCGAATTCGTTCGTCTGCCAGCACTCGGTCGCTCAGCGTCAAGTGCATGACCTGAACGTCCTCGCTCCGTTCAAGGCCGCCCAGACCCAGACCCCTGTTCCTTTTACAGCTCAAGTCCCGAACGGTGAGGTCGGTACCTCCTACACCTTCTCCTTCGGCGACGGCACCAACGTCACCAGCACGCAACCCACGGTGAGCCACACGTACAGCACCGCGGGAACCTACCTGATCCTGCTTCAGGCGTCGATCGCGCAGCAGACGACTGTGCACGACAACTATCTCTCTCTCGTCGCGCTCACCGTGACCTCCGGCTACAGCGCCTCGTCGGCCGGATCGAACCCGAACGTCGCGGGAAGCATCGTTAGCAACTCGACCTCAACTACCTCCCCCACGAGCGTCCTGCTCGCGGGCCAACAGGTGACCCTGTCGGGTGTCTACACGGGCGCCCCGACGAACCCGCTCTTCACCCTCGGGACCCCGAGCATCGCGCAAACTTCGGGCTCGACCACGGGTGTGACCTCCTCGGGCCTCACCGTGAACGCCCAGGGTGCGACCGCCACCTTCGCGTTCGCGAACGCGGGTACCTACGTGGTCACCTTCGTCGGTCTCTCGAACGGCGTTGGAAGCTTCGCGGGCCAGAAGGCGTACCAGAACTACAGCTGGTCGGTCATCGTGACGCCGCCCGCGCTCCACGCGAAGATCGCCGGGACCGCGTCCGCCACGAGCCCGCACCCGGGGACCTTCATCAACTACTTCAGCGCCCCCGGCGGCGCCTCGACGCTCGACCCGTCGATCGCGTACGACACGGTCTCCTACGAGCCGATCCTCAACACCTACGAGGGGCTCATCATGTACAACGGCTCGACCACGGGGCCCGACCCCTCCTCGTACGTGCCGGTCCTCGCGACCTGCGTGCCGGGGAGCGCGAGCTGCCAGCAGCTCTACGGGAAGTCGCTCGTGAACCTGTCGGCCAGCGCCTACACCTTCGTCATTGACTCGAAGGCGCAGTTCTTCGACCCGTACAGCAGCTCGAACGGCGCCCACTGGGGTGTGTATCCGACCGATGTCGTCTTCAGCGTCCTGCGCACCGAAGGGTACTCCACGCAACC
>JAKIWH010000085.1:4310-4790 GCA_022750125.1 Thermoplasmata archaeon
CCGGGAGTCGGCGCTCACAACGGCTGGATCCTGGCGCAGGCTCTCCTGCCCGGCCCGACGGCGCCGTCGATGGCCGCGAAGGCCAGCTGGGACGGCGGAATCCACAACAGCTTGAACAACACTCCGGCAGCGATGTTCGGGACGATGCTCGTCAACTCGAGCGCCTACTGCCCCGCCGCGGCGATGTCGAACGACCACGGCTGCGTGACCTTCCTCGCGAACGGGAACGGTCAGGCGTGGCCGTACTTCCTCGAGCTCATCGCGGACCAGCTCGGTGCCTCCATCCAGTCGTGCGGGTGGGCCTCCTCGACCGCCTCTTCGGGCGGGAGCGACGGAATCCCCTACTGGACCGAGAACAACGTGACCGACGCGGGCGACCACCCCTGCCTGCTGCCCGGCGGTGCGACGACGACCGACTCGCCCTTGTTCACGACGGCCCTCTCCCACATCCCCGCGAAGGGATTCGACGCGTGGGAGACG
>JAKIWH010000085.1:4800-7571 GCA_022750125.1 Thermoplasmata archaeon
GCCAGAGCCCGAACGGCAACGTGGCGTCGAAGATCGTGGCGTCGGGCCCGTACCAGCTCGCGAACTACCAGTTCGGGACCTCGTACACCCTGACCGCGAGCCCCGCCTACGTGCCGAACGAGTACTGCAACTACGGAGGCTGCATGCCCGCCGTGGGCCACCTCCCCCAGAAGATCGAGGTCACCTGGGAGTCGAACATCGCGGAGGGTGAGCAGGCGATCGCCGCCGGCATCGCCGACACCGCGACGATCCCCAACACGGACACCGCGCTCTTCCTGCAGCTCGTCCAGAAGGGTCAGGTCCAGGCGCTGAGCTTCCCCTCGCTCAGCATCTACTTCTTCCCCTACAACCTCGCCTTCAACGTTGCGAGCGCGGAGAAGTACACCACGAACCCGATCACCGTCCCGTCGGACTGGTTCTCCTACGTGGGGATGCGCCAGTTCTTCTCGCTCGCCTACCCCTACACGACGATCGAGAACACGATCCTGACGAAGGACGGGATCCAGGGCGGGTTCAACTACGGGGGCGCGATCCCGCAGTTCATGGCGAACTACTACCCGACGAACGTGACGTTCCCCAACGTCGATCCGTCGATCGCCTGCGCGGGCGCGGGAGCGAACACTCCCCTGTGCGCGAGCTGGTGGTGGACCCAGATGACGACGCCGAGTAGCCCGCTCTACGACCCCGAAGCGGCGGCGTGCTCGCCGAGCAACCCCTGCCAGCTACCCCTCATCGGTGAGACGGGTGCCCCAACCCTCGACGAGCAGGAGAACCTGTGGGTCAACTCGATCTCGCAGTTCTCGGGCGGCGCGGTGAAGGCGGCGGCGACCGACATCAACTTCGCGAACCTCGTCGCGAACTCCCTGTTCGCGACGCCGTACACGGGGTCGATGCCCGTCTACACGCTCGGCTGGTCCCCCGACTACCCGGACCCGACCGACTACGTGGCGCCGATGTACTACCCCGACAGCACCTACACCTTCAGCGACACGGTGGCGGAGCAGCTCTCCCTCCCGGCGTTCGACGCGCCGAGCTGCTCGCACAGCGCAGGCTTCTGGGCGAGCCAGACGACCGTGAACAACACCTGCCAGGGCGCGGCGTACTCCGCGATGACGGGCCTCCTGTTCGCCGCGGCGACGATGCCGGTGGGACCCCAGCGGGTGCTCACCTACGTCATGGCAGAGCACATCGCGAACCTGCTGTCGCTCTACCAGTACCAGTACCAGCTGAACCAGGTGTACGGGATGTCCTCGTGGGTGAACGTGGCCTCGATCGACACGAACGTGACGAGCGGCGGCGGGAACGACCTGAGCTACTTCCTGCTCAACGGGAACGGCGTCTGGTAGGAGCTACCCTTTCCAGAGCCCGCCCCTTCCGCCGAAGCGGAGGGGGCAGGCTCCCCGGCGAACCATTTCCATCCCTTTCTTTTGAATCGATTGGTCGGGCGGTCCCCGTGCAAGGGGTTTCCTACTGCTATAGGCACCCTTTTACTACAAGCAGGGGGACCGGTGGCTCTCGAGAGCCCGCTCGATGCGCCGGCGGGCAGCTGGGGCTCGGCGCCGCGAGGGTGCTTAGAGGAATTCGCTCGGGTCTGGGCCCATCCGTTGCCCTGGGGGGAACGGGGAGAGGCCCGCCTTCTGCCGCTCGGCTTCGGGCGTGAAGACGCCGAACCTTCGGGGGCGGGTCCAGGTCCGGACGAACGTGGAGTGCAGCGACTCTGCGTCGGGGTCGGGGCGGTACCACAGGTACCGGTAGCCCACGAACTCCAGGTAGGTCGCGCCCACGAGGGTGGCGAGCATCGCCGGAACGTCGAGCGGTGCGAGGAACGTCGCGATGATCCAGACGTCCACGATGATGATGAGCAGCGCCCAGCACCAGCGCAGGAACTCCCGCTCGAAGTACTCCTTCCAGGTGGGGCCCGGGTCGGAGAGCGCCTCGTCGCGCTCCTTGCCGCCGAGCTTCGGCATGCCGAAGAACGGCGAGCGCTGCACGGGGCCTCCGTCTACGGGGCGCTGGCGGCGGCGAGCGGCGGGCCGGCGCTCGTTGACGCGACCGCGGAGGCGGGGGACGGGCCGTCCGCGGCGGTAGGGTACAGATGGCAGGCGACCCAGTGGTCGCCGCGGATCCGTAGGAGCGGCGGCTCCACCTTCGAGCAGATCGGCATCACGGCGGGACACCGCGTGTGGAAACGGCAGCCGGGGGGAGGAGCGGCGGGACTCGGAACATCCCCGGAGAGGATGATCCGCTCGCGGTGCTGGTCCGGGTCGGGGATCGGGATCGCCGCAAGGAGCGCCTGGGTGTACGGGTGGAGCGGTCGGGTGAACAGCTCCTCGGTGGGCGCTCGCTCGGCGACCTTCCCGAGGTACATCACGACGACGCGGTGCGAGACCGCCCGGATCACCGAGAGGTGGTGGGAGATGAACAGGTAGGAGAGCTCCTGCTCCGCCTGGAGACGCTTCAGGATGTTCAGGATCTGCGCCTGGACCGAGACGTCGAGCGCGCTCGTCGGCTCGTCCAAGACGATGAAGTCGGGCCGGAGCGCGAGCGCCCGAGCGATCCCGATCCGCTGCCGCTGGCCGCCCGAGAACTCGTGGGGGAACCGCCAGAGGTGCTCGGGGTTCAAGCCCACGCTCTGCAGGAGCTCGGCGACCCGCTGCTGGCGCTCTCCGCGGGTGCCGAGCCGGTGGATCTCGAGCGGCTCCGCCACGATGTCCTTGACGAGCATCCGGGGCGAGAGGGAGGAGAACGGGTCCTGGAAGACGATCTGGAGC
>JAKIWH010000086.1:0-2017 GCA_022750125.1 Thermoplasmata archaeon
CTCGGTGATCTTCATCGACGAGCTCGACTCCATCGCGCCCCGACGCGACGAGGTCGTGGGCGAAGTGGAGCGGCGGGTCGTCGCCCAGCTCCTCACGCTCATGGACGGCCTCTCCGGTCGCGGCAACGTGATCGTCATCGCCGCGACGAACCGGGAGGAGGCGATCGACCCCGCCCTTCGGAGACCGGGCCGGTTCGACCGGGAGATCGAGATCGGCGTTCCGACGCAGCAGGGGCGGCTCGAGATCCTCCAGATCCACACGCGTGGGATGCCGATCGAGGGGACGGAGAAGGACCGGGAGCGGCTTCTCAAGAGCCTCTCCTCCCTGAGCCACGGATTCGTCGGCGCCGACCTCTCCGCGCTCGCCCGGGAGGCCGCGATGCGGGCGCTCCGCCGCTACCTTCCGGAGATCGACTTCGACAAGCCGATCCCGATCACCCTGCTCGAGCGGATGAAGGTCACCGAGCAGGACTTCAACGAGGCGCTGAAGCAGATCGAGCCCTCTTCCCTTCGCGATGTCGCGCTCGAGGTTCCGTCCGTCCACTGGGAGGAGGTGGGCGGCCTCGACAAGGTCAAGCAGGAGCTCATCGACTCGGTCGAGCTGCCGTTCAAGAACCCGGACGCCTACCGACAGTTCGGCATCGAGCCGCCCCGCGGCATCCTCCTCTACGGGCCTCCGGGCGTCGGCAAGACGCTCCTCGCAAAGGCGGCCGCCACCGAGAGCGAGGCGAACTTCATCTCGGTGAAAGGCCCCGAGATCATGAGCAAGTGGGTGGGCGAGAGCGAGAAGGCGATCCGGGTGATCTTCAAGAAAGCCCGGCAGGCCTCGCCCGCGATCGTCTTCATCGACGAGATCGACTCGATCGCCCCGAAGCGGGGGCTCCAGAACTCGAGCGGCGTCACCGAGCGGATCGTGAACCAGCTGCTCACCTCCATCGACGGGCTCGAGTCGCTCGAGCGGGTGCTCGTCATCGCCGCCACGAACCGGCCCGACATCCTCGACGAGGCGCTCCTGCGGACCGGCCGGTTCGACCGGCTCCTCTACGTGGGGCCTCCCAGCGAGGCGGGCCGGCTCGAGATCTTGAAGGTGCACACCCGCAACATGCCGCTCGCGGAGGAGGTCTCGATCGAGGAGCTCGCGAAGCGCACCGAAGGGTACGTCGGAAGCGACATCGCGGCCCTCTGTCGCGAGGCCGGGCTAGCCGCGATACGGACCCAGCCGGCGGTCAAGAAGGTCTCCCGCGCCCACTTTGAAGAGGCGCTCCGAACGGGCCACCCGTCGACCGATCCGGCCTCGCTCAAGTTCTACGAGGAGTTTTCTCGCCAAATCCTTCGAGAGCCTGGCGGCAAGCGCAAGGAAGAGCCGGCGCAGGGAATCTATCGCTAGCGCGGCGCGCCCGCGTCGCCGCCCCGGCTAAGCATTAAGTAGGGAGGCCGAGTTCGCGGCCGAGCCTCCTCGAGGGGGCGGAAGCACTAGGAGTCGTGAAAAGCGATGGGTAGCCGCACAGTGGGGATTGCCTTCTGGACGATGGTGCTGTTGCTCGTGGTGAGCTCGTTCGCCACGATCGCACCCGCCCAGGCGACGACGCCGAACTACACGCTGACGGGGTATGTCTACCAGCCCTCCAACGGGCCGGTCCTCGCGGGTGTGGGCGTCAACCTCATTGACCAGGCAACCCACCAGGTGTTCAGCGCGAACACCGGCGCGGGCGGCAAGTTCAGCTTCACCTCCGCGTCGACGGGCGACCAGCTCGCCCCCGGTTGGTGGGGCATCACGGTCCCGGCGCAGGCGCACCTCGTGCTCCCGGGCCAGGGTCCGTTCCAATGGGCGGCCCTCCCGTCGAACGCGACGCCGCTCTACCGGTACTGGTCCGCCGCGAATCTGACCGGAGCCGGCTACACGCCCCGGATCTCGGGCGTGAGCCTGTTCAAGGAGACCTCGAACCTCACGGGGACCGTCAAGGACGCGAACGGGAACGTCGGAGGCGCAACGCTGAGCCTGCTCCCGAGCACCGGC
>JAKIWH010000086.1:2027-2376 GCA_022750125.1 Thermoplasmata archaeon
TTCGCGTTGAACAACACCACCTCGAACTTCACCACGGGCGCCTTCTCCTTCAAGGTCCCGCGGGGCGGCTGGATCCTCGAGAGCTCGGAGCCGGGCGCGCCTACGTTGTACAACTTCACGTCGGTCAACGTCGCCGCGAGCACGGTGAGTGTCTCGCCGTTCATCAACAACGACCTCGTCCAGGGCTCGATCTTCGATCTCGCGAGCGGCGCGCCCGTGCCCAACGGCGGCAACGTCACGTTGCTCGACCTGAGCTCGGGGGTCTCGTTCTCGCAGCCTACGGTACCCGGTTGGTATTCAGCCGGCAGCTACAACGGGGCTGCGTTCGGGGTCACCAACCCGGACCAGT
>JAKIWH010000086.1:2433-7560 GCA_022750125.1 Thermoplasmata archaeon
CGCCGTGAGCTCGGGGAGCACGACCGTCACCCGCGCGCTCTCGGTCCCCGCGGCCACCCCGCCCGCCGTGTTCAACACGACGCTCCTCTTCACGAGCAAGTTCGGCAAGGTCAACGTGAGCACGGTCGAGCACTGGGGCAACGATTCGGTCCTGCCGGACCTCGGCAATGCCTCCGTCGGCCAGCTCTGGACCCAACTCGGACTCGACTTCCCGAGCGCTGCGCCGTTCGGCCAGTTCGATGGCGCGAACGCCGGACTCGTCGCGAAGGTGCTCGGATGGCTCGCCGCCCAGGGACCGTTCTTCCCGTCGGGCCAAGCGATGCTGCTCGTCGATGGCACTACGTTCGGGGAACCGAACAACGCGACCTTCGCGAACTCGGCGATCCCCGCCTCGGCGCTCGGGCTCGCGAGCTCCACGGGACTCTGGACCAACTGGACCCAGGCGCTCAACGGAACCTCGGCGATCCCCGGTAGCGGGAACTCGAGCAGCTACACGATCGCCTTCAACTTCCGCCACCCGATCGGGGACCAGTCGGTGCAGTACAACGTCGTGCTGCCCGCCGGCTACACGCTCGCCGCGAACACCGCGAAGCCGAGCTACTCGAACCTCGTCCCCACGGGACCGGGGAAGACCTGGACGAGCTTCGCCCTGGACGCGCTCGCGACCCCGCCAAGCGCCCCCGGCTGGGGCACGGCGAACTTCACGGTCGTGAAGTACTCCGCGATCTCGGCGATCGTGAACGTCTCCGTCGCGAACTTCACGTTCTCGTCGCTGAACGTGCTCAACTCGACCCGCGCGAACTACACGGCGGTCGTGGGCGTCGGCCAGAACACCACCTTCTCCGCCGCCAACTCGACCTTCCCCGACGGGACGAACGGGACGCAGTACGTCTGGAACTTCGGGGACCTCGCGACGAAGACGACGAGCAAGGCGACCACCTACCACACCTACGCGGCCCCCGGGAGCTACAAGGGGTCGGTCACGGTGACGAGCTCGGGCGGCAAGAGCGACGGGACGAACTTCACCGTCCTCGCTGGCAACGCCGTGCCCGTCCCGGTGATCACCTCGAACGCGAGTGCCGGCGAGAAGCAGATGGCCGGCGGCGTGCCGTACCTGATCGTGAACTCCTCGCAGCTGTTGTACTTCAACATCACGGGGAGCACGGCTCCGCTCGGCTTCGCGTCGAGCCACCCGGGCGTCCTCTCGATCGCGCTCTGGAACGTGACGGGCAAGGGGTTCCACCTCCCGCTCGCCAACTTCTCCGCGAACGCGAATCCGAAGGGCGTGAACTCGAACTACACGGTCGCCTTCGTCGGGGACGGTGCGTACCTCGCGAACGGGCTCGTCGGCTCGACCCAGGTGCCGCTCAACGGCTGGCAGTACAACATCTCGCTCACCCTCTGGGACGGCGAGGGCCACCACGCGAAGACCTCGCTCGCGGTCCTCATCCGCGACAAGGAGAAGCCGACCGCGGTCGTCACGATCCAGGACGCGAACAACAAGAACGTGACGAGCGTCGTCGAGGGCGCGAACGGCACGGTGAAGCTGAGCTTCGTCTCGAAGTACTCGGTCGACCCGCACAACGGCTCGATCGTCTCCTTCCTCTGGAAGGTCAACAACACCGGCAACAGCTCGTTCAAGGAAACCCGGTCGCTCAACGCGACCGGCTCGAGCTTCACGAACCCCGGCGCCTGGGTCGCGACCCCGTGGCTCAGCCCGATGACGAAGGCGTACACGGTGAACCTCACCGTGACCGACCGCGCGGGCAACGTTGCCTGGAGTACGGCGCAGCTCACGGTAGCCGTGAACGCGTCGACCCGGCCCGTGCTCTCGGTCGGCAACCTCACCGCGCCCGGCTCGATGAACGAGGGGACGAGCTACACCATCTGGGGGAACGTCTCGAACACCGTGGGGAAGAACTCCACCGCGCGCAACGTGTCGGTCGAGTTCTACCTGAGCTCCTCGGCGGGGAGCACCTCGCGGATCGACCTCGTCTCGCCCTCCTCGGTGCAGTGGTTCAACTACTCGGACGGAGTCGTCGGCTCCTCGCCGTTCGCGACGGGGCTCCTGCCGAAGCTCGCGTACAACGCGACCGTCCGGGCGCTGATCCACTGGAACCCGGGCCGCGTCGGCTCGTTCACGCTGTACATGAACGCGACCTGCCAGAACGAGTTCGCGGGAAGCTACGGACCGAACGTCGCGAGCACCCCGGTGACGCTCAACCCGAACCCGACGTCGGCGCTCATCACCGACCTCGCGATCGTGGTGGCCGTCATCGTGGTCATCGTGCTCATCGTCTTCGTGTACCGGCGCCGCAGCCGCGGACCAGCCGAGAAGAAGGCGGGCGGCGGCAGCGGGCGTCTCGGTCTCGAGCGCGGCACTCCGAAGAAGGAAAAGGAGTCCGACGACAAGGACGAGGACGACGAGCCATAACCAGTTCCGAACGGGCTCGGGGCCTCAGCGCCCCGGGCCCCCCTTCCTCTTTTTTCGAGTCCCAAGAATCCCGGGGTTGCTGAGAGAGTCTCGGTTCCCTCACGGGGCGGGGACCGCGGTCTTCGAAGATTGCCGGAGGGTTCGACGAACGCGATCCGAACCTAGCTTGCCTCGGTAAATGCCCCGGGCGGAGCGGGCACAGCTCGGCGCTCTACCCGTAGGGGCCGACTTCGTCGAGCAGGTCGACGTGGGCGAGCAGCATCCGTCGGCAGCAGTACCGCTCGAGCCCGAGAGCGGTGAGCACCTCGCCGACCGGTTCCCCGCGCGCCGTCCGCTCCTGGAACGCGTCCCAGTGCTGGCCCACGACGGCCCCGCAGGTGAAGCAACGGACCGGCACCATCATCGTCATGCGTGCTCGATCCCCCTACCGGTAGGACTTCTGGCGTCGCTTGCGCGCGCCACGGCCGCCCGGCCGCTTCGGGAGCTTTCGCCGCGGGTCGTTGACGAGGAGGCTGCGGTCGTACGTCTTGAACATCGTCTCGAGCTCCCCGTCTTTGAGCCAACCGACCAGGGCACGCGCGACCGCGGTGCGGGCGGCCGACGCCTGGCCCATGATACCGCCGCCGTTCACGCGGACCTCGATGTTCAGGTTCCGGCTACGGTCTCCGACGGCGAGGAGGGGCTCCTGGATCTTCTGCCGGGCGCCGAGCGGCTCGAACAGCTCGAGCGGGGTGCGGTTCACGCGCACCTGGCCCGTCCCTTTGCGGATCGTGCATCGGGCGATGGCGGTCTTGCGCTTCCCGCTCGTCTGGACGATGGGGGGAGCCTTCACAGCCGGGCTCCAAGAAGACGCGAGATCTCTTCGAGGGTGATGGGGCGTCGGAGGGCGGGTCGGATCTTCGCCCCGTCGAGCGTCTGCTTCGAGCCGCTCGCGTACTCCGAGGGGACTCCGATGTACACTTCGAGCCGGTCGAGGGCGTCCCTGCCCCGGGTCTTGAGGTGGGGCAGCATCCCGCGGACGGTCCGGCGGAAGATACGGTCCGGGTACCGCGGAAAGTGAGGTCCCGACCGGACGGATCCCCGAGCACGGTTCGCGCGGTACGTCTCGAGCACGCTCGCCCGGCCGCCCGTCACCACGCTCTTCTCCGCGTTCACGACGACGATGGACTCTCCCGAGAGGAGCCGCTTCGCGATCAAGCTCGCCGCGCGCCCGAGCACTAGATCCGAAGCGTCCACGATGCTCGGATGCGGTCCGGTCTCCGGCTTGGGCGACGGCTTGCTCTCCGATTTCGGCGCAGGCTTGGTCTCGGGCTTCGCGGCCGGCTTGGGAGTGGTTCCCATGACCGCGGCGGCTTTCGCCACGGCGTCGGTCTTAGCCAAGGAGCCGCACCCCCTTGCCGTCGGGGTGGGCGTGCAGGAGCTCGTGGATGGTCATCGTTTCGCCGCCCGCCGCCTTCACCTTGGTGCGCGCGGTCTCGGAGAAGCGGTAGGCAGCTACCACGACCGGTTTCGTGAGGGAGCCCTCGGCGAGGACCTTGCCGGCGACGACGATCAATTCCTTCTCGTGCGCAAGCCGCTCGAGGTGCGCTACGTTGACGGGGAGCACGGCGTGGCGCGGCCGGTCGAGGCGTTCCGCGACCGCTCGCCAGAGCGGCGCGTCGTGGGACCGAGCGGCCTTCCGGAGCTCAATGAGCGTCCGGCGAAGCTCCGGGTCACCCTTGCGAATTGTCTGAAGCATAGGCGGAGCGGCCCTCGACCCGGGTCGCCGATATAAGCGTTGCCGCGAGGAATTTCGGCGACCGGCCGACGTGTCGGTACCGCCGGAAAAGTTGGCCGAAATCCCGCTTCCAGAGCCGGAGAACGGTTAAATACCGAACTCCGCCATCGTCCGATGAGGCCTCTCATGCGCAAGTTCCTCACCGAACTCCGGGGAAAGACGGTGATGACCAACGATGGACAGATTCTCGGCTTGATCGAGAACTTCGTGGTCGACACCTCCAGCGGCAATATCGCCCACGTCCTGGTCACCCCGAGCGAAGATGTCGAATCGCGCCTGTTCCAGACCGACGGGTCGAACCGCCTCGTGCTCCCGTTCAAGAGCATGCGCGCGGTGAAGGACGTCGTCGTGATGGACATCGGAAAGTAGGCGCGCTCCCGTCCACCGGCCGGTGGACCAGAAGTAGGCCCGCTTCCTACTAGGGGTAACTCCCGACCGATGGAACCCGCTCCGAGCCCTACTTCCGCAATCGCCGCGCCGCCGGCGCTAGTCTCCCTCGTCGTGACGGTGAAGAACGAGGCGCGGAACATCGAGGCGCTGCTCGAGAGCCTCCTCTCCCAGGAACCCCCGTTCGAGGTCGTGATCGTGGACGCCCTCTCCCACGACGGGACCCCCGAGCTGGTCCAGGGGTTCGCTCTCCAACACCCGGGTCTCCTTCGGCTCGTCGAAAGGTACGGCTCGCGAGGCATCGGCCGGAACGTAGGGGTCGCGGAGGCACGCGGGGAGTTCATCGCGTTCATCGACGGCGACTGCGCCGCGGACCCGGGGTGGCTACACGAACTACGGGCGGGCTTCTCGCGCTCCGACGTGGTGGCGGGCCGCACCGTGCTCGTGGGAGCGAGCGAGTACGGCAACCTCGAGCGGGTCGAACTCTACCTGGAAGGGAGCGACGTCACGTACCCTTCGTGCAACCTCG
>JAKIWH010000010.1:0-2654 GCA_022750125.1 Thermoplasmata archaeon
TATCCCGAACGGCTTCGACGCTTCCACGAGCACGAAGGGTTCGATCCTGACCCGCCGAGTGAAATCAATGAAGGCGTACGACCAGTCAATATCGTCGGCGGCGAGAAATCCCCCCGGCGCTAGTTTCGCCCACGCACTTCGGAACTCAAGTTCCATCCATTCGTAGCTGTGGTCGCTGTCGTGCAAGAATAGTCCAAGCGGCCCAAGCTCGGCGAGGGCGCGCTCGAAGGCTGGGGCGGGTCGGCGCCTCGGCAGGATGCGCAGATCCCAGCGCTCCCGGAGCGCGGGAGGAACGAGTTCTCCGGCTGCAGGGTCAATGTCGAAGCTCGTGAGCCGGCCACGCCCGTTTCGACGGAGGGCTTCCAACAGGAACGAGGAGGAGTGCCCGTTCGCGACCCCGGTCTCTACGATCGCCTCGGGGACTAGACGCCGGACGAGCGCGTACAAGACCCACGCCTCACCCTTGAGAAAGGCGGTGCGGGCGGCGAACCGGAGGCCCGGCCGTTCCCGCGAAGCCAGGGCCTGTGCCGTTTGTTCGAACTCCGCTGCGAGGAGCTCGATCGAAGGCTCGCCCTGAGGGAGGATCGCAGCCAGGAGCTCGGCCGGGTCCGTGGTCTGCAGGCGCGCCGCCCGGTGAGTTTCGACGAGCGTGGGGTGAAGGCGGCGGTGAAAGAGGCCGCCAACCAAGACCTCGACCGGATCGTCGAGGATCCTGCGGCCGAGGGATCTCGGGCGTTCCGAGCTTCTCGCCGGGATTGGATCCGGGCCCGGGGGATCAGCCCGGCTCACGAGGGAAGCCTCCGGCGCCAGGCCGCACGTGAGAAAGATGCCCTGACGAGATTCGAGGACGGGCTAGTCTGTCCGAGTCGACCCTCGCGCGCAGCTCCACCCCCTCGCCTACCGGTGGGTCCCATTAGTGGTTTCGCGAGAGACAGAGGGTAGCGCTCGCTCCGCGCAGGTGCGGCGGAGCTGCTCCCGACGGGCGGTCGACCCCGTGTCGTTCCGGCCGAGCGAACCACTCGCATGCGAGGTCTACCCGCGCGTGAAACATGATATAATGGCCCCTTCATCTTGAACTCTCGATGACCGCCTCTCCTCCCAACACCTTGGGCGGCCGCCTCTCCGGCGCGGTCGCGCTCGTCATCATCGTCGTACTCGCCGCGATCGTCTTCCTCGCCGTCTGGCTTGCGTTTCCGAACGACGGCCATTTCGTCGGTCTCCTTGCCATCGGCGTCCTCGCGCTCGTCCTCGCGCTCCTGACCTACTTCCTCCAGGCGGCCGCCTCCGACCCGAACCCGGTTCGGGCCGCCGGCTGGGGTCTCTTCGGAATGGGCGGCGCGATCCTCCTGCTCACCATTCTCCTCGATGCACCGGCGAGCGTCTCGACCGGATCGAAGCTTGCGGGAGTCTTCGTGGTTCTTGTCGCCCTCGCGATCGGCTTCCTGGGCGCCGCCTGGCGCGGGCGAACCCGCGCGACCGAGACGAACCGGCAGCAGTCCCAGGCGAGCTGGCGCCAGAAGCCCGTCACCTCGGCCTTCTCGTACTCGAGCGCGAACCCCCCGGCGGTGGCGCCCCCGCCGCCGCCCCCCGGCACTCCGCCACCGGGAGCGAGCGGGGGAGCGTAGATGGCTGCGCCTGCCTCCGGTGCGACCTGTCCCGCCTGCCATGCTCCCCTTCCCCCCGGCGTTCGCTTCTGTCCCCAGTGTGGCGCAGCGACCACCGGAGCCGTTCCGGCCTCGATGAGCGCTTCCTCCTCCCCGCCCGGCCCCGCACCTCCAGCCGCGGCCGCCCCGAGCCCAGGCGGCGCAGCTCCGGTCGACATCCGGCAGCGCGTCACCGAGAGCCGCGGCACCATCGCAAAGCTCCAGCTGCTCCTCCCCGGGTTCCACGGTTACCGCCAGGGCGAGGACGCGCGGATGGCGGACGAACTGTTGCGCAAGCAGGTGGCGGACAAGGTGCACGGCGCCCTCGGGGCGGTGCAATCGATCCGGCAATCGCTCACCCAGGCGAGCCAGTTCGGGAGCCTCAACGACCTCGCGTACATCATCACGGACCTCCAGACCCTCGAGGGCACGATCCGGCACGCCGAGCAAGGGTACTCGGGGATCGCGGCCGCGATCCGGATCGGCGCGAGCCAGCTCGACAGGATCTACGAGTACGACTACGGATTCGTGATGGCGAGCGACCAGCTCAGGGTCGCAATAGGCCCCCTCCAAGCTGCGGCCGGCACCAACGACGCCGCGCAGATCCGCGCGCAGGTGGATACGCTCCGGGGACTCGTCCAGCAGCTCAAAGACGCCTTCTCCGCCCGGATGACCACCGTCGAAGGCATCCAGGTCTAGCGGGGGAACAGATCAGCATGGTCACCAACAACCCGGTTCCGGAAAAGGGCGGGAGCCTCATCGGGGCGACCACCGTCGCTTGGGAGGACGTCTACAAGGGCGGGAACGTGATGTGGCGGGTCCCCCGCAACATCCGCTACGGCGACAACATCGTCGTCCGCGAGGACGAAAGTGCCGTCTTCTTCCGGGACGGCAAGGCGCTGTCGTACATCAACCAGCCCGGACGGTTCGCGCTCACGAGCCTCAACGCCGGGATCATCGGGAACGTCATCCAGTCGCTCACGGGCGTCCGGCAGGAGGCGGAGGTGTACT
>JAKIWH010000010.1:2664-9950 GCA_022750125.1 Thermoplasmata archaeon
CCTCCAGCGGCGCATCTTCGACGGCAAGTTCGGGAGCGCCGAACCGTACGTCTTCCGCGACCCCGACTTCGGGCTCGTGAACCTCCGGCTCTTCGGCGAATTCCGGTGGAAGGTCTCGAAACCGGACCTGTTCATCAGCGAGTTCGTCGGCACCTTCGGCGCGGTCACGACCGACGCCGTGGTCGGGCGGCTGCGCGACCAGATGGTGATCCTCGTCTACAACACCCTCGGCAAGCTCAAGGACCCGGGCATGCGGGTCACCGACCTCGCGGGCCAGTTGACGACCATCGAGCAGGCGGTGCTGGGCTCCGCCCCCCAGCATTTCGACCCGTTCGGCATCGAGCTCAATCAACTCCAGGGACTCTCCGTGAGCCTCCCCGACGACGTGCAGGCCGCGATCGACACCCGCTCGAAGATGGGGGTGCTCGGCGTGAACTACATGCAGTACCAGGCGGGCCAGGCGATGACCACCGCCGCGGCGAACCCCAGCGGCGGCGCCGGTGCGCTCGCCGGCGCTGGCGGCGGTCTCGGCGCCGGGCTCGGCATGGGGTACGGCATGACCGGCGCGATGCAGCAGGGCATGCAGCAGGGAGCCCAGACGCCGTGCCCGAAGTGCGGCACGATGGTCCCCGCGGGGACGCGGTTCTGTCCTTCCTGCGGCCAGTCGATGGCCCCGCCGGCGGCCGCTCCCGCGGTCCCGACCATCACCTGCGCGAAGTGCAATACGCCGTTCCCGAACACGTCGAAGTTCTGCCCGAACTGCGGTGCTCCGGCCCCCGCGCCCCGGGCGTGCCCGAAATGCTCGACGCCGGTCCCCACCGGCAAGTTCTGCCCCAACTGCGGCACGGCCGTTCCGTAGGCAACGCGACGAGGTTCGGATGAACTGTCCCTTCTGTTCGACCACCCTCCCCGACGGGGCGAAGTTCTGCTACTCCTGCGGCAAGGCGATCCCGTCCGCCGCGGCGCCTCCCCCTGCGGCCGCCGCACCCAGCGGGCCGGTCGAGCTCAAGTGCAAGGCGTGCGGCGCTCCGCTCCACCCGGTGTTCGGGGAGATGGTGGTGAGCTGCGACTACTGCGGCGCGTCCATCTCGCTCGCCGGCGGCAACTGGAAGGAGATCTCGAAGCACTCGATGCTCCCTCCCAAGGTCACCGAGGCGGGCCAGGCGCTCGAGGTGATCCGGGGGTTCCTCGACCAGGGGCTCTTCCACAAGCACGCGTTCGAAGAGGCGAAGGTGGAGGAGCAACGGCTCACCTTCGTCCCGTTCTGGGTCGTTCCGGTGTCCGCTTCCACCACCTTCCAGTACCAGGACATCGCGGTCGGCGTCGGAGGGACCGTCGCCTCCGTGGCGATGGGGGCGGTGCTGGGGAGCGCCCTGAGCGGAGGGCTCGGAGGCGGCCGCCGCGGCGGGGGCGTCGCCGTCGTGCCGATCATGGGCGGCGGGATGAACGCGACCCGCGCCGGAACCATCTCGCAGCAGTACGAGTACCCCGTGGTCGCCGTGAAGGGGATGACCATGTACCAGCCGCACAACTACACGTTCGGCCTCGCGGACCGGAGCTTCTACGACAAGAAATCGGTCCCCGAAGGCTCGCAGGTGCTCAACGGGGACCTGGGCGAGGACGCCGCCGCGCACGCGGCGGAGGCGTTCGTGAACCAGCTCCAGTTCGAGGCGGCGCACAAGCAGCACCACATGGTGAGCTCGCTCCAGACGCAGGTCCAGGTGTCGGAGGCGGAACTCCTCCACGTCCCCGTGTGGTACATTCGCCTCGACCGGAAGGGACAGAAGATCGAGATTCTCGTCGACGCCCACGCGGGCAAAGTGATGCAGACCGTGGGCAACACCCCGGCCTAAGCCCACCGGCCCGGAACGTTAGCCCGGAGCCGCCGACGCGTTGCGCACCGGGCGCCCTCGTAGGAACCGGTACCGGACCGGCACCCTTCGCTCGAGGTGGGTCCAGTAGGCGCATCGGGTGCACCGGAAGCCGAGCGTTACGACGCCGTCGGTCAGCGTTCGATTGCGGATCGGTCGGAGCGCCGAGCCGCACACCGGGCACTGCGCGAGGGGAGCGCCCCCCGGTCGCTTCGCGTACCTGACTTCGAGCCGAACGGCCGGGGAATCGACGAGCAGCCGGCGCATCCGTTCCCCTCCGATCGCGAACTCGGCGTCCTCGTCCCGCAGGAGCGGGAGCATCGCGCGGCGCAGCGCCTCCTGCGACTCGAACGGTCGCCCCGCCCGACGAAGAGCACGGAGCGCCGCGACCCTCACGAGCTCCGCGTCGGGTCGGTGGAACCGGCGAGGGCCGGCGCGCCCGGGGAGAGCGCGTCGCCTACGCCGCGCTGCCCCGCCGACCTTCGCGCGTCCGGATCTCTTCGGCATAGAACCGCTCGGCGAGCTCCGATTCGGCTTCCCCGATCGGAAGCGACTCCTCCGCGTCCGCCGCGAAGTACCCGACGAGCGCGGCCGCGGAGGCGAGCCGCACCGCACGCGAGCGCAAGCGAGGCGAGAAGACGGGGTACGGGCTCCGTTCGAGCGCTCGATCGGTGACCTTGCGGAGCCGGTCGTAGAGGGCCCGGGGAAGGCGAACGGGTTTCGACCGGAAGCGGTGGGCGACGAGCGGGTGCCTCGATTGGATGGCGTGGAGGAGCGTGAGCTGGTCCCGGATCGGCTCCGCGAGGTTAAAGTCCAACCCGCCGAGCTCGAGCCGCTCGGCGCTCCGCTCGACCGCGCGAAACCGCTCGCGGGTCATGGCGTGAAAGCGCAGGAGCATCCGGTCCTCCAGGGCAGCGAAGTTCGGGTCGGCGACCGTGGTCCAATAGTCGGAAGCGCTGCCGGTACGGACGTTGTAGTTCACCGAGAAGAAGGAGTGGAAGGTGTACGGGCCCACGGTACCGAGCGTCGTCTCCCACTTCACCTCGCGCTGCTCCATCACGAGCTTGAGCGGCTCCACCATCCCCCGGTACTTGAACCAGTCATTGAACTCCGGGACGATGAAGTTGAACGTCCGTCCCGTGTAGAACGCGCCGACACGGAGGAACTGCACCGGGGTGATCCCTCCGCAGTACCGGTTGCGCCCCGGTAGACCGTGCGCGGGCACCGCGGTTCTCGGGTTCCCCCGGATGAGGTCGTCGATGGCAAACGTCTTTCCGGTGCCGGCAGGCCCGAAGAGAGCGAGGTGGAATCCCGTGCTTCCGGTCGACCGGCCGGTAGGTGCGAGGAGGGGCACGTCAACGAGCGCGTACTGCTGGAGGAGGGAGAGGAGCGGGTCGAGGTAGAGCTCCTTCCCGAAGAGCCCCTCGAGGTACTCCGCGAGCGTTCGGACGGAGAAGCTCCGGCCGAACTCAAGCGTCTCCTCGAGCCGACGGTCCAGGATCTCGCGCAGGCGGGTGAGGAACTCGGAGTCCATCGAGCGGATCTCCTCACCCTCGTCCGGGACCGGGCCGTACGCTCCCTCGGGGAGCGGCTCCCGCGTCATCTCGCCGAGCAGCATCTCCCGGAGCAGCTCGGGAGCCGGGACCGCGTACGCCCGGTCGGCGCGCGCATCGGCGAGCTGCTCGAGGAGCCCACGCCGGCGAAGGCGGTGAAGCAGGCGCGATGGATCTTCGAACACCCGCTCCCGTCGAAGACGGCTCTGGAGCTCCTCGAGCGTGAACCGCGCGGGCTGCGTCGCCACCCCTCGGGTCGACCGCCTCCGGTCCGCATCCCCGACGAGGCCCGCGAGCACGCGCGCGACGCCGCGCTCCTCGTCGCCTACGTCGAGTGCGCCAGCTGCCACGCCGACGTTTCGATTCGTCGGGAGGGTATAATTACTCCGAAACGCACGCAAGCGCGTGAGCCGGAGCTCCTCGGCGTACGAACGGGAGCTCAAGCAGATCCTCCAAGGAGAGGACACCACCGGCCTCGCGAAGCGTTCGGCCGGAAAGAGCTCAGCGAAGTTCCTTGTCGTCCGCGCCGCAGGGTCGCTCGGGTTCGACCTCGTCGCGCTCCGGCCCGAGTTTGCGTTTCCTATCGAAGTGAAATCGTCCCACGCCGACACGATCCACTTCTCCGCAGCGAGCGGTCGATCCTCCGAGCAGCTCGAAGCCCACCGCGCGGAAGTGGAGCGAGTGGGGCTCCTCGCGCTCTACGCCTTCCGACGTCTCGGACGTCGCCCCGGCGATCCGTGGCGAGTCTTTGTGGCACCGGGACCCCCGCGACGCGGCATGCTCGGACTGCTCCGACGCCGCCTGCCCGCGATCGATACGACCCGCAGCGGGAATGCTGTCCTTCGGTGGGAGGAAGGGATGGCGCTTACGGAATTCCTCTCCTGCGTAGGCGAGCTCGTGGGGCAGCCCGCGTAGTCGCCGGGGCGAAATGCCGGTCCACGTAAGCGCGGCGGTCGCCGGCCGCGTGGGTCGCCGACCCGAGGGCCTCATCGACCTCCTCGTCGAGGTAGGGGACCGAGCGCTCGACCTTGCCGGGCGCAAGCCGGTCGACCTCCTTCTCGTCGGTGCGATGGCCGCCGGAGCGCTCGGCGAAACCGAGAATCTTGTGCCCCAGCTCGCGGACCGGCTGAACCTCGAAGGAGCGAGCGGCGTGCGCGTAGACGCCGCCTCCGCAAGTGGCGCGGCGGTGTTCCACACCGCGGTGCAGGAGCTCGCGGCCGGGAGGGCCGTGCGCGCCCTCGTTCTCGCTGGGGAGAAGATGACCTCCCAGCCGGTCGCCGAAGTCACGCGGGTCCTCGCCCGCTCTCTCGCGCCCTCCGAGCAAGCTGCGGGGGCCTCGATGCCCGCGCTCGCGGCGCTCGTGGCCCAACGGTACACGAGTCGGTTCGGCTCCGACCCGGCCGCGTTCGACGCCGTGACCGTGCAGTTTCGACGATCCGCCCAGGGGAATCCCAATGCACAATTCCCCACGCCCGTCTCCCGCGAGGAGGTGGCCTCGAGCCGCGTCATCGCCTCCCCGCTACGCCTCCTCCACTGCTCCGCGATCTCCGATGGGGCGGCCGCCGTCGTCCTCGAGCGAGGCACGGGTCCCGCGACCGTGCTCGGGATCGGCCAAGGGCTCGACGCGCTCGCCCTCGTCGACCGGACCGAGCTCACGAGCTTCAAGGCGAGCCGCACCGCGGCCCAGCGCGCCTACGAGGACGCCCACCTGACCCGCAAGGAGGTCGACTTCGCCGAGCTCCACGATGCGTTCGCTCCGTTCGCGTTGGTCGACCTCGAGGACATGGGGTTCTGCGGGGCGGGGGAGGCCGCGGCGTGGTTCCTCGACGGTAGCACCGGGCCCGACGGACGGTTTCCTGTGAACCCCTCGGGCGGCCTCCTCGGGAGGGGGCATCCGGTGGGAGCCTCAGGATTGCTGCAACTCGTCGAGGTCGCCCGCCAGCTCCGGGGCGAATCGGGCTCCCTCGCCCTCCCGCGGCCGCCGAAGATCGGCCTCGCGCAATCCATCGGAGGTCTCGGCACGCACGTCTTCGTCACCCTTCTCGGGGCCGGAAGCGGCGAGGTCGCGGGATGAGCGAGCCGAACGGACTCCTCGTAAACGGCTGCACGAACTGCCACAGCCGGTACCTGCCGCGCCCGGGTCGGTGTCCCCGGTGCGGAAGCGACCGGGTGAGCCCTCTCCGCATCCCGGCGCGCGCTACCGTGCTCGCGGCCACCGAGCTCTCCGTCGCCCCCGCCGGATTCGCCACGCCCCACCGGCTCGCGCTCCTCGAAGCTTCGGACGGAGTCCGAATCCTTGCCGTGGCGCGAGGCCCGCTCCCCGCTCTCGGCAGCGTCGTGAACGTGATGCGCGATGCGGATGTCTACCTCGTGGTGGACGAGGGTACACCCGTTGCGAGCCCGAAGCCTCCGTAGCGCGCGGGGAACGCGGGGAGGGGGAGCTTCCGGAGGACGGGTGCTTCCGTCCCCCCTTTGAACCCCCGAGGTGAAACCACCACTGGATTAGCAATCCAGCGCCTTGCCGGGCTGGGCTATCCCCGCTCGATGCGACCCACGAGGGCTGTCAGTTTAAAGGTTCTTGAAAGCCCCGAGCGCTCGTTATGTAGCGACCTGCCGCTCGCCGCCGGGAGGAGGCCAAGTGCGCGTACAGTCCGCCGGTGTGGTGGGCGCCGGAACGATGGGGGCTGCGATCGCGGAGCTCCTCGCGTTCAACGAGATCCCGGTCGTGCTGCGCGACCTCAACGAGCAACTGGTCGTCCGCGGGATCTCCCGGGTGCGCGCCCTCGCGCTGGAACTTGCGAGCTACGAGGCCGGCCGCGCCGAGAACGAGGTCGTTCGGATCGAACGGCTCGGGATCGAGCTCTCTCCGGCGCAGCGGACTACCCTGCACGAACGCCTCGCCCCGAGGTTCACCGAGGAACGGGCGGAGGCGGTAGTGGGTCGGGTCAAGGGAACGACGGAGCTCTCCGATCTCGCCGCATGCGACTTCGTCGTGGAAGCGGTCTTCGAGGAGCTCACGACCAAACGCGAGACGCTCGAGGGGCTCGACCGGCTGCTCGCGGAGCACGCGGTCCTCGGGTCGAACACCTCCTCGCTCTCGATCAGCAGGCTCGCTCGGGGGCTCCGTCACGCGCCTCAGACGCTCGTGGTCCACTTCTTCAACCCGCCGTCGACGCTCCCCCTCGTCGAGGTCTCGGGCGGGATCGAGACGCGCGAGGAGCTCGTCGGTGAGGTCTGTGAATTCCTGCAGGGCCTGCGGAATCACCGCTACCCGATGCTCCCGATCCGGGTGAAGGAGTCGCCCGGTTTCCTCGTGAACCGGATCCTCTTCCCGCTGCTCAACGAGTCCTGTTTCGCCCTCGACGAGGGGATCGCCCCGATGCGGGACATCGACCAGGCGATGAAGGCGGGGGCAGGACTACCGATGGGGCCTTTCGAACTGGCCGACATGGTCGGGCTCGATGTCGCCCTCGAGATCGCCGAGACGTTCGCCCGCGAGTTCGGGGACCCGAAGTACCGCCCGAGCCCAACGCTCCGCCGGTTGGTCGCCGCCGGACACCTGGGTCGGAAGACCGGTCGCGGGTTCTACGACTATCCAGCGGCGTAGTCGGGGCGCTCCTGGGTCGTTCGGGCGCTAGCCCGGGACCCCTGGCGCCGGTACCGCCGGGGGTGGCGGGCGTACTGCGATCGGAGTAGCGACCGGTGCGGCCGGGGTGGCCGGTGCTGCAGGTGCCGGCACGGTCCGAGGCGCGGGAGGCTTCGGGGGAGGCGGAAGCAGCCGGGCGTGGAGGAAGGCGAGAAGCTTCCGCCACGACTCTTCCGCGGGGCCCACCGCGTAGCCCGAGAGGTCCCGGGCAAGGTA
>JAKIWH010000010.1:9960-34579 GCA_022750125.1 Thermoplasmata archaeon
CCCTGGTTCAAGTTGAACCTCGAACGGAGTCTTCGCCTCCGCGAGGATCGGTCCCCACCGGGCCGCGCAGGCGCGCGCCGCACGATCCCGCTCACCTCCGAGGAGGAGAACGGGCGCGCTGACGAGGCGGAGATAGTCGGGCGAGCGGAGCGCGACGGGGCTAGCCACCGCGACCGCCGCGGTACGTCGGTCCGCACCGGCGAGCCCGATCGCGAGGGCGGCGCCGTAGAACGCACCGAACAACGCGACCTTCTCCGGGTCCGCGAGGGGGCGCGTCCTCAGGAACCGGAGAGCGTCGGAGTAGAGGGCGACGAGCCGAAGCACCCTCGGGGAGTCGAGCCGAATACCACCGCGAAGTCGAAGGTCAGTTCGCAGCGAGAGGTGGTCCGCCGGGGAGAGCCCATCGACCTTGGTAAGGTCGGGTAGGAGCACCTCGAACCCCGCCCGCGCCATGCGGATCCCAGCGTCGAGAAGCGTCGTCGTGAGCCCGTACACATCCGGTGTGACGAGTACGGCCGGTCGTCGCACCTCCCTGGTAGGGCTCAGGACGATCGCCGAGCCCTTGCCCGAGGGGGAGAACTCGGTCGGGAAGTCGAACCGCTCGCTCCGATAGGGCGGAAGCGGTCGTCCTGGCGCGGCCTTGCTCCCGATCCAGCTCTTGTTGAGAAAATCGAGCACACAGAGCTTGTACCGCTCCTCGGCGAGGACGATAACGGCCTGGCGACGGCCGCAGATGTCGCACACGCCGATTACCCCGCTCCCGAACTCCCCCGGGGCTGGGGTGAGCATCTGGTCGTCGTCGCTCATCTCCCGCTCCTGCTCCGCCGCGTCGGTATCGAGGAAGGCTTCTCTCTTAACTGTAGCCGACCGACGGGTCGCCCCGGCTCGAGCTCGACCCGATTTCCTCCCCGGGGGAACAGCACCGGGACGCCGGCGTCCGTCAGCCGGCGTCGGAGCCTTTGGTCCGCCGTCGCGACCACGGCACGCTCGCGGCGCGCGAGCTCGAGCAAGCCGCCGTCCCCACCGGCGCGGCTCGCGATCGGCTTCAGGCGCGTCGACAGCTCGAGCGCGCCTCCGGCGCCGGGAACGCCTCGCCGCTCGAGCCGTTCAAGCTCGCCCTTCACCGCGGTCGGGACCCGGAGCGCCGATGGGGGGGACCAGCGGCCGAGCGCTTCGAGGAGAGGGAAGCCCTGCTGAAACGGAAGAAGCAGCAGATTCGTGTCGAGGAGGACGAGGAGGAACGGCGGACCCGGCGGAGCCGAGTCAGGAGCCCCGCGGTCGGTCGGGCGTCGCGCACCACGTCCGGAACTGGCGCCGGTACGACGCGCGAAAGCGGGAGTCATCGGTCCGACGGAGGTGCTCTACCTCCCTTTATTGTGCCCGGGGGGCTCCGCTCGCCCTCGCTCTGGGAATGGAACCGCTCGAAACGCTCAGAACGGAAATCATCGCCTGCCGCCGCTGCCCACGCCTCGTCCGGTGCCGCGAGCGCATCGCGCAGGAGAAGAAACGGGAGTTTCGTAACGAAACGTACTGGGGCCGGCCGGTCCCGGGATTCGGCGACCCGAACGCTCGCCTCATCGTCGTCGGTCTTGCACCTGCCCCGCACGGTGGCAACCGAACGGGACGGGTGTTCACGGGGGATCGCTCGGCCGCGTTTCTGGTTCGGGCGCTCCACGCGGCGGGGTTTGCCAACCAGCCGACCTCGCTCCGTGCGCACGATGGGCTCCGGTACACCGATGCCTGGGTCACCGCGGCAGTCCGCTGCGCCCCTCCCGACAATCGACCTACGCCCGTCGAACGGGATGCCTGCCTCCCCTTCCTCGTGCGCGAACTCGCCGAGCTCCGGCGCGCCCGCGCCTACCTCGCCTTGGGGGGCTTCGCGTGGGACGCGCTCCGCCGCGCGAGCGCGGAACTGTTCGATATTCCCCGGAGCACCACCGCGTTTGGGCACGGTGCCTGCGCAACCTTGGGACCCGGCCGTCCTCTCCTCTGGGGGGCGTACCACCCGAGCCCGCTCAACACGAACACGGGGAAGCTCACGGCAACGATGTTCTCGGATCTCCTTGTTCGGATCCGGGACTCGTGGGCGTAGTCGCCGTCATATTCCCTCGGGGCCCCGCGGCCGCGGATGCGGGAGTTCGAGCTCCTCGAGCGGGACGGGTTTGCTCGGTTAGGCCGGTTTCCCACGCCGCACGGCACGATCGAGACCCCCGCGCTCCTGCCGGTGCTCCATCCGGACGCCCGACGCCAGGTGATCCCCGCGCGGGAGATCCGCGACCGTTTCGGACTCCGAGCGGCCATCACCTCCTCCTACATCCTCTGGCGGAGCCCCGAGCTACGCGCGCGTGCGGAGGCGGAGGGGCTCCATCGGCTCCTCGACTTCGACGGACCGCTCATGACCGACTCGGGTGCGTTCCAGCAGCACGCTTACGGCTCGGTGGAGGCGGGACCCGAGGAGATCATCGACTTCCAGGACCGTATCGGGAGCGACATCGCGACGGTGCTCGACATCTTCGTCGAACCCGGCGCCTCCCCCGAGGTCGCCCAGCGCGGCGTCGAGGAGACCGCGCTGCGGGCTCGAAAGGCGCGGGAGCGGCGGTCGGGACTGCTCGCCGTTCCCGTCCAGGGCGGATCGTTCCCCGAACTCCGGTACCGGAGCGCGGAGATCGCGTCGGAGGTCGGTGACCTCCTCGCGGTGGGAGGCGTCGTACCGCTCCTGGAGCAGTATCGGTTCCCCGAGCTCGCTCAGTTGCTGCTCGCCGCGCGTCCCGCTCTCGCGCCGAACCGCCCGGTGCATCTTTTCGGGGCCGGTCATCCGGTCTGCTTCGCGTTCGCCGCCCTCTTCGGCGTGGACCTGTTCGACTCCTCCTCCTACCACAAGTTCGCCCGCCGCGACGCGGTGATGCTGCCGGAGGGAACGGTCCCGCTCGCGTCGGTGCGCGAGCCCATCTGCGACTGCCTCGCCTGCCAGGAGCTCCCCCTCGCGACGCTCGCCGGGCGCCCTCCCGAGGAACGGGAGCGGCAGCTGGCGCGACACAACCTCGCCGCCTGCGCCACGGAGCTCGCGCGCGTCCGCCAAGCGATCCGGGACGGGACCCTCTGGGAGCTCGCGGAGCGACGAGCCTCCGGCCACCCCGCGCTGTACCAGGGTCTCAAAGCGGCGGTGCGCGGGGCGCGATGGTTCGTCCCCGTGGAGCCGGACAGCCGGCCCACCTTCCGCTGGTGCTCGCCACTTTCGGGGCTCCGCCCTTCGGTGATCCGGTTCCTCGCCCGACTCGCCCTCTGGCGCGCGGGGAAAGGTCCGTTCCACCAGTACCCACGGATCACGCTCACTCCGGGATCGCTCCGGGGGGTGCCTTGTGCGACCCGAGAGGGCGCTCCGATCTGGTGGGAGGCCGCGACCCCGCTCGGGCCCGTGCCGCTCGAGCTGCTCGAAGTGTACCCGGTCGGCTGCTGGGTCGGACCGGAGCTCTACGACCCGGAGCTGCGCCGCGTGGAGCCGGATCCCGTCGAGGAGGATCCGGGCGAGGACCCCGATTCGCGCGTCGCGCTCTGGACCCTCCGTCATCTGAACGCGCTCTTCGCTTGGGGCTACGGCGCGAGCGCGGCCGCTCGGCTGGGGGAGCTCAAGCTCGTCGCCGTCCGATCCGCGCGGACCGGCCGGCTGCGACGGCTCGACCGGGACGGACAGACCTGGTTCGTCGTCGGGAACGACGGCATCCCGTACCCGACGTGGGCCGGGGCGAACGAACTGCACCGGATCCTTCCGGCCCCCCAAGCCCGCGTGGTGGTGGCCCCCGACGCTGTGCCGTTCGTGGAGTCGGGCCGGACCCTCTTCGCGGGGTATGCGACTTCCGCCGACCGGGGACTCTCGCCGGGTTCTGCCGCACTCCTCGTCGACCAAGCGGACCGGCTCCTCGCGGTAGGTCGACTACGGCTCGCTCCCCCCGAACTTGGGCGGTTCCGCCGTGGAGTGGCCGCCGAGATCCTGAGCCATGCTCGCGCTCCCCGACTTGTCGTCGAGGAGCCCTCGCCGCCGCCGTGGCCCCCCGGCGCCGAGACGGAGGGTCCGTGAGCTTAATGGGCGCTCCGGGGCTCTCAGGCGGGCCGGGCGATCGCGCATGAAGACCTACCTTCTCCTCCAGCTCGACAGCGAAGGGGCGCCGCTTTCGGAGGTGGCGGAGATTCTCGAGAACCTGGGGTTCCGGCCGCACTCGGGGGGGTACGACTTCGTCTACGACTGGGCGCGCGAGGCCACGGTGCGGGAGTCGCTCGAATTCGCGGACCGGATCCAGACCGCGCTCCGCGGCACCCGCGTCTTCTTCCGGATCGAATCCGTCGAGGAGTGACCTCGCCCCCCTCGGGGGCCGACGCTCATGATCGTCCTCGGCGTCGAGTCGACCGCGCACACGGCTTCCGTGGGGATCGTGGACGAGAGCGCGCGCGTCCTCGGCCAAGCGGGAGACATGTACCGCCCCGCCGCGGGCGGGATCCATCCCCGGGAGGCGGCGAACCACCACGTCGAGACGCTGCCCGGTATCGTCCGCGCCGCCCTCGAGGCCGCCCATCTCCGACCCTCCGAGGTGGACGCGGTCGCCTTTGCGCAGGGTCCGGGGCTCGGCCCGTGCCTCCGGGCCGGTGCGACCGTCGCGCGCACGCTCGCGCTCCTCTGGGAGCGCCCGCTCGTCCCGGTGAACCACTGCGTCGCGCACGTCGAGATCGCCCGTGTCCTGAGCGGCCTCGAGGATCCGATGCTCCTCTACGCGAGCGGCGGGAACACTCAGGTCATCGTCTACGGCGCGGGCCGCTACCGGGTGCTCGGCGAGACGCTCGATGTAGGGATCGGGAACTTCCTCGACAAACTATGGATCGCCCTCGGGGGGACTTTCCCCGGAGGACCCGCCCTCGAAGCGGAGGCGAGGCTCGGTAGCGAGCTCCTGGCGCTCCCCTACTCGGTCCACGGGATGGACGTCGCCTTCTCGGGGATGCTCACGGCCGCCCTCGCGTTCCACCGGGACGGGGCGCGCCGCGCAGACATCGCCTACTCCGTCGAGGCGACGGCGTACAGCATGCTCACCGAGATCACCGAGCGGGCGCTCGCGCACCGGCAACGGGAGGAGGTGGTCCTCGGCGGCGGCGTGGCCTGCAACCAGCGGCTCCAGGGAATGGTGCGGACGATGGCGGAAGGGCGGGGCGGGCACAGCTTCGCCCCTCCGCGGTCGCTGTGCGTCGACAACGGCTCGATGATCGCCTGGACCGGGCTTCTTGGGCACCGCGCGGGCCTCGCGGTGCCGGTGGAACGCTCCGCCGTCCTCCCGCGGCAGCGAACCGACCAGGTTCCCGTCCCCTGGCGGGAGAACGGCGCGGCAACCGCTTAGCGGATCACGAGGGCGGCGGCGGCCCGCGCGGCGAGCCATCCGAGCGAACCGGCCGTCGCCGCGTGCTCGGTCGCGAGGAGATGCAGCTGGACGGCCGGGTGCGGGAGCGACGTGTAGAACAGGAGCGCGGCGAGCGGGAGCCCGTTCGTCGTCGTGGAAAGTGTCACCGCCGGGCGAAGCTCGGAGAACGCGACCGCGTTCAGCGAGGCGTAGGTGAGGAGGATCGTGTGCCCGCTTCCGTACACGGTGTTGATGCAGCTCGGGTAGGCGTCGTTCGTGTACGGCAGGCGGTTCAACTCGAGGTCGGGTCCGGCGCTCGACACCTGGTTGTCGACGAACAAGGTGATCCGGTGCGTCGCGTCCGAGCTGAACCCGAGGAGATCCGTCGGCGTGTAGGTGATCGGCTGGCTCGGCTTCGTGGCGTTCACCGCGACGCCGCTGTAGGATTGCGACCAGACCTGGAAGAAGTCGGAGAGAGTGTACGAGTAGGCCCAGGGAGAGACGATGTTGATGGTGCCGTCGGGGTTCGAAGGCGGGTTCGGGGCCTGCGTACTGAGCGGCAGTTCGCAGGTGTACGGATGTCCCCCGAAGCTGTAGGTCGAATTACGACCGATCGAGCTCGGCAAACCGACGAACTGGTGCTGGATCTCGATCTGAAGGTACGGACGGATCACCTCCGCGGCCGAGACCGAGGGCGGGCACCAACTGGTGGTGAGGTCGGTCGTCGTGTTGTGCGAAGGAAACGCCGGGATGCCGCTTTGCGTGGGGATGGATTGAAAGACGAGGCACGGCGCACGGAACGGATTGAAGAAGACGAGCACGACGACCGCCACGACGACGATACCGGCGGGGATGCCCAGCATGAGCGCGCGCCGGACCCGCGGCCTTCCGGCGATATCCGCGCCCTTTCCCTGCGCCTCGCGACGGCGTCGATCTCGCTTCCGTTCGGCCCGCCGGTCCTCGATGGTCGTCGGCGCCTTCTCTTCGCTCTCGTGGGCGCTGGATTTCAGGCGGCGCTTGGCCACGGGCGCGCGCACCCCCGTTGCCCCCTTAAGCCTCTCCCCGGGCGCCAGCGGGACCGTGCATGGCGCTCAGGGACCGGCTCGCGTTCGCACCCCTCCTCGGACGCGCCCTCCGCGGCTCTCGTTATGTGGGAGGGCACCGTCGGGAGCTGGTGGAGTCGGTCGACGTCCTCGTCGTCGGTGCGGGTCCCGCGGGCTCCACGGCCGCCTACGAGCTTGCGCGCCGCGGGCACAACGTGCTCGTCGCGGAGGAACATCCCCGGATCGGCCATCCGGTCGAGCGCGCGGGCCTCGTTTCCTCGCGCGTGCTGGAGCTCGCCGGGAGCCGCGCGACCGTCCTGAAGGCTGTTCGCGGAGCCGCGGTATTTTCACCGTCGCTCCATCGGCTCGGCTTCCGGGCCGAGGAACCCCGCGCGTTCGTAATCGACCGCGGGGGGCTGGACCGCGAGCTCGCCGACCGAGCCGCGCGCGCGGGTGCCAGGTTCGAAGCAGGGCTCCGTTTCGATGCGGGGCACCGAACTTCTTCGGGCACGATTCGGGCAAACTTCCGCCGAGCCGATGGGAGCGCCCTCGAGCTTGAGGCGCGCCTAGTCCTCGGTGCGGACGGCGTGGCGAGCGCCGTCGCTCGAGCGTTCGGCCTGCGGAGGAAGATCGAGATCCTCCCCGCCTTCGAGGCGGAGTTCCCAGAGAGCCCGGGGGACGCCGAGGAGGTCGAGGTGTACCTCGGCACCCGATTCGCCCCGGGTCTCTTTGGTTGGTGGATCCCGGACGGCGCCGGTGGGGCCCGCGTCGGTCTCGCCGCCACGGCGGACGGCACTTCGGCCCGGGAGTACTTCGGGCGTTTGCTCGAGCACCTCGCGCACCGGTTCGGCCGCCCGCTCCGGAACCCTACCTCCTATCTTGTCTCGGGAATCCCGATCGGAACGCTCCCTCGCATCGTCGGGGACGGAGTCCTACTCGTCGGGGACGCGGCGGCCCAAGTGAAGCCGCTGTCGGGCGGCGGCATCTTTCTAGCGCAGCGGGCGGCCCAAATCGCCTCGGAGGTCGCGGACGCAGGGCTCCGCTCGGGCGGGCTCGACGCGGGAGCGCTCGCTCCCTACCCAGCGAGGTTCGACGCCGAGGTCGGCGACGAACTTCGGCGTGCCCTCTATCTCCGCCGGGTCTTCCTCAGGTTGAGCGACGCCGACCTCGACCGGATCGTTCAGGCGCTCGACGACGCGGGGCTTCGCGCCTCGATCGTCGCCTTTGGCGACATTGACTTCCCGTCCGACCTTGTTCGCAGGTTACTCCGCCAATCCCCCTCCCTGCTCCGGCTACTTCCGAAAGCGGTGGGAGCCGCATTTTCGCGCGGCGGGCCGCTCGCGCCCGCGCTCGACCGGGTCGGGCGCCTTCCAGCAACGTAGGCGCCGGCGCCGGCAAGCACAAGCGCCGCCGCTAGGATGAGGTAGAGCGCTATCGCGACCGGGGTGTTCTGGTCGACGAGGAGTGCCGTCTCGGGAAGCACTCCCGAGACGCCGAGCCGGGAGAGGTTGAGCGTCGGGGTGCCGTTCGGAGCCACCGTCGCCGCGGACCAGGCCGAGGCGGAGAAGAAACCGCGGGACTCGAACAGGTAGTACGTCTTGTTCAGCGTGAACGCGAGCGAATCCCGCACCGAGTAGGTTCCCTGGGCTGCCCCGGACGGGACCGATACGTTTACCGGACGGGTCCAGAGCTCGCCCCCGGCGAGCTGCGGGAGCGTGAGGTGGACCGAAGTGGACGCGCTGCCTCCGGAGCTCAACGTCGGACCGTCCGCCGGCAACGCCTCGGCACCCGTCCCAGGGGTCGGATCGAAGGAGTAGAACTCGAAGCTGAGCGTCAGATTCGTTAGGTCGAGGGGAAACGGATCGTTGAGCGCGAAACCGACCGACGCTCCGCCCCCCGGGGTCGCGGAGGGAAGGGAGAGTGCGCTCAGCAGTTCGCCTCCTCGCTCGACCGGGAGTGGCGGAGTAGGCGCGCCCAGCGTGCCCACGCTCGTCCCAAGGAGAAGGGTGAGCGAGAAGGTAAGAACGTAGAGCAGGAACCGGCGCACCAAGATGCGCCTAGGCACGCTGCGCCGCCTCCGTAGGTGCGCCGGCGAGCGAGCGGAGCCGCGCGATTCGCTCGTCAAGCTCACGCCGCCCCGGTTGGCCCCCGGGTCCGAAGAGGCCGGAGACGAGGCGGCCCGAGCCTCGCACGTTACCGAGGAGAAGGAGCTTCTCGAGGGCCCGGGCTAGCGCGAGCGGCCGCCCCGTCAGCTCGACCGCAGCCAGGTCCGCCGCGAACTCCTCGCGCCGTGTGAGCCGCCCCGCCACCGTGGCAAGGACGGGATCCCACCGGAGGAGGCGGGCGAGCGTACGGAGGTAGGTGAGGTAGCGGCTGTCCAGGTCGCGAACATGGCCGAGCTCGTGCGCAACCACCGCTTCCATTTCCTGGGGGTCTAGGACCCGGAGGAGGCGGGAGGAGAGTACGATGACCTCGCGGCGGCGGGGCAGCGAGCGGGCCGAGAGCTCGAGCAGGGTGAATGAGAACGCCTCCAGCCGCTCCGAGCGGAGCGAGAGGAGCGAGGTGGCGCCCCTCGGCCTCGGGAAACGCGAGGGCCACGGAATCTCTTCGGTTTCGTGGAGGTAGAGAAAGCCCCGGCCGACCGCCTGATTCAGGACAAAGGCCACCGCGAGGAGCGCGAACGCCCCTACTCCTCCCCACAGCCAGAGGGGCGCGGAGGAAGGGGCGAACAGGAGTGCCGGTGAGCGCGCGAGCGCACCGATCCCGCCGAGCCCTCCGTGGCGGAGCACCCAGAGTAGCGAAGTAGTCGCAAGGAGGGCCCACAGGGCGACAAAACAGGCCGCGAGCCTGAGGAGTCGTTCCGAGGTTGACCTTCGGAACGTGAGCAGCAACCCCACGCCGAGCGCGCACCAGAGGACGACGGGGACGGCGAGGAAGGGGAGCGAGGAGAACGCCATGCAGGCGAGGAAGGGCAGCCTAGAGACGGGAGCGCCGGCGTTGTGTCCGCCGCGACTCGGGCCGGATCCGGTCTAGCTCTTCGCCCAGGTGTACCACCCCTGTGGGTCCGAACAACGCGACCACCCCTTTGAGCATATGCCTCAGGTACTTGCGCTCGAAGTCGACGGGGCGGTAGACGTACCGCGCGCCTCCCTGACACGGTTCGCGGGTCCGCCGGACCAGACGCTTCGCGTGCAAGCGCGTGAGGATGGTCGCAACCGTGGTGTACGCGACCGCCACGCCTCGCTCGGCGAGCCGCTGGCGCACCTCGCGCGCCGAGGCGGTGCCGTCCGCGCGGAGCGCAGCGAGCACCTCCGATTCGAGCGAGCCGAGCATCCGTTCTCCGCTAGGTTCGAGGTCCGTGGCGTCTTTTAACCCCCCTGCTCGAATGGCACTTACACCACCGTACGGGTACGGCTCTGCTCGTTCTCGGGCGCCTCCCCTCGTAAGGGCTTATCTCGGCCCCACCCTCCCCGCCCTCGATGCACGAGCGCGCTGCCCCGTTGCGCTCCATCTTGGACGCGATCGGAGACACCCCGGTCGTTCCGCTCGTCCGCGTTGGGAAGGGCATCCCGTACACGCTGCTCGCGAAGCTCGAGTACCTGAATCCCGGCGGCTCGGTCAAGGATCGGATCGCCCCGGCGATGATCGATGCGGCCGAGGCACAAGGGCTGCTGAAACCCGGGGGTACGATCGTCGAAGCGACGAGCGGCAACACGGGTGTGGGACTCGCGATGGTCGCCGCCGTTCGCGGCTATCGTTGCGTCTTCGTGCTCCCGGACAAGATGAGCTCGGAGAAGGTCCGGCTCTTGCGGGCGTATGGTGCTCGCGTGGTCATCACCCCGAGCGGCCTGGCGCCCGACCATCCGATGAGCCACTACTCGGTCGCCCGCCGTCTCGCGCAGGAAATCCCGAACGCCTGCTACCCCAACCAGTACGTGAATTCCGCGAACCCCGATGCCCATGCTCGGACGACCGGTCCCGAGATCGACCGCCAGGGCGGGGAGCGGCTCGCGGCCGTCGTCGCAACCGTGGGGACCGGCGGAACTATCTCGGGGATCGGCCGGTACTTCAAGGCGCACCGTCCCTCCGTGCGCATCGTCGGGGTCGATCCCCGAGGATCGGTGCTCGCCCCCTACTTCAAGACTCACGAACTCGTGAAGGCACATCCCTACAAGGTCGAGGGGATCGGGGAGGACATGATCCCGAAGACGGTCGATTTCTCGGTGATCGACCAGTTCGTCCAGGTGGAGGACGGAGAGTCGTTCCACCTCGCCCGGCGGCTCGCCCGCGAGGAGGGGCTTTTCGTCGGCGGCTCCTCCGGCTCGGCGGTCGCGGGTGCGCTTGCGTGGCTTCGTGACCGCCCTCTCCCGGAAGGTTCCACCGTGGTGGTGGTCCTCCCGGATTCGGGGGACCGCTACCTTTCGAAGTTCTACTCCGAGGATTGGATGCGGGAGAACCGATTCCTGGACGAGGGTGCGACAGCCGGGACGCTCCTCCTCGCGAAGGAGTTCGGCCGCCCGATCCTGAGCGTCGACCCGACCACGACGGTACGGGACGCGCTCGCGCTCTTGCGCCATCACAGTATCTCGCAGCTGCCCGTGCTCGCGGGCCGGGAAAACGTAGGCTCGGTGAGCGAAGAGGAGATCCTGCGCGCCGTCCTCTCCGAGCAGTCGGCCCTCGACCGAACGGTGAGTGCGGTGCTCGCGCCGCCGTTCGGCACCGTCGACCGGGAGGACCCGGTCGCCGACCTTGTCCGGCGGTTCCGCGAGGTGCACGCCCTCCTCGTGCGCGACCGAACGACGGGGGAGTTTGTCGGGCTGCTCACCCGGCACGACCTCCTCTCGTACATCTCGACCCGTGGAGGACCGGATGCGGTTTGACACGCGGCTCCTCCACGATGGTCTGCCGACCGACCCCGCCACCGGCGGCGTGAATCCCCCCATCGTTCTCTCGAGCACCTTCGCACAAACGGCACCGAACCGGTCCCCCGCGGGGTACGTCTACTCTCGATCGGGCAACCCCACCCGCGCGCAGCTCGAAACGCTCCTCGCCCGGCTCGAAGGCGGGTCGACCGGGCTCGCGTTCTCCTCGGGGCTCGGAGCGCTTGCGACGCTGCTAGAGCATTATCCCTCGGGCTCGCGGATCCTGGCGAGCGACGACCTGTACGGTGGTACGTGGCGGCTGCTCGAACACCACCGCCGGCAGTTCGGAGTACGACCGGTCTACGTGGATACTCGGGACGCGGCGCTCGTGGGCCGGGAGTTGGAGCGGGAGAGAACGGCGCTCCTGTTCGTCGAGACGCCGACGAATCCGCTCCTCAAGATCGCGGACCTGCGCGAGCTCGCGAAGCTCGCGCACCGCTCGCGGACCGTTCTCGCGGTCGACAACACCTTCGCCACCCCGGCGCTCCAACGGCCCATTGAGCTCGGCGCCGACCTGGTGCTCCACTCCACCACCAAGTACCTTGGAGGACACTCCGACATCATCGGAGGGGCGCTCGTAAGCCGTCGGCCCGCGCTCGGGCAGAAGCTCGCTTGGCTCCAGAACGCCGTGGGAGCCGTTCCGAGCCCGGTCGACTGCTTCCTCGTGATCCGAGGCATCCGCACCCTCGGCGTCCGCATGCGCCAGCACGTCCTCAACGCGAAGGCGCTCGCCGAAGCGCTCGAGAGCTCCCGGAAAGTTCGGAAGGTGTACTACCCTGGGCTAGCAAGCCATCCCCAACGCGCGCTCGCGCGCCGACAGATGTCGGCTCCGGGAGGAATCGTGAGCGCCGACCTCGCGGGCGGACGCAAGGCTGCCCTCCGATTTCTCCGCGGCCTCAAGGTGTTCACGCTCGCGGAGAGCCTCGGCGGCGTTGAATCGCTCGTCGACCACCCGGCGAGCATGACCCACGCGAGCCTCCCCAAAGCCGAGCGCGAGGCACGGGGGATCGGTGAGGGACTCCTCCGTTTCTCCTGCGGGATCGAGGATCCCGCGGACCTCGTCGAGGAGGTGTCGGCGGCGCTCCGCCGGCTCTAGCGATGCGCCGCTTCCAGCTCTACGACAGCCTGAGCCGCAGCTCGCGGCTCTTCGTTCCCATCACCCCACCGCGGGTCGGCCTGTTCGTCTGCGGTCTCACGCCCTACGCCGATGCGCACATCGGGCACGCCCGGACCGCCGTGACCTTCGACGTCGTCGCCCGCGCGCTCCGCCGTTGGGGTTACCGCGTGTTCTACGTCCAGAACGTCACGAACCTCGACGACCACATGATCGAGCGGGGCGGCCAGGAGGGGACGGACCCGCTCCTGCTCGCGGAGCGGAAGTTCGCCGCGTACCAGAGTTCGATGGCACGACTCGGCGTGGGCTCCGTCGATCTATACCCGTTCGCGACCGATTACGTGCCCGAGATCCTCGCGCAGACCCAGACCCTCGTCGAGAAAGGATACGCGTACCCCTCCGACGGAAGCGTCTACTTCGAGGTAGCGAAATTCGCGAACTACGGCAAGCTCTCCGGACAGCGGCGCGAGGAGCAGCGGCCGGGGACCCGCGTGGAGACGGAGCCGGGCAAGCGCGCTCCCGAGGACTTCGTGATTTGGAAGGCGGCGCACCCTGGGGAGCCGTCCTGGGAGTCCCCCTGGGGCCCGGGCCGCCCGGGCTGGCACGTCGAAGACACCGCGATCACGCTCCGGCTCCTCGGAGACCGGTACGACCTCCACGGCGGGGGGCTCGAGCTCAAGTTTCCGCACCACGAGGGGGAGATCGCCCTCGCGGAGTCGACCACCGACAAGGCCCCGCTCGTGAACTACTGGATGCACGCGGGCCTCCTCACCCTCAAGGGGGAGAAGATGGCGAAGTCCCTCGGCAACGTAGTGGGACTCGAGGCCACGCTCGACCGGTTCGGACCGGACACGTTGCGGTTCTTCTACCTGAACGCCCACTACCGCTCGCCCCTTGATTTCGAGGAAGGAAAGAGCCTCGAGGAGGCGCGGGAGGCGTTCGGACGGCTCTCCCAGCCGCTCGAACGGATCCGAGAGGAGCTCCGGACCGGTGGCGAGGACCGCGAAGGGACCGAGCTAGCTGCCGAGCTTGCCGAGGAGGCCGCGGCGCTGCCCGGCCGACTCGACGACGCCCTCGCGAACGACTTCAACACCCGGGAGGCGATCGCGCTGCTCTTCGGGTGGGTGAGCCGGATCGGCGAGAGCGCTCCGCCCTGGGCGAAACTCTCGGGCGCCTCGCTCGCGGCGCTCGAAACGCCGTACCTGTGGGCTCAGCAGGTACTGGGATTGTTCGCCGATGCTGAACGCGGGTCCGCGGTCGACCTCTCCCCGCTCGTCGAAGTGGCTCTCGCCGCGCGCCGGCGCGCTAAGGCCCGGGGAGATTTCGGAGAAGCGGACCGAATCCGCAAGGAGCTCCGCAGCGCGGGCATCCTCGTAGAGGATCAAGGGGAGCGCAGCCGCTGGCGGCTCTCGCCGGCGGGCGAGGCGTGAGAGGGTTCGGGTTCACCGAGCACGGGGGTCCGGAACGGCTCGGTTGGGTCGAGCTGCCGGAACCGGTTCCCGGTCCCGGCGAGGTCCGGATCCGACTTCGCGCGGCCGCCTTCAACCGCCTCGACCGATTCGTGCTGGAGGGTATTCCCGGGGTACCCATCGAGAGGCCGCACGTTCTCGGATCGGACGGGGCGGGGATCGTGGACAAGCTGGGAGAAGGCGTCGACGACCTCGAGGCCGGCAACCGGGTGCTTCTCAACCCGGGGCTCTGGGATGGGAGCTGTCCTGCGTGCAAGCGACAGGAGGAGGCGCTCTGCCGGAACTACCGGATCGTGGGCGAGCACACCCAGGGCACGATGACCGACCTCGTCGTCGTTCCGCGGCGGAACGTTCACGCGATCCCGGACTCACTCGGCTTTGCCGAAGCCGCCGCAGCGCCCCTCGTCTTTCAGACGGCGTGGCGGGCGCTGCTCACGGTCGGGGAACTTGCGGCTGGCGAACGGGTCGCTGTCGTGGGAGCCGGCGGAGGCGTCTCCACCGCCGCGATCCAGGTCGCGCGACTTCGCGGCGCGGAGGTCACGGTGGTCTCCCGCTCCGCGACGAAACTCGACCGGGCCCGGGCACTGGGCGCGAACCGCACGCTCGAGCTCTCCCCGGGAAGCGAGCTCGACAAGGTGCTTTGGGCCGAGAGCGGCAAGCAGGGATTCGACCTCATCTTCGACTCGGTAGGGCGGGAGAGCGTGCCGCGCACCGTTCGGGCCCTTGCCCGGGGCGGGCGGCTCGTCATCATCGGCGCGACCTCCGGACCGCTTGCCGAGATCGACCTGCGGACGCTCTTCTGGCGTCAGGCGTCGATCCGGGGGAGCACGATGGCGGGCCGCGCCGAGTTTGAAGGGATGCTCACCGAGCTGGGCACGGGGCGGCTCATTCCGGTCGTCGATTCCCGTCATCCCCTCGAGCGGGCGCGGGAGGCGTTCGAGCGATTCTCGAGCCCCGAACTGTTCGGGAAAGTGGTCGTGGAGCTCCCGGGCTAGCCCGCACGCTATTCTGCGCTAGTGTACGGGAGGTACTCCCGCTAGACGGCCGCGAGCGAGCCCGATTGGGCGCACGCCTACGTTCAAGGCCGAACTCGGAATGGATTCATTTTTATACCACATGCCCACCTTTATTTCGAGCGTGCACCGGTCAAAAGACAGGTGCAGGTTCGCTTAGGGGTGCATAATCAGTGAAGCGTGGCGACAGTGCCCGGCGTATACTTCTCGTCGCGTTCGTGCTGCTTTTCCTCCCGGTAGGCTTCCTCGCCTTCGCGGGAGCTCCCGGCGCCCCCACGGCCGCCCCTGACGTAGCCACGGCCGCGCATCCGCTCGCGACCCACGGCGACCTCATCGTCGGCCCCTCCAACTCGCCGTTCATCCTCTCCCCGACCACCACCGGCTCGACCACCTACTACGAGCAGGGGAACATCACGGTCCTGCCCGGGGGTCAGCTGTACGTCGACTACCTCACCGTCGACTTCGTCCAGTTCATCGCCAACAGCGGCACGGCGGGACAGCGGGCGAGCCACATCTACAACTTCACGGACGAGGGCCTCGTCGTCCTCGCGAGCTCTACGCTGACGACGGACGTCGGGGTGCTGAACCCGTTCTCGGACCTCTCCCTCCACGTGACGAACGGCGGGACGTTCGCCGCGACCGTGAGCAAGCTCCTCTTCCCGGGAACGATCCTCGTCAACGGGACCGGTAGCTCGCTCTACGTGAACGGCTCCGTCGTCTCGCAGAACCCGGCGATCCCCACCCTCTCCGAGTGGCCCACGCTGCGCGCGGACACCTCCTTCTCGCCGACGCTCGTCGTGCAGAACGGGGCGCGCGCCTCGGTGCTCGCGAGCCAGTGGAACGACTACTTCGCGGTCAACTTCCAGAAGTGGGGCCAGCCGATGACCCCGCTCAACGACACCGTCCCCGCCTCCCTCGGCGCGGGGCAGGCGCACACCTTCAACGCGTTCGCTCTTCCGTCGCCCGTCGCGCCCTACCTCGCGCTCGCCCTGGGTAACCCCGTCCTCGGCGGGGTCGAGCTCGCGATCACGTACAACGCGCTCTCCGATGTGAGCGTCTCGGCGAACACCACGCTGAACTTCCACGGGACGTGGCCGATCGGAGCTACGACGCTCAGCGTCCCGGTGGGGAACATCACCTACACGAAGATGATCCCGCTCTCCGCGGGGATCGTGAACGAGATGAACACCGCGGGCATCCTCGACCTGCTCGCCGCGAGCGGCTCTTTCGGGGGCCCCACCACGCTCTCCTTCCACCTCGGCAACGTGAGCGTGCCGGTGGACATCCTCCAGACCTCGCTCCTGCTCATCCCCAACTACCCGTGGAATATGACGGTCCAGGGCGGCTCGACCCTCACGGTCGCGGACTCGCTCCTCGACTTGAACTGGAACGCCACTTTCGGAACGCCCGTATCCCCCGGTACCCCCACGCCGACGCAGTACGGTTCGCAGAAGCTCGTTCTCTCCGGGAACTCCTTCGCCTTCCTCGCGAACGTCTCGGTCCCGACCGCCTTTACGACGACGTTCGACAACATGTCGATCGCGCTGCCCCTCGATGCGGGGAGCGCGGCGAACTTCTACCGATGGGGCGTCGTGCGCATCTCCTCCTCGACCTACGGCCCGATCGCCGACGCGCAGGTGACCACCTACTCCGCCTACAACGGAAGCCAAGGGGCCAACGCGACCGTCACCTTCCTCAACAACTTCCCGAGCGCGGACCCCGACCTCGCGGGCTACCTCGCGACGTGGGCCACGAACCGAGGCTTCGCCTACGGTCTCAGCGATGCCACCGGCACCGACCCGCTCCTCCTCGCGAGCAGCGTCGTGACGCTCTCCTCCCTCCCGACGGGCAGCGTCGTCGGGGCGTACCACATCAACACCCGCCTTTCGCCCGTAGACTCGAACACGAGCATCTGGCACTACAGCTCCGTCACTCCCTACCCCGTTGGGCTCTCCCCCGCGACGTGGGACACCCTATGGAACGCCTCGTACGCCGGCTACCGCGCGCTGCTCACGGTCTCGGCCTACAGCGTGCTCGTGAACGGCGCCCCCGTGACCAACTCGACGGTCGCGATCGGGGAGAACCTGAGCATCAAGGTGAACGTGACGAACGAGGGCGCTGGCGCGTTGTTTGCCGCGAACGCCTCCCTCTCCTTCCAGGAACCGAACCACCTGCCGGCGCTCCCTCTCGGCCCGGTCCAGAACATCGGCCCGCTCGCCTCCCTTGCGCAGCGGACCTTGAACTTCACCTGGCGCGTGAACGAGACGACCGTCGGCTTCGGCGGCACCAAGACGGACACCTTCCTCCTCACGACCACCTGGAACAACGGTGTGGCGCCGATCGGAGGCTCCCAAAAGACCCCGATCAGTATTGTCGTCCAACCGGCGTTCATCACCCTCAGCTTCTCTCCCCCCACCGGCACGATCGTGCCGGGAACGAACTACGCGGGCGACGGGACGCTGAGCTACGCGGGGAGCGGAAACGCGCTCATCAACGTCACGCTCGTCGGCCCCGGCGGCACCTTCTTCGTCGGCTCGGGCTCGGACCCGGCCGGCCCCTTCCACCAGGAGATCACCGCCGTCCAGACGCTGCAGGCGGGCGGCACGTACTCCCTCAACATCAGCGCCGAGTACAACCACAGGACCGTCTACCACGTTTACTCGAACGTGGTCACCGTCTCGGGCGGGGCGCCGGCGGGGAAGAACTTCCTCCTCCAGACCCTGCTCGGCCTCCCGATCTGGCTCTGGCTCGTTATCGCGGGCGCGATCGTCGCGGCGCTCCTCGCGCTCCTGGTACTCGCCTCCCGCCAGGCGCGCGGCAAGCTCGTCGAGTGCGGCGAGTGCGGCGAGCTGATCCCCGAAGACGCGCTCACCTGCCCGAAGTGCGGCGCCGAGTTCGAGCCCGACCTGGTCCGCTGCAGCCGATGCGGCTCCACGATTCCCGCGAAGTCCGCGGTCTGCCCCGAGTGCGCGGCGACCCTCCTCGGCGCCCCCGGCTCCGAGGCAACGGACCCCGAGCGCCAGGGGTACGCCGACTTCGTGGAGCGGTTCCGGGCCGAAGCCAAGAAGGAGCTCCAGGAGAACTACGGCGAGGGAGCGTTCTGGGACTGGTGGAAGCGCCAGCCCAGCTATGTCTCGTTCAGCCAGTGGAAGCTCCAGCAGTCCGCGGGTTCCCGCGCTGGCATGGGCGCCCCTACCGTGAGCGTGCCCGAGGAGGAGCCCGCGCCCGCCCCGGCTCCCGCAGCCCGCCGCCGCCCACCGAGCGGTGGTGCCGGCGCTACGGCCGCGGCGGCCGTTCCTGCTCCAGCCGCCCCCGCCCCGCGTCCGGCGCCCCTCCGACCGGCGCCCGCCGCCCGTCCGGCTCCGCCCCCCGCTCCGGTGACCCCGCCCGCGGAAACGGAAAGCTCCGGCGGATCGGCGCCGCCCGGCGGCATGCGAGCGTGCGCGAACTGCAGCAAGGAGATCCCCTCCGACTTCCTCGTCTGTCCCTTCTGTGGGGCGGTCACCCGATAGGCCGAGCTGAACCGAACCGCGGCGGGGACGCGCTTCCCCCGCCACGCCCGGCTGAACACTTTTAACCCGTTGCCACTCACGCCGGCCGGTCGCACCGTGACGGGAGATCTGGCGGCAGGAACCCTCAAGCTCAGCTGGGCACGCGCGCACATGCCGGTCCTCGAGGGCATCCGCGCGAGATTCGAGAAGGAACGCCCGTTCCGGGGCATGGTGCTCTCCTGCGTGCTTCACGTCGAGTCGAAGACGGCGGCCCTCGCGCTCGCCTTGAAGGCGGGCGGAGCCGAGGTCCACCTCGCCGCGGGTAACCCGCTCTCCACCGACGACGACGCTGTGGCCGCCCTCCTCGCGGAGGGGGTGGACACGCGCGCCCGCAAGGGCGAGTCGACCGAAGAGTACACGGCGGCGATCGGGGCGATGCTCCAGGCCGACCCCCACATCATCATCGACGACGGGGCGGACCTCGTCGCGCTCGCCCATACCGCCCGGCCCGACCGTGGACGCATCCTCGGCTCGACCGAGGAGACCACGACGGGGGTGCATCGGCTCGTGGCCCTCGAACGTTCGGGAAAGCTCCGGTTCCCCGCCATCAACGTGAACGACGCCGAGATGAAGCACCTCTTCGACAACCGCTACGGCGGGGGCCAGTCGATCCTCGAGGGGATCTTCCACGCCACGAACCTCTTGGTCGCCGGCCGGACCTGCGTCGTCGCAGGGTACGGCTGGTCGGGCAAGGGGCTCGCCTCCCGGTTGCGCGGGATCGGCGCTGAGGTCATCGTGACGGAGGTGGACCCGGTACGTGCGCTCGAGGCGCGCCTCGAGGGGTTCCGCGTGCTCCCGATGCGGGAAGCGGCCCCCGCGGCGGAGTTCATCGTGACCGTCACCGGAATGCGGGACGTGGTGGGCGCGGAGCACTTGGGCCTCCTCCGCGACGGTTGCGTCCTTGCGAACGCCGGCCATTTCGATGTCGAGGTTTCTCGGGCGGCGCTGCTCGCCGCTGCCTCCTCCCACCGGCGCGTCCGCGCCCAGGTGGAGGAGTTCACGCTCCCCGGCGGGCGTCGCGTTTATCTCCTCGCGGAGGGACGCCTCGTCAACCTGGCCACGGGCCAGGGTCACCCGGTGGAGATCATGGACCTCTCCTTCGCGCTCCAGGCGCTCTCCGCGGAGCATCTCGCACTCCATGGGAAGCAGATGGCCGTGAAGGTCCATCCGGTGCCACCCGAGCTCGACCGCCGGGTGGCGGAGGCGGCGCTACCCGGATTCGGTATCACGCTTGACACGCTAACACCAAGCCAACGCGAGTACGCCTCGAGCTGGGAGATCGGTACATGAGCGGAGATTCGGTCCCGACCGACCGGCAGTACACGCGCACCCACGAGTGGGTGAAGGAGGACGGGGGCATGGTGCGCATGGGCATCACGGACCATGCCCAATCGGAACTCACCGACATCGTGTTCGTCGACCTTCCGCAGGTGGGGAAGAAGGTCGAAGCGGGCGCGGTCCTGCTCTCGCTCGAGTCGGTGAAGACCGTCGCCGACGTCTACGCGCCGGCGACCGGAACGGTGAGCGCCGTGAACGAGGCGCTGAAGAAACACCCCGAGCTCCTCAACAAGGACCCGTACGGCGAGGGCTGGATCGTCGAGGTCACCCCGGAGCCGGGCGGGAAGCGCACCGAAACCATCGACGCTGCCGGCTACCGGGGGGTCGCCGGGATTGCCTAGCGGGACGCCCCGGCCTACCGCCCCGTGAACTTCGGCGGTCGCCGCTCGAGGAACGCGCGCATCCCTTCCGTCCGGTCCTCGGTCGCAAAGGTGTAGCCCGCGGACTCTCCCTCGAGCCGCAGCGCCGCATCGAGCGGGGCGTCGATCCCGCGGTTGATCACGCGCTTCACCCAGGCGAGCGCGAGGGGGGCGCGGGAGGCGATGGTGCGGGCGAGCGCCTCGGCATCGGCGCGAGCCGTGTCGCGGGGCACGACGAGCGTGACGAACCCGAGCCGAGCCGCTTCGGTCGCCGGCACGGGGCTCGCGGAGTAGACGAGGTACTTCGTCGCCGCCCGCCCGATGATGCGGCTTAACCGGCTCGCGCCCCCGAACCCGGGATGGATGCCCACGGTCGCCTCGGGAAGGCCGAGCTTCGCATCGTCCGCGGCCACGATGAAGTCGCAGGCGAGTGCGAGCTCGAGCCCGCCCCCGAGCGCGTACCCTTCGACGAGGGCGATGACGGGCGTCGGGAACTCCTCGATCTTGCGGCAGAGCGCCTGCCCGACGAAACCGAACTCGCGGCCCTCGAGGAGGTCCTTGCGGGCCATCTCGGCGATGTCGGCCCCCGCTGCGAAGACCGGGGAGGAGCCAGCGAGGAGGACGACGCGGAGTCCCTCGGCGCGCGCGAGCTCATCGAACGCGTCGGAGAGTTGGCCGAGCAGTACGGAGTTGAGGGAGTTGAGCGCCTCCGGGCGGTCGAGGAGGACCCAGGCAAGAGGCCCGTCGCGCTCGACGCGCACCCACCGGAGCGGCCACCGGTTCTCCCCGGAGCTTGCTCGGCGCTTGAGCTCGGGGGCCACGGGGAAGGTCCCGTTCCATCGGGCGGCGTACGCCTCGACCTTGCGGAGCGCCGAGGGGACTCCCTCCTGCGAGAGCAGGGTGAACGGCCCGTTCGCCCAGCGAAGCCCGACAGTCGCCCCACGGTCGGTGGCTTCCGGTGTGGCCACATGCTCTTCGACGAGCTCCGCCGCGATGCCGAAGACGAGTCCGAGGAGACGTTCCCGGACCGCCGGTTCGAGCTCTGGCTCGACCGTCGTCTCCTTCCAACCCCACGGCTGCTTCTTCTCGAACTGCGCGCGGAGGGCTGGCGACGCGGCGTACGGCGCGCCAAAGGCGGCCTCCAGCGAGCCCATCGAGTGGTGGGCGATCGGGATCCCCGTGATGTTCATGAGCTCGAACGGTCCGAGCGCGGTCCCGAACGTCTCTCGCCCGACCTTCTCGATCGTCGCGAGCGAGGCGACCTTCTCTCCGGCCATCCGCGCCGACTCGTTGAGGTACGGGACGAAGTACCGGTTGACCGCGAACCCGGCGCGGTCGGCGGTCCGGATAGGTATCTTGCGTAGACGGTAGGCGAACCGCTCGAGCGTGTTGAGCGTGGAGGGGGAGGTCTCGGTTCCGCCGACCACTTCGAGGAGCTTGTTGATCGCCGCTGGATAGAAGAAATGAAGGCCAGCGAAGCGCCCGGGGCTCGGGAACCCGCGAGCGAGCGCGCTCACCGAGAGGGAGGAGGTGTTCGTGGCGACGATCGCTTCCGGGGGCGCGTGCTGGCCCACCTCGGCGAAGACGGCCCGCTTGACCGCCTCCTCCTCGAAGACCGCCTCTACGACGAGCGCCGCTCCTTCGACCGCCTCGCGGAGGTCGGTCGTGAACTGGAGGCGGGAAAGGATCTGGTCCCGTTGTGAGGGCGTGATCTTCTTCCGGTCGATGCCCCCCTGGAGCGTCTTCTCGATCGCGGCCCGGCCCCGCGCTAGACTGGCCTCGTCGACATCCCGGACCCGGACCGTGTACCCCGCCTGAGCGCACGCCTGAGCGATCCCGCTCCCCATGTTGCCGGCGCCGAGGACACCGACACGTGCCGGGGGGAGTAGGGGAGGTGCGACCATGCTGGCTGGCGGCCGCCGAGCAGCCGCGCTCCCGTCGACGGAGCCCGGGTTATACCTGTTTGCCGAACGCGACGGCCGTCCATCGGGCGGCGTTAAGGGAAGCGACGACCCTTCGGCCGGGGGTGCCTCGGTGACCGAACTTCGGGACCCCGCGATCGGCGCGCTCCTCGCAGAGGAGCGGGCGTTCGTCTACGCGTTCGGGGGGTTCGGCCTCGAGATCCCGGGCGCGACGCTCGTCACGAACGAGAGGCTCGCGGTCCCGCGGTTCAATTTCGTCCAGGACTTGGCGGTGGCCCCCGACCGGGTGGCGGGCTTCTTCGAGCGGGCGCTCGACCACTACTACCAACGGGCCATTCGCCCGGTCTTTCGCGTCCGGTTTCCGGTGGCGGCAGCTGTGCATCGAGCCTTGGAGCGGCTCGGCTACCACGCGCGCGCCGAGTCCGCCTCGCTGCACGCCGCGCGTGCACCGACCCCCGCCCCGGCGGGGGGCGCGATGGAGGTCCGTCCGGCGAAGGAGGTCGAGCTCGACCGGGTGGTGGAGCTGTGGGACGCGGGCGGCCCGACCGAACAGGCGGAGTTCCGCCGGTCCCTTATCGTTGCACTCGCCCATCCGAACCCCGAGGAGGAGCTGCTGCCCATCCTCGCGTTCGAGGAGAACGAGCTCGTGGCCTCCGCGATCGCCCACGGGTTCCGCGGGGCGTGGGGCGTTCATGGACTTGCGACCCGTCGGTCGGCCCGGGGACGCGGAGTCGCCTCGACCACCCTCCTCGAGACGGTCGGGCGTTGCCTGCCCGGCCCCCCACCGCTCGTCGGGCTGTGGGCCGAGAGCGACCGGCTCCGACCGCGGCTCGAGAAGCTCGGATTCCGCGAGCTTGTCCGTTACGCCGTGTACGAACTCGATCCCTCGGCCGAGCTCGCCCATCCGCCCGTCGTGGCGAGCGCCGGGCCCCGGTGGCGCCCGCGCCGGAACCCCGACTAAGTGGAGGGCTCGTCGGGCGGCTGCCCCTCGGAGGGGGGCTCCTGCGGGGTGGTCGCCCAATCCTCGTCCCGCCTCTGTCGGCGGAGTAGGAGGAGGGCGGCGAGGAGCGCGACGACGACCGCGACCCCCACTCCGGCGAGGAGCCAGCTGGTGGCGGCGGTGCTCTTCGAGGGCGCGTGGACGACGAGGAAGAAGACGGTGCTCCGCTCGACTCCCGAGGCGTCCGTCACGAACGCTTGAACCGTGTAGTTGCCCGGCTGGGTCGGCGTGCAGGTGAGGGCGCTCAGATTCTGGGACGCACAGCCCGGGGGGAGTCCCGCGTACGCGTATGAGTACGGTCCCGATCCCCCCGTAGACCTGAGCGAGATCGTGACCGCACCACCGACCGATACCGGCTCGGGGGTGACGACGACGCCAACCCCGAGCGTCGCCGCGATCGCAACGCTCAGCGGTTGCGAGGTGACGCTGAGCCCTTCCGAGTCGGTCGCTGTGACTTGGAGGAGGTAGGGGCCGGCTTCGCTCGGAGTGCACAGGACGATCGGGTGGGTTCCCGCGGAGCAGCCCGGGGGAAGGCCCGTGAACGCGAAGGTGAAGTTCCCGACCCCGCCGGTAGTGGTGGCGGTGAGGCTCATCGCCTCGCCCGCGTCGAGGATCGTTGGGGTGAGCGTGAGGAGGACCGTCGGGAAGGGCGCGACGACGAGCGTCGCGGTCCCCATCGCCTGGCCCCCGAAGGTGTCGGTCACGGTCACGGAAAGTGGGTAGCTGCCGGAGCTCGACGGGGTGCACGGGAACGCGGCCGAGTCGCTCGTGGCGCACCCGGGCGGAAGCCCGGTCCAAACGTACTGGTAGCCGCCCGAGCCTCCGTGCGCAGCTACCGAGAGGGTGGTCGCCTTTCCCACGTCGACGACCCCCGGATGGACGACGACCGTGGAGAGGCCAACGGGGCCAAAGACGTTCAGGGTGCCGGGGGAGGAGCTCGTGCGGACCCCGTTCGTATCGGTGACGCTCCCGACGATCGTAGCGTAGGTTCCGGGGATGCTCGGCGCGCAGCTCAAGCTCGCCGTGGGCGAGCTCGCGCAGCCCGACGGGAGGCCGGACCAGGAGTAGCTGTAGGGCGGCGCCCCGCCCTGCCCAACGACGGAGAACATCGTGCTCTGGTTCGGGTCCACCGAGCCGGGCGAAATCGTGAGCACCGGCTTCACGAGCGCCGGCGCAACGCTCAGCGAAAGCGGAGTCGCGCTCTCCGAGTAATCATACTTGTTCGTTGCGTTCGCGCCGACGGTGTAGTTTCCGGCGGAGGGCAGCGTGCAGCTCCAAGCGGAGGTGAGGGAGGGCGCGCACCCGTTGATCCCGGTCCAGTTGTAGAGGAGCTTCACCGCGGCGTAGGCGCCGGTGACGTGGAAGCCGACCATGGCCCCCGCTTCGAGGCTTCCGAGGTTCGAGGGGCCCGTCACGGCTCCCAAGGAGAAGGCGTCGAAGAGCCAGACGCTCGGTTGGATGGTCGCTCCAAAGCTGAAGATCGGTTCAAGGCCCAAGGTAAGAACGAGGA
>JAKIWH010000087.1:0-837 GCA_022750125.1 Thermoplasmata archaeon
CCGAGGCGCTCGGTCCCGCCCTCGCCGGGGAGAGTCTCGTGCTGGCGGCCCCGACCGCGAGCGGCAAATCGCTGGTCGCCTACCTCGCCCTGCTGCGCGCGTTCCGTGCCGGCCGCACGGGACTCTACCTCGTTCCCCTCCGCGCCCTGGCCCAGGAGAAATACGACGAACTGAAGGCGTTCGAGTCCCTCGGGGCGAAGATCGGACTCTCCATCGGCGACTTCGACCTTCCTCCCGAGAAGCTCGAGAAGCTCGACCTGCTCGTCGCGACGAGCGAGAAAGCCGACGGTCTCCTCCGACGGGGAAGTCCGTGGCTCGACCGGTTGGGGTGCGTGGTCGTGGACGAGGTGCACCTGCTACGCGATCCGGAACGCGGTCCGACCCTCGAGGTCACCATCACGCGACTGCGCCAGCACCACCCCGAGCTCCAGGTGGTTGCGCTCTCGGCCACGGTCGGGAACGCGGGGGAGCTCGGAGCGTGGCTCGACGCGCGCCGCGTCGAGAGCGAGTTCCGACCGGTACCGCTCCGCCAGGGCGTGTACCACGGGGGCCGGATCCTCTTCAGCGACCTCACCACGCGAACGCTCGCCCCGCCCGGGGAGGCGATGCCGCGGCTCGTACGAACGGTGATCGAGGAAGGGGGCCAGGCGCTCGTCTTCGTGAACACCCGGAAAGGTAGCGAGCAAGCGGCGCAGATACTCACCGGGACCGTCCGACCGCTCCTCAACCGTGAGGAGCGAGCCGGGGCGGCGGCCGCGGCCGCGGAGCTCGGAGCCCTTGGGGAGGAGGAGACCGAGGGGAGCCGCCGGCTCGCGGAGCTGCTTCCTCACGGTGTCG
>JAKIWH010000087.1:847-7430 GCA_022750125.1 Thermoplasmata archaeon
CTGACGAATCCCGAACGGCGCGTGGTTGAACGGGCGTTTCGCGACCGCCGCCTGAAGGCCCTCGCCGCGACCCCGACCCTCGCCGCCGGGATCAATCTCCCGGCCCGGCGCGTGATCGTTCGCGACACCACCCGCTACGACGACCGGCTCGGCATGAACAGCCCGATCTCGGCGGGCGAGGTCCAGCAGATGTGCGGGCGGGCCGGTCGACCCCGCTTCGACACGACCGGGGAGGCCGTCCTGATCGCGCGCAGCCCCGAGGAGGAGGAGCGGTACCTTGACCAGTACCTGTCCGCGCCCCCCGAGGAGGTCGTCTCCCGGCTCGCCGCCGAGCCCGCGCTTCGGATGCACCTGCTCGCGCTCGTGGCGAGCGGGGACATCTCGAACGAGGCGGAGCTCGAGCGGTTCTTCGCGGCAACGTTCTACGGCCGAACGCTCCCGATGTCGGAGCTCGTCGCGAAAGTGCGGACGGTCCGCGAGTACCTCACGCGGCACGGATTCCTCGTTCCGGGGGAGGCGCTTCGGGCGACCCCGTTCGGCCGCCTGACGAGCGATCTCTACCTTGACCCCGTGAGCGCGCTCCTCCTGCGAGAGGCGATCGAGAAGGCGCCCCTCGGCGTGGGTCCGTTCAGCCTTCTCGCGGCGCTCGCCCAGACCCCCGACCTCCCCCCGTTCTACCTGCGGAGGGGGGAGCTCCCGCACCTCCTCGAGCGATTCTCCGAAGAGCAGCAGGAGCTGCTCATCCAGCCGGGCGCCACCGACGGCGTCACGGAAGAGCTCGAGCTGTTCCTCGCGGGGCTCAAGACCGCCGAGTCGCTCGAGCAATGGACGGACGAGGTCCCCGTCCTCGAGCTCACCCGGGCCCTTGGCATCGGGGCGGGGGATCTTCGGAGCAAAGTCGAGGACGCGCAGTGGCTCCTCTTCGGGCTCTCCCGGATCGCGGCCTCCTTTCGGCCCGCTCTCCGACGCACCGTGGACGAGCTCGCGCTCCGCGTGCAGTACGGGGTCCGGACCGAGCTGCTCGACCTGGTACGGCTGCGCGGGATCGGCCGGGTGCGAGGACGGGCGCTCTACGCAGCCGGATTCGCCGACCGCGAGTCGCTTCGCGCTGCTCCGCTCGCCCGCGTTGCGGCCGCGCTCAGCTCAACGTCGCTCGCTGAGACGGTCCTGCGCGAACTCCGGCCCCCGCGACCGGGGTCGGCGCGAGCGTCGACGGTCGAACCATCCGTGGTGGCGGCGCGGGATCCTCCGGCACCAGCCAAGGCGGCGCGAGACCGGCGCCGACCCGCCCTCGAGGAGTACTCGGAGCCGTAAGCGCGCCGGCCCCGAACAGCGGGCCGTGCAACCGGACGAGCGATCGCGTCCCTCCCGGGCCGCCGGCCCTCACTTCCCGGACCAGCACGCCCATCTGTTCGAGGCGGACCATCCGGCGCCAGAGGGTAGTAAGCGCGAGCGGTCGCGCGCCGGCGCGCCGGGAGTACTCCTGCTCCCATCGCCGGATCGCGCTCACCTCGCACGGCCCCGAACTCGTCGCGCGCGCGATGGCCGCGAGGAGCCGAGGCTCGATCGAGGCAAGCGGGGGTCGCTCCTTGATAGAGTACGGTCGGTCCGCTTGCTCGGGCCCGAGAAGCCGAGAGCGCAGGAGCTCGAGAGCGCGGGTCGCGCCACCGCTCTCCACGCGAACCTGCTCCACCACCTCGCGGACCCACTCGGGGGCCGGCGAGTGTGCGAGCGCTCGAGCCGCACGCTCGGTCACGATCTGTCCGAGCTCCGCAATCGAGTACGGCTCGAGTTCGACGATGCCGTCCGCCCCGAACCCAGCCCCTCCGAGCTGTGCCCGCAGTGCGGGCGCCTGGCGGTTCCCGGCAACGAGCACGGCCCAGGTTGGTGGTGCTGGTGCACCTTCGGGCAGGAAGCGGTCCGGCGCGAGGAGCGCCGCGAGGATCGGGCTGAGGTCGGGGCTCGCCGCGCCCACGTCGTCGAGCACGATGGCCGCACGGGGGTGAAGCCGGAAGAGTCGTCGGAGGAACCCTGCGAGAACCTCCGCGACGCTGAAACCGCGGCCGCCGAACCCTTCGTCAAAGTATCGGAGCAGCTCGCTCGCCACACCAACGGTGCCGTTGCACCAGCGCACGCGAACTGCGATCACCCGCCGCGTAGTCTCCGACCGGACGGCTCCGCCGTCGGCCCAGGCTCGCGCGGCTAGTCTCGCGACGAGAGAGGTCCCCGAGCCCGCGCTCCCGAGAACAGCGATCTTCGGCACCACACCCGGAGGTGTCGAGCGCAAGGTAGCGGTCAGCCGATTGAGCTCGGGCCCACGACCGACGGAGGTCGGGGGGACCCATTCCGCAGCGAGGGTCTCGGGATACGGGAGAGACATGGGACATAGGATTTCTTATAACTATAAGAATTCTTATGTTTTCATCGTTCAACCGGGCAAGCTCTATCTCGCTCCCTCGGTAAAGCCCGCCGTGGCGGGCCAGCGTGGGATTCTCAGCCGCGTTTTCGAGGGTCTCGGGGTCACCATCGCCGTAGCGGCGGCGGTGCTCATTTCACTCCGGCTCGCGGTGGTCGCCTTCCGGCTTGCCCCCACCGGCCCGACCGTCCAGGTGCTCGAGGTCGCCGGGGTCCTGATTGTGGGCTACACCCTTTCGCACCGGCTCACCGCCGCGGTAAAGCTCTGGGCGCAGCAGAACGACCGACTCGCGCAGATCACGGCGATCGGCCTGCTCCTCGACCTCCTCGTGGCGGCGGGGGTCGTGCTCGCGCTCTTCGCGGTGTTCAATGTAGGGCTCTCGACGATCCTCTACGGCTCCGCGCTCACGGGAGTGGTGCTCGCCCTCGCGAGCCAGACGCTCCTCGCGAACATCTTCTCGGGCCTCGTCCTCATCGCCGCCTCGCCCTTTCGCAACGGCGACCGCATCTCGATCATCTCCTCGAGCTACGGCGCGATTGCCCCGACCTACGCCCACGAGCTCGTGTATCCGGGCTACACGGGACGGGTCGAGGGGGCAGGGCTCTTCTACACCTCGCTCCGACTCGACGGCGGCCAGCTCGCGAAGATCCCGAACTCCGTCGTGATCGGTGCCCTCGTCGTGAACCTACCGGCGCAGGAGGCGCGCCTCCAGCGCGTGCGGGTGACGCTCCCGCACACCTTGACCTTCTCCGAGCTCCAGGAGGCCGTCGCCCACCCTGGCCAACCGTTTCCCCCGACCCCCGTGGGGCGGCCCGGGCCGAACGTCGACGTCGCCGACGTGGGTCCAGCGAGCTGGGACGGGCTCGTCACCCTCTGGACCACCGAGCCGGACGAGGACAAGGTCCGCGGCCACGTGTTGCGCGCGATCCTACCGAAGCTCGCGCAGCCCGCCGGCCCTCCGCCGCCCTCGCCCCCGCCACTTTAGTACTGCTACGACGGTCCGGCCCACGAAGTGGACCGGCATCCCAAGCGCGCGGTCGTGGCGGGCGCACTCATTCTCGCGGTGGGGCTGCTCCTGCTCGTCAGCATCCTCCTGCCGTGGTACGAGATCGGGCTCACGGGTTCGCAGAGCGGGGGCGTCACCCTTTCACCGGACGGCCAAGTTACCGTCACGTTCCAATCTAGCACCGCGTCCACGAGCTTCTCCACCGCCCATCTGAACGCGACGGGGCAACTCTACACGGGTGTCGCCGCCCTCCTCGTGCTCGGGGGAATTTTCGGCCTCCTGGGGGGGTCGCTGGGCATCGCCTCGGGCTGGCGGCCGAACTACCGCCGGGGGGCGACCGTCCTCGGGATCCTCGGCCTCGTCTTTGCGATCCTGGCTCCCGTCGTCCTCCTGATCGCCCAACCGGCGGCGATCAACTCGGATGGGCTGTACGGTCGAAACTCCGGGGGGATCAGCACACCTGCTTCCACCTTCTTCGGGAGTGCGAGCGGGAACGGTGGGACAGAGACGTGGGGACCGAGCGTGGGCTGGTACCTCGGATTCGTGGCGGGAGCCCTCTCCCTCGTCGGGACCATCCTGCTCCTGCGGAATCGCCCGGAGGAGGCTCCCTCGGACTCCGAAGGGGGCTACGCAACCTTGGGAGAGGGCGAGACCCCTGCCGGCGGCTTCAACGTCGGGTCGACGAGCGAGATGGAAGCGGGGGCGCCCGGCTACGTCTGCACCCGCTGCGCGCTCCGCTTCGATTCGGTACAGGAGTTCCAGCGCCACGTTGAAGTGACCCACAACCCGGACGCGCAGCGGACGTAACGGTCGACCTGGCCCCGGCGGAACGGTTCGCCGGGGACCGAGGGAGCCGCCTCGCCCGCGCTCGGCGGCCTAGACTCTTATGCGAGCGTCCCGCTCGCCGGCCGACGCATGAGCTACACGATCACGCTCCTCCCCGGCGACGGCATCGGACCCGAGGTCACGGCGGCCGCGCAGCTGGTGGCCGCGGCGACCGGCGTGCCGATCCGTTGGGAACCCGTCGAGGCTGGGGAGAAGGCGGTCGCCTCCGCGGGGACGCCGCTTCCCGACGCGGTCCTCGAGTCGATCCGCAAGAACCGCGTGGCGCTCAAGGGCCCGCTCACGACCCCGATCGGGAGCGGCTTCCGCTCCGTGAACGTCGCGCTCCGCCAGCAGCTCGACCTGTTCGCCTCGGTCCGCCCCGCCCGAGCGATCGCGGGAGAGGGGACACGGTATCCCGGGATCGACCTCGTCGTCGTGCGGGAGGCGACGGAGGGGCTCTACTCGGGGGTCGAGCACTGGGTCGACCGGGATCACAGCGCTGCTGAGACGGTGAACGTGATCACGCGGAAGGCCTCCGACCGGATCCTCCGGTTCGCCTTCGAGTACGCTCTCAAGCACCACCGGCGCCGGGTGACGGCGGTCCACAAGGCGAACATCATGAAGACGACCGGGGCGCTCTTCCAGACGGCGTTCCGGGCGATGGCCGAACGGTACCCGCAGGTGCCGTCGGACGAGCGGCTCGTCGACAACATGTGCATGCAGCTCGTGAAGAAACCCGAGGAGTACGACGTCATCGTGACGACGAACCTCTTCGGCGACATCCTCTCCGACCTCTGCGCCGGGCTCGCGGGCGGTCTCGGGATCGCCCCCGGTGCCCTCTTCGGCGAGACGATCGCGATGTTCGAGCCGGTGCACGGATCGGCACCGAAGTACGCGGGCCAGGACAAGGCGAACCCCGTCGCCGAGATCCTCTCGCTCGAGCTCCTCCTGCGCCATTTGGGGGAGCGCGAGGCCGCGGACCGGGTGTTCCACGCCGTCTGGGAGACGATCGCTGAAAAGAAGGTCGTCACGTACGACCTCGCTCTCCCAGGCTACACCTCCCGGCCCGTGCCCCCCTCGAGCTGCTCCGCGATGGCGGCGGAGATCGCCCGGCGCGTGCCGCTCGTCGACCTCTCGGTGGCGCTCACGACGTCCGGGGTGGACGCGCCCGACGCTGCCGACCCGAACCTCGAAAGCTAGCCCCGCTACTCGCCGAACACTTTCACGATGACGCGCTTGCGGCGCTCGCCGTCAAACTCCCCGTAGAACACCTGCTGCCAGGGTCCGAGGTCGAGCTCCCCGGCGGTGATCGGCAGGATCACCTCGTGGCCGAGGAGGAGGTTCTTGAGGTGCGCGTCGCCGTTCGTCTCCCCCGTCCGGTGGTGCTGGTAGTCGGCCGGCGGACAGAGCCGGTCCGCCCAGGCGAGGATGTCCCCGTGCAACCCCGGCTCGTCGTCGTTCACGAAGATGCTCGCCGTGATGTGCATCGCCGAGACGAGGCAGAACCCCTCCTTCACCCGGCTCCGTGCGACGATCTCGGCGACCCGGTCCGTGAGCTTCACGATCGCGCGCGCCGTCTCCGTCTCCATCCAGAGGTACTCGGTGTGGCTGCGCATCCTCCTCGGGAGCGGCTCGGGCGCAATGAAGATAACCCGCGGGCTCGCCTAACGAGGCTGTGGGGAGCCCCGCGCGCAGCGTCCGGATCCCGCGCTCCGTCGCCGCGCGAGCGCCTCGCGTGCCGGGCGCAGACCGGATCGACCTCCCGGAGGCCCCGACCGAGGAGCCGACGGAATCCCCTGGGGAGCTAGAGAATCGAGGTGGAGTCGCTCGGGCCGGCCGCGTCTTTCTCCTCTACCTCGGCTGCCTCCTCCTCCTCTTCGGCGCGTTCATCGGAGCGCAGCTCAGCTCGCCCTACCCGGGGGTTCGTGACAATCTGCTCGGGACCGGCGCGCTCGCGCTCATCGCACTTCTCGCCGCTCTCGGGGGGTATGCCGTTACCATGGGCCGGGCCCCGCGCACGCTCCGGGTCGAGCCGGGGAGTGTGGTCATCGTCGAGCGGTGGGGACGCGAACGACGACTTCCGCAGGCAGCGGCAGCCGCGCCGGCCTCCGTGAAGGCGCACCCGCCGTTCCTGCTTGCCCCGGACTGGACCGAGACGGTCGAGCTAGCCTGGCCCGGAGGGGCGCGCCGGGCGTACCTCCTCGAGCGTGGGCTCCTCGCCCGCGCCGCCGCCCAGAGCGAGCTACAGCGCTAGATGTTCTGGCGTGGACCTAGAGAAGGTCTTCGAGCTCGCCGGCGACGAGCATCAGGAGCTGGTCGAGGGCGCGGTTCTTGAG
>JAKIWH010000088.1:0-2218 GCA_022750125.1 Thermoplasmata archaeon
TCCGCGCGGCCCACCTCGCCCACGCGCATGCCGGGGGCTACGACGAGGTACCCGAGCGATACCGTCTCGAGACCGAGCGCGCGCACGCCGAGCGCCGCACGCGCTTGGGTCCGAATGACCAAGTCCGGGTCGCGCGAATTCAGGAGACTCATGAAGAAGATCGCGTCCGCTTCTCGAGCGACCGACCCCGCACCTTCGGGGAAGATGATCGTCGGCGCGGGAACCGCCGCCTTGACCGCCTTCGCAACTTCCCCCATCCTTCCCGGAGTGATCCCGGTGGACCCGCCCAGCATGATCGCGTCCGAACCGAGGCCGACGGCCGCTCGCGCCACCGTGGCGGCCGCCGGCCCGTCCGACTTCTCGGGGTCGATGAGCGTCAGGTGGAGCGGCCCCCGCCGGAGCCGGTCGACGAGGTACTGGTGCACTCGACCCATGACCGTGGGGCCATAGCGGAACGCGAGGGCGAGGAAGGCAAGGAGGGCGACGCTCATCGCGATCTTGCTCCACCGCTGTTCCGCATGCAATCGCCCCGGGAGGTAGAGTACAGAAACCACGAAGAGTGCGTCCGCCGCGAGGACCGAGAGAAGGTACATAATCCCCGCGATGGAGGGGAGCCGGAACAGTAGGAGCAGCGGGAGGACCGAGAGCGCGATCGCCGCGCCCACGAGCGCCCGCGCGAGCTGCGACGCAGCCGGAAGTCCGTGCGTCTGCGGGAAGGTGGAGCGGTCGAGGTCGCCGCCCGCGTCTTCCATGTCCTTGATCACCTCGCGGCTCGCGGTGGCGAAGAACGCCATCAGCACGAGCGGCAGGACCGGCAGGAGAGGACCGGTCGAAGCTGCCCCGTACAGGAAGACGAGTCCGGTGAGGAGCGCCACTTGAACGTTCCCCGCAAGTCCGACCGACTTCCCGCGGAACTCGTAACCGAGGAGCGTTCCGACCGCGACGAGGAGGATGAGGGGGAGCGCGGGACGGGCGAGTGCTTGGGGGACGATGAGAGCGCCCGCAAGGAGGAGCAGGGCGAGCACGATGATCCGGGCGGTCGGGGCGGTGATCGCACCCGTTACCAGCGGCCGGTCCGGGTGATTGAGCCGGTCCGAGGCTCGGTCCCCGAGGTCGTTCAAGGTGTTCCCAGCTGCGGTCACGCAGCCGGTCGAGGCCGCCGCGAGCAGGAGGTAGAGCCACGCGCCGAACGGCAGGCTCACCCCAGCCCCTAGCGCGGCGAGCCCGCCCACGACGGTCCCCACGAACGAGACGAGCACGTTACCCACGCGGACGAGCCGTAGCGCCGGGTGCACGGCGCGCGATGGCGGGGCCGGCGTCATTACCGTTGCGTCACCGGCCCGCGCCGGGTTATATGGCCGGGCCCGGTGTAATCGCAGTGACGGGGAAAACCGCGGCGCCTTCGGTGCGGGAGCTGCGACTCCCCAACGGACTCACGGTGCTGCTCGCCCCCCAACGCGACGCCCCCACGGCGAGCGTATGGGTCTGGTACCGGGTTGGCTCGAAGAACGAGCGTCCAGGACTGACCGGCGCTTCGCACTGGGTCGAGCACATGCTGTTCAACGGCTCGCCGCGCTATCCGAAGGGGGCGATGGACCGCGCGATCATGGGCGTGGGCGGCTACCTGAACGCCTTCACCGACGTCGATTTCACAGCCTATCTCACGACGGTCCCCGCCCAGCACGTTGGGCTACCGCTCGATATCGAAGCGGACCGGATGACCCGGGCCAGCATGAACCAGGCCGAGGTGGACCGGGAACGAGCGATCGTACTCTCGGAACGGGAGGGGGCCGAGAATTGGCCGGAGTTCCGCGCGGACGAAGAGCTCTGGGCGCTCGCCTTTCGCCGCCATCCGTACCGGTGGGATCCGCTCGGCTATCCGGAGGACATCCGCTCGCTCGACGCACCGAGCCTCTCGAAGTACTATCGGAGCTACTACGGGACGCGAAACGCCACCGTCGTTGTGACCGGGGGGTTCGAACTGCGCGAGACTTCCAAGCTCGTCCGGCGCCTTTTCTCGAAGCTGCCGGCCTCGGGGCAGGACCCGAAGGTCGGGGAGGTTGAGCCGGAGCCCGCGGGCGCACGGGTCGGCGAGCTCACGGGTCCCGGTACCACCCCGTTCGTGATGGTCGGCTGGCGGGCCCCGTCGGTCGGGGCCCCGGACGTTGGTCGGTATCTCCTCCTCGATGTACTCCTCGGTGGGGAGACCCGGCTCTTC
>JAKIWH010000088.1:2228-2557 GCA_022750125.1 Thermoplasmata archaeon
GAAGCCACGGCGATCATCCCTCCTCGCGCCTGTACCGCCGGCTCGTCTCCACCGGACTTGCAGTTCGAGCGTCGAGCCAGTACGGGCCGCGCGTGCATCCGGGCCTCTTCACCGTCCATGCGCAGTGCGCTCTCGGTGTTCCCCTCGCTTGGCTCGAGGCGGAGCTCGACCGAGAGATCGAACGGCTTGCGAAGGGTGGTCCCACCGCTGCCGAGCTCGCGGAAGCGCGCGAAAAGGTCGAGCAGGCCGCGCTCCTATCGTACGAGGGCGCAAGTCGCGCCGCCTTTCGGCTGGGCTACTTCGATACCCTAGGCGGGCGTGGTCTCGAA
>JAKIWH010000088.1:2567-7045 GCA_022750125.1 Thermoplasmata archaeon
TGACGGAGGCCGCGAGAGCCTTGTTCCAGCCGGAACGACGTGTCACGGTCCGCTTCGAGCCGACGGGTGATCGAGATGGCTAGTTCGCCGCTCGCCCTGGAACGATCGACACTCGACAACGGGCTCGGATTCCTTCGACAAGCGCCGCCCGTGGGAGCGGCAAGCTTCTCGGTCACGTACCTCGCGCCCGCCGGCTGGGGCTACGATCCCGCGCGGCAAGCCGGCCTCGCGAGGGTCGTCGGGAGCCTCCTCGCGGCCGGCGCAGGATCTTTTGACCGCGCCGCCCTCGCCCGAAGGCTCGACGCGTTGGGCGGGAGCCTCCACGCCGAAGTCTCTCCCGAGCATCTTGCCGTCACGCTCTGGGGTCCCGAGGCGCATCGCGACCGACTCCTCCCGTTGCTCGTCGACGCCGTGCTGCGGCCGCGTTTCGAGGCGAAGGAGCTTGCGCGCGTCCGCCGGGAGCTCGCGGAACGTCAGCTTCGGGAGTTGGCCCAACCCGCGTCCCGCGCCGAGAAGGAGCTCCTTCAGCGCATCTTCGCGCGGGGCCATCCGCTTCGCGAAACAGGGTTCGGGAGCCCGGGGACGCTCGGCAACATCGACCGTGCCGCCCTCCGTCGTCACCACGAGCAGTTCGTGCTCTCGAACCGGTCGACCCTGATCGGCACTTCTCGGGCTTCCGCCGCGACCCTCGCCCGCTCGTTCGAGCGCGCCTTCAAGGCGGGCGCTTCGACGCCTGCTCCTCGCACACCCGTTCTCCCCGATCGGGACTTGACGCGGCGCGCCACAGCTCGGATCGACCTCCGCGGCAACAGCCAGGTCGAGATACGCGTGGGCGGAAGCGCGATCGCGCACTCGGACCCCGAGTATCCCGCGGCGTTCCTCGCGAACGAGGTACTGGGCGGACGGTCGCTGCTGTCTCGCCTGTTCCAGAACATCCGGGAGTCGAAGGGGCTCGCGTACCATACCAGCAGCGAGCTCGCGGCGGGCCGCTGGGGGGGCTACTGGCTCGCCGAGGCAGGGACGGGACCGGCTCGGGCCGCGAAGGTACTGTCGCTCCTCCGGGGCGAGATCCGGAGGATGGGTCGAGAGCTCGTCCCACCCTCCGAGCTCGACCGGATCCGGGAGAGCACCCTGGGTGCGGTACAACTCGAGCTTGAGGACACGGCCTCGGCCCACGGCCTCGCGGTGGAGATCGCCGAGCTCGAGCTCCCCGAGGACCACCTGCTCCGGTGGCCGGACACGCTGAGGGCTGTCACGCCGGCGCAGCTGCAGAGCGCCGCCGCTAGCACCTTCGACCTCCGCCTCTCGGCGAGCGTCGTCGCGGGCCCGCCGAACAACACGTCGGCGGCTGGCCCTCCGAAGCCCGTCTCGGCGTAGGCTAGGCGCGTTCTTTGCGAAGAGCTCCGGGAGGTCGGACAACTCGACTCTCGGACCGAGCGGACGCTGCGGAGGAGCCTCGCCCGCCCTTCGCGACGAGCCTCCACGCGCTCGCGCCCCCGCCCTCCGACGAGAATCAAGTGGTATACGTCACCGTACGCGCCCGATTCGACATTCGGGTGGGTGTGGACGAATACGTATTAATATCTCGTTCTCGTCCGTCGGACCATGCCTTTGCCGAACCGCAACGTCGGAATGCTCCGGAAGAACATCACCATCACCCCGGAGGAGGCGGCGTTCCTCGAGCGGCACCCCGAGATCAACCAGAGCGCGCTGTTCCGGCAGGTCGTGGAGAGCATGATGCTCGCCGAGCGGGCGCCGCACGTCGCTTCGGTTCGCGACCTCAAGCTCGGACGAGCGGTTTACCGCAGCGGCGCGGTCATGTTCCAGCGTTCCGGGAAGGAACGCGAGTAGGCGCGTCGGAGTCCCGCAACCGGGGACCGACCCCCGGTGCCACGGAGACATCCCGCGATCGCGCGAACAGGAGGCCTTCGCAGCCCGAGGTCGCCTCGATCGCCCGACGGAACGTCTCGGACGTTGCGTTGGGGAGCACATGGTCGGAGAGCAGATGGCCGAAGGCCCACCTCCGCTCAAGTGCGAGGTCGGTGAAGTGCGGGACGTAGTGCCCTCCCCCGATGCCGACCGCGATCCGGTCCGTCGGCGAGGGTTCGAGCGTAAGAAGCAGCTCGGCCAGCGAGTTCACCTCCTCCGCGGGAGGCCGTTCGGGGTTAGGTCCGCCTCCGATCTCGGCGAAGAACGCCGGGCGATGGAGCGTGGGGCCGTGGTGCGTCGATTCGAAGGTGGCCTTCACTCCGAACCGTCCCGCGGCCGCGTCCGCCGCCCGCAACGCCGCGGCCATGAGCCGCGGGTCGGTGGGAACTAAGAAGCCCGGGGTCCCACCGACGGGGGCATCGGGCCGGGGATTGCCCAACGGGTGGACCGTGAAGCAGTGCGGGCCCGATCGGCTCCGATGGATCGAGGGAAACACCACGGTGATCTCCCGGGGACCGAACGCCTCGAGGAGTTGCGGGTCGAGAGCCTCGTCCTCGATGTGGAGCTCGGCCCGGCGGAGGAGAAGCTTGTCGGGTCCGAGGAGCCGGACGAGGGCTCCGCCGATGTGGATCCCCGCCGCCGGCGGGGTGCCCCACCTCTCGCCGACCCCGTGCGCCACCGGGTCCCGCTCCGAGAGGACGAAAAGGGTCGTCACGCCGGTCCGGATTCTCCCGTCGGGAGGCTCACCAGATCGCAATGCGCTCTGCCTCGTCGCGCCACATGGGAGCGCCCGGCTCGATCCCGAAGGCCTGGACAAACGCTCCGAGATTCCGGGCAGGTCCCACGGCCCGAGCGCGGCCGGGGGAATGGGGGTCCACGGTCAAGCGGAGCCGGGCCGCGTCCTCTCGGACGTTTTCCCGCCACACCTGCGCCCACGAGAGGAAGAACCGTTGTTCCGGAGTCAGCCCTTCGACGAGCCGGCGCCGTGCGGGCTCGCGCGCGAGTCGGCGCTGGAGCGCCTCGAGCGCGATGCTGAGTCCCCCGATGTCGGCGATGTTCTCCCCCAACGTGAGCCCGCCGTTCACGTGCGCACCGGGCAGCACCTCGTAGCCGTTGTACTCTTCCACCACGCGGGTGGCCCGGCTCTCGAACTCCTTGAGGTCGGCCTCGGTCCACCACTCCGTCAGGTTGCCGTCGGGCCCGTATTTCCTGCCCTGGTCGTCGAACCCGTGGGTGATCTCGTGGGCGATGACCGCCCCGATCGCCCCGTAGTTCACCGCGTCGTCCATGGCGAGATCGAAGAACGGCGGTTGCAGGATCCCGGCCGGGAAGACGATCTCGTTCTTGGTGGGGTCAAAGTAGGCGTTGACCTCGTGCGGATTCATCCCCCACTCCGTCCGGTCGACGGGCCCGCCGACGCGGATCATCTGGCGGCGGTGTTCGAACTCCGCGGCCCGCCGGTAGTTCCCGAGATAGTCCGCGGCATCGATCGGGATCGAGGAGTAGTCTCGGTACCGGTCCGGATGGCCGATCTTCGTGGAGAACCGGTCGAACTTGGCGAGCGCTCGTTCTCGCGTCGGCTCGGTCATCCACGGAAGTCGTCGCAACCGGTCCCCGAAGACGGCCCGAAGGTCGCCGACGAGCTCCGCCATGCGCGACTTCGCCTCGGGGGGGAAATGTCGCGCCACGTACAGCTCCCCGACCGCCTCCCCGACGGCGGAATCGAGCACCCGGATCGCGCGGAGCCACCGGGGCTCCGGTTCCTGCTGGCCCAGCAGGACCTTGTGAAAGAACTCGAAATTCTCGCGGTCGACTTCTTCGTTGAGGAAGCGGGCGCTCCCGTGGAGGAGGTGCCACCGCAAGTACGTCTTCCACTCTCCGAGAGGGATCGTCCCGACGAGATGATCCAGCGCCTCGAAGAACTCCGGCTGGCCCAGGATGACGTGCCGCGGTTCGACGAGCCCGCTCTCGACGAAGTACCGCTTCCAGGGGGTCCGGGGGAATGCCTCCTCTAGTTCGCCCACGCTCCGCTTGTTGTAGTTCTTCTCGGTCTCCCGAAGTTCGGTGCGCGTCCGGCTTGCTTCCGCAAGCTTCCGCTCGAGGGAAACCACGGTGCCGGCGGACGCGGCTGCTGTGGAGGGCTCCTCCCCGAGGAGTCCGAAGCACCGAACGAGGTGAGCGCGGTACGCTTCGAGCTTGCTGGAGAACTTCTCCTCGAGGTAGTAGTCCCGGTTGGGAAGGGATAGCCCTCCCTGGCTCAGGTAGAACGCGTAGAGGCCGCTCTCCTTCTTGTCAGGGTCCACAAAGCTGCGGAACACACCTCCGAGCCCCTTGCGGTGGAACTCCGCGACCAGCCGGAAGAGCTCCTCGCTCGAGGTGAGGTTCCCGATCGCTGCGAGGTCGGGCCGGAGCGGCTCGAGCCCGAGCTGCTCGAGCCGTGCCGAATCCATGGCCGATGTGTAGAAGCCGTGGACCGCGCGTCGGGCCGAGGAATTGGAACGATCACAGCCCGAAAGCTCCTCGAACAGCTTTCGAATCAGGAGGTGGTT
>JAKIWH010000088.1:7055-7357 GCA_022750125.1 Thermoplasmata archaeon
GGTTCCGCTCCGCGAGCTCCACAAACGAGGTCCAGCCCCACTTGTCGGCAGGGACCGGATTCCGTCTCCGCCAGCTGCCCGTCGCATACTCGTAGAAATCCAACGACGCCGCTGTCGCAGGGTCCAGGTGGTCGAGCGAGAACCGCGGCACGGCAGGTTCGCCGTGAGGGCGGTCAACCCCGACGACGCTTGGACGAGGATCCTCGGAAGAGCTCTGCCGCGGCACGGTGGGCCTGGTTCCACGCCGAACCGCGCTTTCTCATAGAAGGTTTCCGGGGACCGGTCGTTCGCGGAAAGGTGGT
>JAKIWH010000011.1:0-4206 GCA_022750125.1 Thermoplasmata archaeon
CGGCTCGCCCGACTGCCCGCGAGCACCGGCCAGGTGCTCGGTGCCGAGAAGGCGTTCTTCGAGCATCTACGGGGTCGCGCTCCCCCGCCGCGTCATGGCCTCCTCTTCCTCCATCCGAAGCTCCATTCCGCGCCGCGGGCCCAACGGGGACGGCTCGCGCGCGCTCTCGCCGGGAAGGTGGCGATCGCCGCTCGCCTCGACCGCGGCGGGGCGGCCGTACGTCCCGAGCTCAAACGCGCGTTCGAGAAGCGGGCGGAGGCGATCGGGAAGCAGACGGTGCGCGCGAGCCGGCGCGGACGACCGGAGCTACGACTTCCACTTGACCGAGCAGCCGAGGACCGGTAGTTCGGGCCTCGGAACCGGCCGACCCGCGAGCGCGGCATCGAGGGCCTCCTCGAGGTACCGCTCCCGCACGCGCTCGGGGTGGTCGTGCTGGTCGTCGATGCGACCCTGGAAGAGGAGGCTCCGGTCCGGACCGAACAGCATCGGGTGCGGGGTGACCAGCGCGCCGTAGGCGTGCGCCACCTCCTGAGAGTCGTCGCGGAGGTACGGGAACGGGTACCCCTTCTCCTTCGAGCGGGCGACCATGGAGGCGAAATCGTCGTCGGGGTGGTGCACCGTTTCGTTGGAGTTGATGAGCACCGTCGCCACGCCCTTCGACCGGTACTTCCGGTCGATCGCGATCATCCGGTCCTCCCAGGCCCGGACGTACGGGCAGTGATTGCAGGAGAAGATCACGAGGAGGTAGGGCGAGTCCCGGAACTGTTCGAGGGACCAGCTCCGGCCGTCGACGCCGGGGAGGGAGAACGGAGGGGCCGTGTCTCCAGGATGCAGTTTGAACTCGGAAATCTCTGCCATCCTCGTCCCTCCACGGGGTCCGACCCAGAAGGGTCTTTCCGGTCCGCAAGAACTCAAACGACGATTTAGGGGCTCTCCCTCGGACCGGCCTCCGCTTAGGCAGGAGGCTGCGGCCTGCCCGGGCGCCGCTGCACGGTCGGCGCTTCGTTCATTATCCCCTCCCTGCACTTGGCCGCGGTCCCATGGCGAGGAGGAACCACGCTCGCTCCCCTCGGATGGGTGGACCCAAGCGGCGGGACGACCCCCAGAGCGCCGTTCGGAAGAACCGACAGTTCTGGGAGAAGGGGAGCGAGGAGTACGAGCGCAAGCACCGTCATGTCTTGGGCGGGACGAGAGCGAAATCCTGGGGCTTGTGGCGGGTGCTCGAACGGGAGCTACAGATCCTAGGGGAGGTCAGGAACCAGGACGTCCTCGAGCTGGGGTGCGGAGCGGCACGGTGGTCCCTCGCCCTCGAGGCAGAGGGGGCGAGGGTCGTTGGGTTCGACCTCTCGCGTGCCCACCTCGACCACGCACGAAAAGAGCGGGCCCGGTTGCGATCCCACCTTCCGCTCGTCCAGGGAAGCGCGGACCGATTGCCGTTCGGCGGAGCCCGGTTCGATGTGGTGTTCTGCGACTGGGGTGCCATGACCTTCTGCGACCCGTACCGCACCGTCCCCGAGTGCGCGCGGGTGCTGCGCCCAGGGGGTCGCCTCGTGTTCTCCACGGCGAGCCCGGTGCGTCACCTCACGTACGACCCGCGCTCCGACCGGCAGACCCGGACGCTCCGCCACGACTACTTCGGACAGCATCGACTCGAGTTCCCCGACACGGTCGACTATCAGCTCACCTACGGCGCGTGGGTCCAGCTGTTCGTTGAGAACGGATTCTCCATCGAGCGCCTCCACGAGACTCGGCCCGCCCCCGGGGCTCGAACTCCCTACCTGAGCTCGAACGACAACGCCTGGGGCCGCCGATGGCCGCTCGAGTGCATCTGGCGGGTCCGCAAGGGAGCGGGTCCGCACGTTCCCAAGCGTGCTCACGTACGAAAGTGGGCGAGGTGATCCCGGGCCTTCCGCCTCTTTCGAGGAGAGGACTTCCCCCGGGTGATGCCGCAAGGAAACCGTTTCTCGTTGGTGATCGTCCGGTCCGCGTGGTCTCGGGTTCCGTTCGGCTCCAGCTCGACGGTGCATCGCCCGTCGAACGCATCCTCGCGAGGGACGAGGCGGCGCTGCGGGGGGGAACTCCCACGGTCCGGATCGCGCGCGTCGGCGCTGAAGCACTCACGCTCGGGGTCTCCCAAGCTATCGATGCCCCCTGTGCCGAACGAGCGCGCGGCCTCGGTATTCCGGTGCTTCGACGCACCTCGGGAGGGCTCGGAGTCTACCATGGCTTGGGCGACCTGAGCTGGTCCGTGACCTTGCCGCGGTCCGACCCTCGGCTCGAGAAAGGGTTCCGGTGCGCCTACGGACCCCTCGGCGAAGGCCCCGCCCGACTGTTCGCGGACGCCGGGTTGAACTCGAAGTGGGTCCCGGCTACAGGGAAGCATCCCGAGCTTTGTTTCCTCGGAGCGCGTGGAGAGGTGCTGGAGGTCGAGGGCAGGATCCTCGGGGGCGCCGCGCAGCACCTCACCTCCACGACCCTGCTGCACCATGGCATCCTCCCTTACCGGGTCGACGCAGAGCGGCTCTCGGCGGTGTTCGCCCTGCCCGCCGAGGAGGTTGCGGGGCGACTCGTGGGGTACGAAGAGCTCCTCCCCGGTGCGCCCCCCGAGGTGGTCGCGAGCTCGCTCGCGTCGGCCATCGTCGGGGCGCTCGTCGTTGGAGAGGGGGCTAGGGCGACGCCGGCGGAGATCTAGACTCGCTCGGCCCGGCGGAGCACGAGGAGGGCGGTGAGCGTCGCCCACCGGCTCGGGCGGTGCGGCGCCTCGAGGACGAACGGGTAGTGCGGCTTCGAGAGCTGGTACTCGTTGTCGGGAGGAAGGTCGGGGTGGAGCGCGTCGAGGCTCCAGGTACCGTCGGCGTTCCTCCGCTGTTCGAGCTCGTCGAGGCGTGGACGGAGCCGAGGGTCCTTCCCGAAGCCGAGCGCGGTGAGCAGGTCGAGGCCGAGCAGGACGTCGTAGTAGTAGTGGTGCGGGTAGTGGTACCGGCTCCACGGGGCGTACGGCTTCCCGTCGGGGTCGGAAAGGAGGCCGTGCTCGAGGTAGAACTCGGCACCGCGCTCGATGCTCCGGAGCATCGCTGGCGTCCTGCGGGGCTTCGGGACGGCCAAGAACGCCGCGAGCGCCTCCCAGCAGTCGAGCGTTCCCGTTTCGGAGGGGAAGCAGTGCCAGCCGCCGTCCTCCTTCTGGGCTCCGATGAGCCAGTTGAGGGAGTTCACGGCGGCGGGGTGCTCCTCGAACCCCAGCGTCAGGAGAACCCGAGCCCCGTTGCCAGTGATGCAGAGTTCGCTCCCCTTGCCCCCGAAGGCGTCCCCCCAGGGGGATTGCGGACCGTACCAGAAACGGAGCAGGAGCTCGACCGCCCGCGTGATACGTGGGTCCTTCCCGGCTACGCCCAGCTCCGAGAGAACGATGAGCCTCCAATTGGTCGCGATGTACTTCGGGGTGTAGAGGTCGTCCCCGGAGGGATCGCGATTGACCTCCCAGTGGCCCCCGTCCTGCTGCACGCGCAGGATCTCTGCGGCCCAGCCGGACCGGCCGATCTCCTCCTCGGCGGAGCGTAGAGCAGGGTCGCCCGCGGGCCGCTCGAGGAGCTCGCGGAGCGTCCGGGTCCGAATACTCGGGTCTGCGTCGGTAACGAGGAACTTCTCGAGCTCGGGGGAGAGCTTCATCGGCTCGGGTCCCCGGTGAGTGAACTCAAGGTCGCCATAGCTGCTCCGCGGCGGACTCCGCCTCGATTCGGATGGACTCCCAAGGTCGCGCGGTAAGCTCGCGGTGACGCACCACGCAACGTCCGCCCACGTAGACCGAGTCGACCGCCTCGTCGCTCGCCGAGTAGGCAAGGTGCGAGACTATCGCCTCGGGCCGGGCCGGTGCGAGGGAGGGATGGTCGAGCCGGAAGAGCGAGAAGTCGGCGCGCTTTCCCGGTTCGAGGGAGCCGAGCTCGCCCGCCTTGTTGAGGAGCTTCGCGCCCTCGATGGTGGCGAGGTCGAGGAGCGCCTGGGCCGGGAGCACGGCCGCGTCCCACTTCTGGTGCTTCTGGAGAAGGCCCGCCGCGTGCATCTCCCGGAGCATCGAGAGGGAGTTGTTGCTTGCCGCCGAGTCGGTCCCGAGTCCGACGACAGCCCCCGCGTCCCGTAGCTCGGGGACGGGGCAGACGCCCCCCGTGGCGAGCTTCAGGTTGGAGTTCGGGCAGTGCGAGACGCCGACGC
>JAKIWH010000011.1:4311-25749 GCA_022750125.1 Thermoplasmata archaeon
GGGTCCCAGCGCGCCGATCGACTCGAGCCAGTGAGGAGGACGGAGCCCCGTCTTCCTCTCGTGGTCGTGGACCTCCTTGCGTGTCTCCGAGAGATGGTAGTGGAGGAGCGTGCCCGACTTCTCGGCGAGCTCCTTCGCTCCGAGCCAGGTCTCGCGGGAGCAGACGTAGACGCCCTGCGGGGCGACGAGGGGCGTGACGAGCGGGTGGTTCGTCCACCGGCCGAGGAATCCCCGCGCGTTCTCGACCGGGTGGCCCTTCTGCGGGGTGAGCTCGGGGTCGAGCACCGCCCAGCCGAGAAAGCCCCGGATGCCCAAGGTGTCGACGGCGCGAGCGACCGCGTCTTCGCCGTAGTAGAGGTCCAAGAAGCTCGTCGTTCCCCCGAGCAGCATCTCCGCGATCCCGAGCGCTGCCCCCGCCTCGATATCCGTCTCGGTGCGACGAGCGTCGAGAGCAAAGAGCCGCTCGAGAAAGGCGCCCAGGTCCCGGTCGTCCGCGATCCCCCGTAGGAGGGTCATCGCGACGTGGCCGTGGGTGTTGATGAATCCTGGTACGATCGCGAACCCGCGCGCGTCCACGGTCTCCTCGGTCGGAGCGTCCGAAGGCGCTCCCACGGAGCGGATACGCCCGTCCTCCGCGACGAGATCCCCCCGGAGGAGCCGCCGCTCGGGGTCCTGCGTGACGAGGAGCGCGTCCTTGAACCGGGTCGAGCGAGGGGGTCGTTCGCCCGTCATCGGGCGTGGGACGGGCGGGGCACGATAAGCCGTTCGATGGGGCGGCTACGGCAGGGCGCCCGCGGCCTCGTCGGCCGGGATCTCGGGGATGTCCGCGAGCCCCTCCGACGAGCGGCCCTCGATCCCCGCGATCTGCTTCAGCATCCGCCGGAGCCAGGGCTGCATGAAGAGGAGCGTGATCGGGATGATCGCGAGGACGATCAAGATCGCGTCCACCCAGATGCCGGGGACCCAGGCGGCGCTCGGCATGCCGAGGATCGTCGCACCGGTGTTCGGGAAGAGGATGATCGCCCCGACGAGGGCGAGGATGAGCGCGAGGTAGGTGAGGCCTAGCATCCGGATGTTGGCGAGGTTCGCGAGCGCGGTGAGACGGTTCGACATCTCCGCGTTCTGGAGTAGGAGCAGGTTCGAGATCCCGTTCTCGATCCCTTCCGCGACCATCTGGATCCGCTCGAGCTCGGAGATGAGCGTAGGGGCCGCGCGCTCGAACTCCGCGAGCCCGCCGTCCGAGAGCCGGCTTCCCTCCGCGGCCACGGCGACCGCGCGGGCGATCTCGCGCCGGAGCACGGAGGTCTTCCGCTCGAGCTGGGCCACCCGCTTCCACGAGGGGCGGTGCGTCCCCTCGTCGCTCAGCGAGACGAGCTCCTCGTCGAGCTCCTCGGCCCGTTCGAGGTACAGGCGTCCCGCCTGGGAGAGCCGATTCGCAAGCTCCGCGGCTCCCGCGGGCAGGTGGAGCGCGTTCCCGAGCCGTCGGAAGTCGGGCGGCGGCCCGATCGTTTCGACGCCGTCCTGGCGCACGAAGACCCCCACGTAGGTGCGTTCGAGCTTCTCGTCGAGCAGGACGAACGAGAGAAGGGTGCCGCTCTCCGTGTGGATGACCGGGCGGGGGGGCAGGTCGCGAGGGATGCCGAGACGATGGAGGAGCTCGGGGAAGCCTGAAGTGCTTGGAGTGGAAGGTGCAGCAGGGACCGGATCGACCATCGCTAGATGTCGAGGTTCGTGACCTCGACCGCGTGCTCCTGAATGTACTGGCGCCGCGGCTCGACCTCTTCGCCCATCAGGATCTGGAGGAGGTCGTTCGCCTTCGCCGCGTCCTCGACGGTCACCTTGAGGAGGGTGCGCTTGCCAGGCTTCATCGTGGTCTCAGAGAGCTGCTCGGTCGTCATCTCCCCGAGCCCCTTGAACCGCTGGACAACGACTCCCTTGCCGCCCAACTCGCGGCTGATCCGGTCGCGGTCTCCGTCGGTGTAGCAGTACTGGATCTTGAGCCCCTTCTGGAGCCGGTAGAGGGGAGGCTGCGCGATGAAGACGTGCCCCTCGGAGATGAGTTGCGGCATCTTCCGGTAGAAGAGGGTGAGGAGCAGCGTCCGGATGTGCGAGCCGTCGACGTCGGCATCGGTCATCAGGACGATCTTGTGGTACCGGAGCTTCGCGAGGTCGATCTCGTCCCCGATACCAACGCCGATCGCGGTGATGAGCGAACGGATCGCCTCGTTCGCGAGCATCTTGTCGAGCCGCGCCTTCTCGACGTTCAGGATCTTGCCCCGGAGCGGGAGGATCGCCTGGAACTCCCGGTCTCGGCCCTGCTTTGCGGTGCCGCCCGCCGAGTCTCCCTCCACGATGAACAGCTCGCAGAGGGCGGGGTCGCGCGAGTGGCAGTCGGCGAGCTTGCCGGGGAGACCCCCGCCTTCGAGCAGGCCCTTGCGGCGGGTGAGCTCACGCGCCTTGCGTGCGGCCTCGCGCGCTTGCGAAGCTTGCACCGCCTTCACGATGAGGCTCTGCCCGACGGGAGGGTGCTCCTCGAGGTATTCCGCGAGCTTCTCCGCGACGGCGCTCTCCACCTGGCCCTTCACCTCGGAGTTCCCGAGCTTCGCCTTTGTCTGGCCCTCGAACTGCGGCTCGAGGAGCTTTACCGAAAGGACGCAGGTGAGGCCCTCGCGGACATCCTCGCCGGTGAGATTCTCCCGCTCGCCCTTGAGGTACCCCTTCTCCCGGGCGTAGTCGTTGAGCGTGCGGGTGAGCGCCCCGCGCAGGCCGATGACGTGGGTGCCTCCGTCGACCGTGTGGATGTTGTTCACGAACGCGAGCGTCGTGTCGTTGTAGCCGTCGTTGTACTGGAGCGCGAGCTCGATGTCCGTCTCGTCCCGCTTTGCGTGGAGGAAGATGGGGGGCGAGAACAGCGGGGTCGTGGCGATGTTGAGGTCGGCCACGAACTCCGAGATTCCTCCCGCGTGGTGGAACGTCTCCTCCGTCGCGTCCCGCTCGTCGTGGAACCGGATCGATACCGCCGGGTTGAGGAACGAGAGCTCCTTGAGTCGCCGTTGCACCGTCTCGCGGTCGAACACCGTGGTCTCGAATATCGTGGCGTCGGGCTTGAACCGCTGCTCCGTACCGGTCCCTTCGGCTGGACCGACCACCTTGAGGGGTGACACGGGGGCGCCCCGTTCGTACCTTTGCTGGTAGAGCTTCCCGCCCCGCTTGACCTTGACCTCGAACCACTCGGAGAGAGCGTTCACAACGTGCAGGCCTACGCCGTGGAGCCCGCCTGAAACCTTGTACGCCTGGCGATCGAACTTCGACCCTGCGTGGAGCACCGTGAGGACGATCTCGAGCGCGGGGCGGTTGTACTTGGGATGGATCTCAACGGGGATACCCCGGCCGTTGTCCGCGATGGTGCAGGTGCCGTCCGTGTGGAGGGTGACCTCGATCTCGGTGCACGCCCCGGCGAGCACCTCGTCGATCGAGTTGTCGAGCACCTCGTTGATCAGGTGATGGAGTCCCCGCGTGTCGGTCGAGCCGATGTACATCCCTGGGCGCTTTCGGACCGCAGAAAGACCCTCGAGGATCTGGATGGAACTAGCGTCGTACGCGGCGACTCCAACCCCCTCTGCCGGCATGGAAAACTAGGCCCGAAATGTGACCATTTCTGACGAGCCGGGAGCGTGTTATAAGCGTTCTTGGCGCGTGGAAATTCGAGCCAAAAAAAAGGCCGAACGGCGAGTTCCCGGAGCCCTTAAGTGCCGGCGACGCGGCCGCCAAAACTAGGGCAAGTTGGGGCCATTTTGAGGGCTCCTGGCGAGCACCGGCCTAAGCCCGCGATCCCTCCAGCTCCAACTCTCCCACGCGTGGAAGCGGATTCTCTAACCGACCGACCCCACTCGGCGCGAACCCCAAATACGCGCCCCGGCTCCGCCGAGGGGCGGCATGACCGAGGAGGAGAGCCAGGCCGCTCCCGAGCGCCCTGCGGAGGCTACGGCGCCCCCGGAGACCGTCAAGGAGTCCCCGCCCGAGCCGGACTGGGCGACGAGCTACAAGTACCTACTCGCGGAGTTCGACAACTACCGCAAGCGCGTGGACCGCGAGCGGGATCAACGGGGCAGGGACGCACGCGCGCTCCTGCTGCGCGACCTCCTTCCCCTCTACGATGGCCTTGCGAAGGCGAGCGAGTCGATCCGGTCGCTTCCAACGACGGACCCCCTCCGAAGGGGGCTCGAGCTGCTCCACAAGGAGTGGGAGCGGTTCTTTGACAAGGAGGAGGTCGCGGCCGTCGCCCGAGTCGGTGAGTTGTTCCGGCCCGAGGTGATGGAGGCGGTCGGTGAGACGCCCACCACTTCGCCGAAGGCGGACGGGACGGTCGCCGAGGTGATCCAGCAAGGCTACCTCGCAGGCACCCGCCTCCTTCGCCCCGCGCGTGTGATGGTCGCGAAGAAGGCCGAACCCAAGGAGCTCGCGGAGGAGGAACCCCACGCAGGCTCCGAAGGGGAGGGACCATGACCGAGGAGCGTTCCTCCGAGATCTCCGGGTTCTATCGGCTCTCCATCGCGGAGCGCCGCGAACGCCTACGAGCCTGGGCCGGGCTCACCGACGCCGAGCTCGCCTCCTACGAGTTCCCACCGGGGATCGACCCCGGGCTCCTCGACCGGATGATCGAGAATGTCGTGGGCGCGTTTCCGCTCCCCGTGGGCATCGCGACCAACTTCCGCGTCAACGGGATGGACTACCTCATTCCGATGGTCATCGAGGAGCCGAGCGTCGTCGCGGCCGCCTCGAACGCTGCCAAGGTAGCTCGAGCCGGGGGCGGCTTCTCGGCCCAGAGCTCGCCGCCCATCATGATCGGCCAGATCCAGTTGCTCGACGTCCACGACCCCGCTGCGGCGCGCATGCGGATTCTGGCCGCGCGGGAGAAGCTCCTTGCGGACGCGAACGCGAAGGACCCGATGCTGGTCAAGTTCGGAGGGGGTGCGCGGGAGGTCGAGGTCCGTATCGTCCCGAGCCCCCGCGGGACGATGCTCATCGTCCATCTTCTCGTGGACGCTCGCGACGCGGGCGGCATGAACGCCGTCAACACGATGTGCGAAGCGCTCGCCCCGACGCTCGCCCGGCTCTCCGGGGGACGCCCACTCCTCCGGATCATCTCGAACCTGGCCATATTCCGACTCGCCAGGGCGACCGCCACCTTCCCGAAAGAGCTCCTCGCAAGCGGGGACCGCTCGGGGGAGGAGGTCGTGGAGGCGATCCTCGACGCCTACACGTTCGCGGCCGTCGACCCGTTCCGCTGCGCCACCCATAACAAGGGGATCATGAACGGCATCTCGGCGGTGGTCGTTGCGACCGGCAACGACTTCCGTGCGGTGGAGAGCGGCGCCCACACGTTCGCCGCGTTCCACGCGGAGGACGGCGGCGTCGTCAAGCCGCTCACGACCTACGAGAAGGATCCGAAGGGGAACCTCGTCGGGACGATCGAGCTCCCGATGGCGGTCGGGCTCATCGGGGGCGCCACCGCCGTGCACCCGACCGCGAAGGCGAACGTCAAGGTGCTTGGCGTCCGCTCCGCGGCCGAGCTCGCCCAGGTCATCGTGTCCGTCGGGCTCGCCCAGAACTTCGCCGCGCTCCGCGCCCTCGCGACCGAGGGGATCCAGCGCGGCCACATGGAGCTCCACGCGAGGAACATCGCCGCGACCGCCGGGGCGAAGCCCGGGGAGGTGGACGCGATCGTCCAGAAGCTCGTGGCCGAGCACGCGATCCGGATCGACCGCGCGCGGGAGCTCCTCGAGGAGCTCCGTCGCGGAGGAGCCGCGTGAAGGTCGGCGTACTATCGCTGCAGGGAGATTTCCCGGAACAGGCCCGCGCGATCGGCCGGCTCGTGGGAGAATCGTCGGTCCGCCTCGTCCGGCACCGCGACGAGCTCGAGCAGGTGGATGCGCTCCTCCTTCCCGGAGGGGAGAGTACGACGATCGCAGACCTCCTCGACCTCTCGGGACTCGCGGAACCGCTCGAGCAGAGGATCCGGGATGGCCTCCCTGTTCTTGCGACGTGCGCGGGACTCATCCTGCTCGCCCGACGCGTGGAGCGAAGCAGTGCCGGCCTCGACCCCTCTCCGCTCGGCCTGCTCGACCTCACGATCCGACGGAACGACTACGGTCGACAGGCGGAATCGTTCGAAGCACCGGTGAAGGTGACTGGACTAAACCGGCCGTTCCCCGGCGTGTTCATCCGGGCGCCACGCCTCGGCTCCATCGGCCCGGGAGTAGAGGTGTTCGCGCGCTGGGGCAAGGAACCAGTCGGCGTTCGCTCGGGCGTGCTCTGGGGGCTCACGTTCCATCCCGAGCTTGCGGAGGATACGCGTCTCCACGCGCTCTGGCTCGCCGAGATCGCTCGGAAGCCTCAGCGCACGACGAAGAAGAAGGCGAGCGCGACCAGCAGGAGGAGACACCCGAGGGCCACCGCGACCCAGTAGGCGCGGCGACCCGGATTCCTCCAGTTCCCAAAGAAGATCGGGACCGGCCCGATCAGGACGACTCCTCCGGATCCCGCGGACTCTTGCCGGGCGCCCAGGCCACGGACCGAACCTTCTCGCGTTGGGGGATCCTCACCGAGAGAGAGGAAGAGTAGGACTATTCCGGCGACGATTCCGAGAGCCCCGAGCCCGAAGAGCGCGGAGGAGCCGGTGACCACGGGAAAGATGAGGAGAAGGTAGAGATGGGCCTCTCCCCGCTCCACCGCAGCCCCCGCGGCAGCGATCCCTCCGAGGAGTAGTGCGAGAGCCGCAGCCGAAAGTGCGCGCACGGCGTCTAGCGGAACGTGTCGAATCGGTAAGGCTCGAGCGGTTCCTCCCCGATGGCCATCAGGAACTCCGGGGGGGTCAGGATCGGGCGTTGGTAGAGGGCGGCGTCGTCCGTCGCGATCCTGGGGCAGGCGGTGTTGACGTAGGCGTCGAGCGCCCGACCCATCAGGTCGGACGGATCGAGCCGACCGAAAGCGATGACCGTCGCGCTCCGTCCGCGCGCCTCGGCCCTTCTGCGCAACGATTCCGCCATCGCTCCTCGGAACTGCCCTGCGAACGACGAGACGAGGATGCCCCAATGTTGGGCGTCGCGGGCCGTCGCGATTCGCAGCAGTCGCTCCTTGACGAGAGAGGCGCGGTCGATGGGAGGCTCGAGCCGGTTCTGAAGGGGATCGAGCGACCATACCGGCAGGTCGACGGTGAGGGCAAGGCCCCTCGGATGGAACTCGCCCGTCCCGAGGAAGAGGAACCCTTCCACCTCCGACCTTAGCGCTTCGGCGGGGGAGTAGTTGCACCCAAGGGCCTGAGCCGCGTAGGCGAGGCGCCGGTCTCCCGTAGCCGTGCGGACGCTGTACCCCCGGTCAGCGAGGGCGCGCGTCAGCGGGCCGATCAGGTCCAGGTGCTGCACCGAGGCCACGAGACCGAGCGACCGCGGGAGGCCCGCAGCCACGACGGTCGTAGCGAGAGCTGCGGGATCTCCCCCGGGCTCCCGCATCTCAACGAAGTACGTGGGGAGCGGCAGCCGAATGTTCGGAATGGGGGCATGTCCGAGCACCACACACGCCTCGGCGCCGGGCACCTCTCCCGCCTCGGGGACGTCGCACGCGCCGAAGCAGCTCCGCGCGGCGAGGCTCACTCGGGCCCCCGACTGCTCCCCAATGGTGGCGGCGATCTGGGCGGCGTTGCGGAGGAGGCCCGCGGGTACTTGGAGGGCGATCCGACGGTGTCCGGCGCGGCGAAGCTGTTGGTAGAGCGGCTCTCCGAGGCTCGGGAAGACGCCCGCCGGTTCGAACCCGTCGCTCGCCTCCGCACGAGGGAGAGCGCTCGCGCTTCGATGGGACTGCTCGTCGCTCATGGGGGCTCCGGGATGGTACGACCCGTCCGCGCTAAACGGTACGCTGCGCCCCGCGGAGCCCGAGACGTTTCTCGAGCTGTTCGACCGCCGCCCGGTTGTCCGCGTAGTGAAGGCGCGTTCGTGCATCGGTCACCGAGCACCACTCGAACGCCTCGTGCTCGGAGCTGAGACGAGGCGGGTAGGCCCGTTCGAGCTCGACCCCGAAGGCGTGCAGCCGCCAAGGAGCCCCGTTCGGTCCCTCGAACCGGACATCCCAATCTAAAGGGAACACCCGGTTGGGAGCGCTGAACCCTGTTTCCTCGCCGAGCTCCCGGAGGAGCGCGGACCGGTAGTCGATGTCGGAGGGCTCGACCTTCCCACTCACGGGGACCCAGATGCTCCCTCGCGAAGGAGGACGGCGGAGAAGGAGGAGTCGGAGCGGAGCGGCAACGAAGAGGTAGCCCTCGACGCACTCCTGCGCGACCGGCGGCTCAGCCACCGCCGCCTCGGCGGGCCAGAAGGTGCATGATCGCCTCCGCGGGAGCACCATCGCTCTCCTCGAGGGCTTGGAGGGCGGCTTCTCGACTCGCGCCCGTCTGCTCCATGACGAGGGTGACATCCTCCTCGGGCGGTCCCGGAGGTGGCGCAGCGGGGGCGGCGGGGGCGGCGGGGGCGCTCGTGGCAGCGGGGGAAGCGGATCGTGCTCGCACCTCGGTGGTTCCCACGACCTGGTAGGTACGGACTCCCTGAACCGTGAGGATACTCACCTCGGGCTGTCGAAGTACGTGCTCCTTGTCCCGAGTTCGGATGATGACCTCCTCGACGTCGGGGACCGGCTCGTTGGTCATCCCGAGCCGCTTCATCATGAGCTCGAGCTGACGCGGGTTCATCCGGCCGCCCGGGATCATCGGCGGCGCCCCTACTCCTCGCTATCGTCGCGGCCGCGGAGCCGCGCCTCGAGCTCCGGGTCCGCCACGTTCTCGTCGAGGTCAGCGTGCTTGCGGTTGACCTCGCTGCGGCGCTGGCGCCGCTCGTTTGCGCGCGTTCGGCTCACCTGCTCCGAGAGCTCCTCCATCAGGGTCGCGATGCCCGCGAACAGATTCCATTCGGTGTCGGAGGCGTAGAAGATCCCCTTGTCCGTGTGGAGGCGCACCTCGACGGTCGCGTTGCCCGAACGGTGCGTGGCGTGCGGGCTCACGTGGAGGTTGAGGAGCACCGGGTGGACGTGGCGCGAGATGCGGTGAAGGCCCTGGGCGATGAGACGATCGATCTCGGCGAGTTGCTCGGCGTCGGCCGAGCCGCGGAGGCCCTGGATCTGGACGAATACGTCGGAGGTAGGGGCGCCGGCGGGCGCCGGAATCCTTCCTACGGCGAGGCCGATGAGGTCTCCCTGGCTCACGACGCCCACCGGCTTCCCGTTCTGCTCGACGAAGCAGGAGGAGACCCGCTCCTTGGTCATGCGGCGGGCCGCGGCGGCGACCGTCGATCCGACCTCAACGGTGACCGCTGGGGTGTTCATGATCGACCGAACGAAGAGGCCGCGCGAGTGTCCTTGCCCCGACTTGTGCCGCTCGGCGTCCCTCTTCCCGCCCCCCATGGGCTTCCACAGGACGCGGCCGAGGTCGGAGATGCCGACCGCCCCGACCAGCTTTCCGCTCCGGTCCACGACCGGCATCGGGTGATCCTCGAGGAGGCGAACCTGGGAGAGGAGTGCGTCGACGGTCTCCTCCTCGCCGATGGTCGCGGTGATGGGGCTCGAGATCTGTTCGACCCGGTACTCGGCTGTGACGGGGGCGTCCATGAGGGCCCTCACAAGGTCCGTCCTGGAGACGACCCCGACGAGTTGGCTCCGCTTGCCCATCACGGGCGCGGCGCGCATCCCTCCGGCGAGCAAGCTCTGGGCAACCTCCGGGAGGGGAGTGGATTCGAGCAGGAGATGGGGGAGCACCATCAGGTGCTCCACCTTCGTGGAGAGGGAGAGGTTCGTGTGCCGGGCGATCGACTCGAACGTGATCATCCCCACGAGGAGCTTCCCCCGCATCACGGGCAGCTCGTGGATCCGCCGACCCCGCATGAGCCCAAGAGCTTCGGACAGCGGGGCGTCGTGCGGGACCGTGATCGGCCCCGGCGTCATCAGATCGTGCGCGGTGGGCCAGATTTCCGCCATCGCCCGAACCGGGACCCCGAACGCATGAAGCTTTCGGGCTGCGCCATCGAAGGGGAGTGGGCGAGGACCGTCGTTCCAGCGCTGCAATCACGGCTCTGTTAACAAGAGTCACTAAAATTACTAAAACGGTAACTTTAATGTGACAGGAGCACATGGCAGGATGTGACCGCTCGTTCCCTCTCGCGCACCGAGGCGAAGGTCATTCTTGGACTCGAGGCCGATGGTCTGGAGGAGCTCGACCTCAGCGAGCTCCGACGGCGGGCACGGGTCTCTCCCGGGTTCGCGCGCAAGATCGCCCACGACCTCGTACGCAAGGCTTGGCTGCAGCGGGTCGGCCGAGGTCGGTACCTCCTGAATCCAGGTCGCCACGGGCCCGACGCGATCGCGGACACCGACCCGCTGAGGCTGGGGAGCCATCTCGCGACCCCTTACTACTTCGGGTTCGCCACGGCGGCCGAGTTGTTGGGTCTTCTCCCGCAAGCGAGCCGTACCTACTATCTCGTCACCACCGGCCGAGGCGGCACTCTACAGACCCGCACCGCTCGTTTCCATCGCGTCCACGTCGCCGAGCGCCGGTTCTTCGGGTTCAGGTCGATGGACCGCCGGCGCACGCGCATTGTCGTGAGCGATCCGGAGCGGACCGTTCTCGACTGCCTCGATCGGCCGGAGTTCTGTGGGGGAGTCGGCGGGGTGGTCCGAGTCCTCGAAAGCGCCCTCCCCCGACTTGACTGGCCCCGAGCGGCGCGCTATCTCGGTCGCCTTCGAAATCGGAGTCTCTCCCTCCGACTCGGCTACCTCGCGGAGTTCGTCCCGGGGGCACCACCGATCCCCCCGAGACTCCTGCCGCGATGGCTCGCCCGGCCCGACGAGCCTTACGTCCTGCTGGGCCGGGCGCGGGAGTTTGGTGTCCGAGGCCTCCACGACCGCCGGTGGCATGTGATCCGGAACATCCCCAATAGCACGCTGCTTGCGGAGGTGGACCTTCGGTGATCCCTCGGGAGGCCGCCAATCGTTTTGCCGACGTGATGGGGGTCGACCTCCACATTGCCCAACAGGAGGTGGTGCTCCTGTACGCGCTCGATGCGCTCGGAGCGGCCGGGATCCTCGACCGGTTGATCTTCAAGGGGGGGACCTACCTGCGCCTGATGGTCACCGGAGACGCGGGCCGGCTGAGTGAAGATCTCGACTTCACGAACGCTGGTCTCCCCGAGGATCCAGAGGGGCTCCTCGCCGCTGCATTCGGGTCCCCCCACCACGGGGTCCAGTTTGGGATCGAAGCGCCCTACAGGACCGAACGCAGGAACTGGGCCTGCCGGGTCACGTACGCGCACGGATGGGATGTGGGCCAGTTTCGCCTCGAGGTGAGCTACCGGGAACCGGTGTTCCTCCCCGCGCGAAAGTGGGCGCCCCTCAAGCAGCCCTACTTCCGGTCCTTGCCATTCGAGCCGCCCGAGATTCCGTGCCTGCGGATCGAGGAGGGATGCGCGGAAAAGCTGCGCGCGATCCAGCAGCGCGCCACCGAGCGGGACCTGTACGACGCTAGCCGCTACGGGAGGCGCGGCCTCCCCGAGCCGCTCGTCCGGCTGCTCGCCGTCGCTAAGCTCTGGAACGACCGCGAGCCGTTCGATCCGGAGCGGATCCTCCAGCGACTCCAGGAGGGTCGGCGCGAGTGGCCGGATTTGGAACGGCTCATCGGGCGGACGCGACGACGGGACTGGAACCGTGAGGCCGCCGAGGCGTCCCAACGGTTCGCCTTTTTGAGAGAGTTGACGGCCTTCGAGCGCTCCCTCATCGAGGATGCCCGACGGCATACCTTGCGCGGGGAGCTCCTCGAAAAACTTGCGACGTACGCGTAGCGGGCCGGTCCGAGTCGGCTACGCGGAGTCGATGACCTAGGGAAGGTCGCGGGCCATCTGGTAGCCGTTCTCGCCGTCCGAGTAGTAGCCGCGCAGAAGGTCGATCACCGAAAATCCGTACCGCGTGTAGAAACGGATCGCGCTCGCGTTGCTCACCCGGACCTCGAGCGTCGCCCTGCGGAGGCCGCGCGCGTGCGCCCGGCGGAGGAACTCGTCCATCAGGAACGCGCCGATCCCCTGGGAACGCCAGTTCCGGTGGACAGCGAACATGAGAACTCGTCCCTCGCGTTCCACCTGGGAGACACCGAGGAGGAACCCCGCGGGGTGTTCCGACGGTTCGGCAGCGACGAGGAATCCCTCGGGCCACGGTTCGCTCAGGGAGAGATAGAGAGAGGGCTCGTACCGTTCGTGGAGCGCCTCCTCCACGATGCTCGCGATCGGCTCAAGGTCTCGCGCTTCGAACTCTCGAAGGTGGACGGGCGGAGGGCCCCGCGGCGGGGCGGACAGGATGGACGGGAGGCTCTCAGCGATACATCTCACCCGGCCCTTCGGACTCGTCCTTGTTGAGGTTCGACATCGAGCGGCGCTGTTGTTCGAGGCTCTTTCGGACCTCCGCCTCGATTTCCCGCGCCTTCTCCCGGAGCGGCTTCGTGTCGAGGAGCAGCATCGGGACGAGCGGGTTCACCGACTCGATGACCTTCGCGGCGGCACGCGCGTCGGGGTAGTCCTTGTGCGCCTGGGCGACGAGGCAGATCACGGGAAGGGACCGGCCGATGGCGGAGAGCATGATCGCCCCGGAGAACCCTGTGACGACGCCGTTCGCAGGGTCAAATTTGTACTGCTCGAGCAGGTTCGCGGCGGGGCGGTTCGTCATGGCGACCACGCGGGCGTCGGTGGAGGTGGCCTCCCCTTCGATCGGCTGACCCTCGATCGCCACGACCAACTGGACCCCCTTCGTCTCGGCCCAGTTGAGCATCACCCGCGCGAGCTCCGTCAACCGCTCGGGGGGAGGCTGGATGTCGGAGATCGCGACAACGAGCTGATCGCACTTCCGGTCAGGTCCGCAGACGAGCTTGCTCGCGTAGAACCTGATCGGGGCGTGGATGAGCCCCTCCTCCATGATGACGGTCGGCGGGAAGCCGTCGCTGATCGCGTAGGCGATGGGAGCCATGTCGAGCGTGTGGACAAGGTAGGACGCCGCGACCGATCCGACGAGCCCGTGGGTCGGAAATCCAACGACCATCATCGCCCCGTGGAGCGATTCGTCCCGCGTCTCGACGATCTTGAGATCGCTGCGCTCGCCAGCAGCCATCTCTCACTCTTAGGTGGGGTCTTGGTTTAAAACTCCTGCATCGACTTCGGCGTTCCGAAATCGACGAGAATCGCGTCGTCCGACGCACCAGGGATCCTCCCCGGGTAGGCCTTATCTGTCGAAGCCACCCATCTCGGGCACTGGGATGAAGGTCCTCATCACGGGCATCGACGGCTACTCGGGCTGGCCGCTCGCGCTCCACCTGATGAGCCGCGGCCACGACATCGTAGGGGTGGACAACTTCGTCACCCGCAAGCGGGTGAAAGAGGTGGGAAGCTGGTCGGCCACGCCCATCGCCTCCTTCCCTTCCCGCATCAAGGCGGCGAAGGAGGCGTTCGGGAAAGACATCTCCTTCCACAAGGGGGACCTCGGAAAGTACGAGTTCGTTGCGGAAGTACTACAGAACGCGCGCCCCGACGCCATCGTGCACCTCGCCGAGCAGCGCTCGGCGCCTTACTCGATGATCGATGTTCATCACGCGGTCTCGACGCAGGTGGAGAACCTCACCGGCACGCTCCACCTCCTCTACGCGATGAAAGAACACGCTCCCGGTGCCCATCTCGTCAAGATGGGAACGATGGGAGAGTACGGCACCCCGAACGTCGACATTCCGGAGGGGTTCTTCGAGATCGAGTACCGCGGACGGAAGGACCGCCTACCGTTCCCACGGAGCGCCGGCTCCTGGTACCACTGGTCGAAGGTGTTCGATTCGGGGGATGTGATGTTCGCCTCCAAGATCTGGTCGCTCAAGGCGACCGACGTGATGCAGGGAGTGATCTACGGCACCCGCACCCCGGAGATCACCAATCCCCGCCTCCTCACCCGGTTCGACTTCGACGAGGTCTGGGGGACGGCCCTCAACCGCTTCTGCGTCCAGGCCGTGCTTCGCATGCCCATCACCCCGTACGGAGAAGGACACCAGACTCGAGGTTTCATCGCGCTTGAGGATTCGATGCAGTCGCTCCGGATCGCGGTGGAGAACCCCCCGGCTGGCCCCGAGTACCGCGTGTGGAACCAATTCGATGCGGCGTACTCTGTGAACGCCCTCGCGGAAGAGGTACGATCGATCGCCGAGGAGCTCGGCTGGCAGCCCACGATCGAGCATCCCCCCGACCCGCGAGTTGAGGCCGAACGACACTACTACACCCCGATCCACGAGGAGCTACCTCGTCACGGCTATCGCCGAACTCGGGAGCTGCGTGAGGTGATCCGGGAAATCCTGGGCGACCTCAAGAAGTACGAACGGCGCCTTCAGGCGCGGAAGGAAGCAGTCCACCTCGGCGTCTCTTGGCGGAACGCCGACAACAAGGAGCGACTCAAACCCGCACCTACCACCGCGGCGACTCCTTCGCCTCTCCCCACTCCAACCATTCCCTCGGCCGGCGCACCCGATACTCCGGTTTAGCCTCGCCATGCACGGGGTACTGACCCTCGCAGGTGAGGGGACTCGCATGCTCCCGTGGAGCCGGGGGCTACGCAAGGAGTTCCTTCCCCTCCTAGATCGGAGCGCCACCGGAACCACGGTGTTGAAACCGGTGGCGCACCTCGCCCTTGAGTCGCTCATCCGCGCCGGCGCGGACCGCATCACCCTGGTCGTGGCCCGGCGCGACGAGGGACTCGCCCGGAGCTACTTCTCCATCGATCCGGAATTCCTCGACCGCCACGCGCACCACCGGGAGCGGCTTGCCGAGACCGAGGCGCTCTACCGCGCCCTCGGCGACCTCGAGCTCAAGATCGTCGTCCAGGATGAACCCAAGGGGTTCGGGGATGCCGTCCTCCGGGCGGCCCCCTCCGTCGGTCGGGCACCGTTCTTGCTCCACGCCGCGGATGCAGTTCTTCTCGAGCACCCTCGCGGGCATACACTGGCGGAGCTCGGCCGCTTGCAGGCGGCGGAAGACCTAGACGCGGTGCTCCTCGTTCGGCGGGTCGCGGACCCAAGCAAGTACGGGGTGGTACAGGGCCGGGTGGTGGGCCGAGTGGGGCCGTATCGGCGACTCGAGGTGAGCGCGATGGAAGAGAAGCCCGCGAAACCTCGGTCCCCGTGGGCGGCCACCGCCGTCTACGCGTTCTCGCCCCGGATCTTCGCTGCGCTACGCGCGGAGGCGCGGGTCGGGCGCTCGCGGGAGCTTGAGCTAACAGCGGGAATCGCAAGGCTCGTGCGAGAGGAGGGGCGCGTGGCCGCGCTCATCCTGCCGCCGTCCGGCGGTCGATGGAGCTCCGTGGGGAGCGTCGAGGGGTACCTTCGAGCCCTCCACCTCTCAAAGCGGGCCGCCGAGCGCCTCGGCATCCGTCGACGTGCGAGCTAGCGGCTGAGCCGATCGGGGGAACGTTGAGAGCGAGCGGCCATCGTGCCCCTCCCTCCTCGAGGCGTGGTGGCTTCAAACCGGGAAACTGGCTCGTCCGACTTCGACGCCCCTCGCGGCTGCGGGTCGTGTTCGACGCGCGTCCGCTCGCGCCAACGATGGGAAAGTGAGCCCCTCGGGACCGCCCCCTTAGTACTGGCATTGCCTGCGGCCCGGCGGAGATCGACACGATGGTGAGCGGGGAAGCACCCGACCGATTCTTTGGACCGGAGGCGTTCCGGTTTCTCCGCGACCTGCGGGCGAACAACGAACGCGACTGGTTCCAGGCGAACAAGGAGCGGTACGAACGCTCGGTCCAGGCTCCCGCGCTGCGCTTCATTGAGGCGATGGGACCGCGTCTTGCGAAATTGAGCCCGCACCTTGTGGCCTCGGCGCGAACGTCGAGGGGATCACTCACGCGAATCTACCGGGATACCCGATTCTCGAAGGATAAGAGTCCCTACCGCGCGAACGTCGGGATCCATTTCTTCCACGACCGGGGAGGGAAGGAGCAGCACCTTCCGGGCCTCTACTTCCACATGGCACCCGGTGAGAGCTCGGTGGCCGCGGGCATCTGGCACCCCGACCTCCCGGCCCTTCGGAAGATCCGGGATCACATCGTTGCCCGCCCGGCCGAATGGGGACGGGTCGTGGGGAAGGGGATCAAGATCGGCGGAGAGTCGTACGTCCGGGCGCCGAGCGGCTACGATCCCGTGCACAAGTATCGAGAGGACCTTCGCCGGAAGGACTTCTACTCGTTCCAAATGTTCCCGGACCGCGTCGTAACGAGCCCCGGGTTCGGAAAGAAGTTCGAGGCGACCTGCAGGGAACTCGACCCGCTCAACAAGTTTCTAGCAGCCGCGGTCGCAGTCGCTTGGTGAACTCGATACTCAGCGGGGTCGCAACGCGCCCACGCAACCGTACGGATGCTCGACAATGACCCAGGCGGAGCCACCGGCGACCTGCTCGCGGCGACGAAAGCTGCTCCTCCAACAGATTAAGAGCGGGTAGACTTTCCGACGGCTAGTCTACCTCCGGGGGGTTTCCTCCCGTAGGACGAGGGAAGGAAGCTCAATTGAAGCGACAGATGGTGGACATGCTGGCCGACCTCGTGAAGATCCCGAGCGATTCGCTCGCGGACAAGCAAGAGGTGCTGGACTACGTCCAGTCGTTCACCGACCAGATCCACATGCGGAACACGCTGTTCGGAGACTCCTCCGCGCCGGCACTCCTCGCGGAGTACGGCCAGGCGGGGGTGGTTTTCTCCGGACACCTGGACACACCGCCGATCGGGGACTACTGGAGCTTCTCCCAGAGCCAGCTCGCAAGCGGACGGATGTACGGCCGCGGCGCGGCGGACATGAAGGGCACCGTCATCGCGATGCTTCAGGCGGCCCAGGACCTGGTCGCTCGGAAGATCCCGGTCGCCCTTGCCCTCACCACCGACGAGGAGACGGCGATGCAGGGCGCGGTCGCGCTATCGAAGACGCTTCCCATCCGACGCGCGAAGGCGATCGTCGTGGGAGAGCCCACGGGCCTGCGCGTCGCCTACGCTGAGAAGGGCGTGCTCGACCTCGCGATCGAGACCCGCGGCAAGGCCGCCCACGGGGCGATGCCCCACCTCGGAGAGAACGCCATCTCGAAGATGATGCGACTTCTGCGCGGGCTCGAGGGGTTCAAGGGGAGGATCGCACACCCGGAGCTCGGCTCCGTCACGGTGAACGTGGGAACGTTCAACGGAGGCACCCGCCTCAACGTCGTTCCGAACAAGTGCACCGCGGAGGTGGACATCCGGTTCCCGCCACCCTACTCGCCTGACCAGCTCTACACCGAGATCGAGGAGCACCTGCGCCGGATCAAGACCCCGTTCACCCTGCGGCGGATCCTCTCCATGCCCTCGGTACAGATCGATCCCACGCTCGACCACGTTCGCATCTTGAAGGAGGTCGCCGCGTCGGAGACCGCGGTCCTCGTTCACGCCTCGGAGGCGGTCTATTACACGCAGGTGAACCCGCGCGTGGTGATCTTCGGCGCGGGAGAGGAGGAGCTCTCGCACCAGGCGAACGAGTACGTGAAGGTCGAGGCGGTCGCGCGGGCGAGCGAGGTGTTCAAGAAGTACGCTCTCCGACTTGTCCAGTCCCGCGCCAGCTAGCGGCTGTGCGGATCGCCGAGCTAGCGACCCGCTTCCCACCCGGGCCCGGAGGAGTCGAGCGGCACGTCGAGGCGCTCTCCCGGGAGCTCGTCGTCCAAGGGGAGGCGGTCCAGGTGTTCACGAGCGACCTCCTGACCGAGTTTCCGTGGCAGCGCCTTGCTCCCAAGGTAATGCGCGAGGAAACGGTCGACGGGTACCGGGTGCACCGGCTCCCGGTCTGGTCGCTCCCCGGTGAACTCCACTACACCTTCTTCCGGAAACTGTTCGCCTCCCTCGAGAGAGCGGAGCCCGAGGTGGTCCACGCCCACACGTACGGGACACACCAGACCACCATCGCTCGACGGTACTACCGGCGCACGGGCACCCCCTACATCCTCACCGCCCACTTTCACCCGATTTGGTCCATCCACGGAGGTTGGGCTCGCCATCGACTGCGGGCTTTTTACGACCGGCAGCTTTCAGGCGCGACCCTCAAGGAAGCCGCTCGAGTTGTCGTCCAGGGAGCTGAGGAGGAGCGACTCCTACGCATCGGGCACCCGGACCTGCCCAAAGTCGTACGGATTCCCCCCGGGCGTACTCCGTTACCCCCCCCGCTAGAGGCACCCGACGCGTTCCAGCGGAAGTTCGGGTTGCCTGGCGCATTCCTACTCTTCGTCGGCCGCCTAGCCTCGAACAAGGGACTCGAACCTCTCGTGGATGCCTTCGCGCCCCTGGCCAGGGCCGACCCGACAGCCTCGCTGGTGCTCGCGGGAGCCGATGGAGGCATGCAAGCTCGCGTCGAGGAACGTGTGCGCCGCGCAGGCCTCGAATCTAGGGTGAAACTCACCGGATACATCGAGAACGAGAGATTGCTCGCCTCAGGGATCCGGGAGGCCCGCCTTCTCGTCCTCCCGAGCGAGTACGAGGCGTTCGGGCTTGTTCTCCTCGAAGCACTCTCCCAAGGGACGGCCATCGTGGCCTCGAGGACAGGGGGGATCCCGGAAGTGCTCGACGACGGAAAGGCGGGCCGCCTTGTCCCGCCGCTAGAAGTTCAACCGCTCTCCGAGGCACTCCTCGCCCTTTGGCAGGACCCGGCCGAGCGCGCCCGCCTCGTCGAGTACGGGCAAAGGACGGTACTTTCCCGGTACTCTTGGCCCGAGGTCACCCGGTCAATTCGTTCGCTTTTCAGGGAGGTCGTCGGCTCGTGAAGATCGCCCTCGTCACGCTCCGCTTCAACGCCCCCGGGGGTGTCGAATCCACCGTTCGGGAGCTCGCGCTCGGCCTACAAGCGGCCGGTGAGGAGGTCACCGTCTACGCAAGCGAGCTCTACGATGAGGGAAGGTGGGAGAAGCACCGCGACTTCCCCTCGACGGTCGCCGGAATACCTGTCCGCTGGTTTCCCGTCTTCAAGAAGCTGCTTCCGGGAATCACCCTCCCACTCTGGGTGGGGCTCATCGATGCGCTCCGCGAAGACGCGCCCGATGTGATTCACGCCCATTCCCACCGCTACGGCCACGTCCTCGAGGCTGCCGCCGCCGCCCACGGATGCGGTATCCCCCTCGTGGTCAGTCCCCACTACCATCCTGCCGACCTTCGGGAACCTCCCTCCAAGCGCATGTTGCTCCGAGGGCAAGACTTTCTGTTCGGCGTGACCGCCTATCGGGTCGCGAACCGGATACTCGTCGAAACCGAACACGAAGCTTCCCAACTCCGAGAGTTCGCCCCAGCGGTGAAGGTGATGGTGCTGCCCCCTGGGGTGGACCTATCGGGCTGGGAAGCGGATGCGCCGAAGGGGGTGGCCCTCCCCGGGGGTCTCCCGGACCGCTACCTCCTTTTCGCGGGTCGAATCGCTCGAAACAAGGGATTGGAGTTCCTGATTGAGGCCCTCGCTCGGCTCCCCTCATCGAACCGAGTGCCGGTGGTCCTACTGGGAAGGGATTGGGGCGAGCAGTCGCGCCTTGCCGCCCGGGCGAGGGAGCTCGGCGTCGATTCAAGCCTCGTTTGGGTCGGGCACATCGAGGACCGAACCCTCTACCGCGAATTCTTCCGACACGCGGCAGGGTTCGTCCTGCCGAGCGAGTACGAGGCGTTCGGGCTCGTGCTGCTCGAGGCGATGGCTGCCGGGCTTCCCATCGCCGCCACCTCCGTAGGTGGAGTTCCCGAGGTGTTGGAGCAGGGGAAGGACGGAATCCTTCTGCCGTACGGGAACGTAGACGCGTTGGCGGCTGCACTGACGCGATTGTGCGCCCCTCAGCCGATGCCACCAGAGGTGATCGAGCACAACCGTGCTCGGGCGAGAGAGTTTTCCACAACGAAAATGGTCGAGGGGCACCGTGAGGCGTACCGTCACGCCATCGGCGTCAATCCACTCCAGAGCTAGGCGGCGCCGCGGCCCTCGTGCGAAGCGGACCCGACGCGGCCCTCCCAAGCTCGGCCGAGAGACGGTTGAGACCGTACCGCTCTTCGGGATCCCGGTGGAGCAGTGCGAGCGGCTTGACAAGTACGGATAGGAACCGCAACATCAGCTGGCCCCGACGTCTGTGGCGTACCGGCGGAGGATGGCCATCGCTCTGCGGAGGTTTGGACGGGAGGCAGCGAAAGAGAGCCTCAGGTGACCCGCGCCGAGAGCGCCGAACGCGTCCCCCGGGGTACTGATGAGGCCGCGCTTGAGGAGCGCCCCGGCGATCTCCGGGGCGGTCCCCGGCCAGTCGACCTTCGGGAACGCGTAGAACGCCCCCGAGGGGGGTACGCACGAAAGCCCCGGAATGCGGTTGAGCTCGCGTACGATCAGTGCGCGACGAATCCGGAACTCCTTCACCATGGCGCGCATCGCCTCGCCCGCGTCCGCGAGTCCGGCGAGGGCGGCCACCTGGGCCGGGGTGGAGGGGCACGCGATGAGGTGGTAGCTCACCTTGTTCAGGTCAGGGGTGAGGGCCCGAGGAGCGACAAGGAATCCGAGCCGCCAGCCCGTCATGGCGAACATCTTGGAGAAGGAGTGCACCACGACCACCCGGTCGCTCTTGCCCCAGAAGGAGGTGAACTTCCCGTCGTAGACCATCTCCTCGTAGACTTCGTCCGAGACGATCGCGAGGCCGTTCGCTTCGGCGAAGGTCACAAGGCGATCCACGGTAGCGGGCGAGAAGACGGCGCCCGTGGGGTTGGAGGGAGAGTTCACTACGATCGCCCGGGTGCGCGAGGTCACCTTCTTCTCGAGCTCGTCGAAGTCGGGCTGGTACCCGTTCCCCTCGTCGAGGGGGTAGGGCACGGCCGTCGCACCCGCGCGGCGGGCATGAGGCGCGTAGAGGACGAAGCCTGGGTCGGGGATCAGCACCTCGTCCCCGTTCTCGTAGAGGGCAAGGGCGGTAGCAAAGAGACCCTGCGAACCCCCTGCGGTGACGATGATGTTGTCGCGATTCACCTCGGGGTCGATTCCGTGATACCGCGCCGCAATCGCATCCCGAAGCGCCGGGAGTCCGGCCGACGGCCCGTAGTGGTTCTTGCCGCCTCGGACGGCCTCGCAGAGAGCGTCGACAACCGACTTTGGGGGGTCGAAGTCCGGCTCTCCGAGCCCGAGGTTGATCGCGTCGGGCGGGGCGGCCTCGAACATCTTCCGGATGCCCGAGATTTCGATGTCGCGCACCCGCTGCGAAACCATCTCGGTTGGAACCGGAGGTGGCGTGATAACGGTTTTCCCGACAAGCCCGATTCGTCGTCGATGGGACACCTCCCGCCGAGTCGCGTGGGCTCGACGAAACCCCCTTGTAGGTGAACACCCACGGT
>JAKIWH010000011.1:25759-29935 GCA_022750125.1 Thermoplasmata archaeon
GACCGGTTGCTGCATGCCGGTCACGGTCGTCGTCGGTGCCCAGTTCGGGGACGAGGCGAAAGGGAAGATCACGGATTTCCTCGCCGCCAACGCCCGGTACGTAGTCCGGACAGGCGGCGGCCCGAACGCCGGCCACTCGATCCAGATCGGAGAGGAGAAGACCGTCCTGCACCAACTTGCGTGTGGCGTGCTCCGTCCAGGATTGGTCGGGGTGAGCGGTCCGGGGATGAGCCTCGACCCGTTCGCCCTCGAGGAGGAGATCCTCGAGCTGGACCGGCGTCATCTGCTGAAGGGAGAGGTTCTCATCAGCGACCGGGCGCACCTCATCCTCCCGCTCCACCGGATCGAGGATGCCTGGGAGGAGGAGCTACGCGCGAAGCAGCCGGGCGGGAAGGCGATGGGGACCACCCTCCGCGGCATCGGGCCGAGCTACGCCGACCGGTACGGGCGCTGGGGGCTTCGCGTAGTGGATCTCACGCGCCCAGCCCTTCTCTCCTCGAGATTGAGCATGCTTTACGTGCGAAAGGCCCACCTTCCTGGACTCCCCCCGCAGGAGGAGCTTCGCGCGAATCTGTCCGAGCTCGGAAGCCGGCTCGCACCGCGGATCGCCTCGACCGAGCCGCTACTGTGGGAAGCGATCCGCCGTGGTGAGGTGGTGTTGCTCGAGGGTGCCCAGAGCGCGCTCCTCGACGTCGACTATGGGACCTATCCCTACGTGACGAGCTCGCATCCTACCGCTGCGGGTGCGCTCATGGGGAGCGGCATTCCACCCTCGGACTTGGATGAAGTCGTGGGGGTGCTCAAGGCGTACTCGACCCGGGTTGGGGAGGGACCGTACCCCACCGAAGGCTCAGCGAGCGAGCAGGAGTATCTTCGAGAGGGAGGGGGGGAGCGCGGGGCGACCACCGGTCGGCCCCGCCGATGCGGTTGGCTCGACCTCGTTCTCCTCAGGTACGCCTCGCGCCTCAATGGATTCACCTCGCTCGCGGTCACCAAAGTCGACGTGCTGGGAGGTCTCGATGAAGTTCCAGTAGGAGTGGGCTACCAAGACTCATCCGGGGCTCGGGTCGACTGGCCGCCGACCGTCGCCGAGGAGTTCGATAGCCTGAGACCGGTCTACCGTCGCCTTCCCGGGTGGCCCGAACTCACCACCCGTCTCAAGGCAAGGATCGAACGGGAAGGCGTTCACGCGTTACCCTCCACGCTTCGCCGGTATCTAGAGTACGTGACCGAAAACACCGGCGTGCCGGTCGAGTGGCTCAGCTACGGCCCCCGGCGGGAGGAGACGCTCTGGTTAGGACGGGGTGCGACCGCCCAAGCGAGCCGGGGCCTGGAGAACTGGGCCGCCTAGCCCCTCGGTGGGGCGAACGTGGCGCTCGACCTCTACTTGTACCTGGCGTTTGGGGCAGGGTTCGTCGCGGGGCGGGTTCACCACGTCGACAGCATCTGGGTTGGGTTCGCGACGCTCGGAACGGTTCTCGCACTCCTTCTGCTTCTGGGGGCGCTCCTAGGCTCAACCCCCCACAGCATCCCGCTCATCTTGTTCCCTCTCGCCTTTCTCTTTGCGCTGAGTACGGTACTGCTCTCCGCCGGGATTGCGCTCTTCTGGCAACCGAAAGATCGGGGGGCTCCGACCCAGCCAGCTCGAGCTCCGCCGCTCACGGTGATTCTCTTCCCGGCAGTTCTGCTTTTGGGGATTGGGGTGGGAAGAATGTCGACCCTCCCATTTTCACCCTTGGTTTCCTGGTCCTTGTACGTCTTGCTCTTCCTAGTCGCGTACGACCTGCGCATCGTAGGATCGGCGCTGAGAAAGGTTCCAATCCCCATTGTAGCCGCCACCAGTTCGGCGGTGATCGTGGGCCTCGCCTTCGGCTTCATTCCAGGATTGTCCATACCGCTGAGCCTGGGGTCCGCAGTCGGATTTGGCTGGTACACGCTCGCCGGACCTCTCGCGGCTGCGCAGCTCGGCGCCGCCGCGGGCATCTTTGCCTTCACGTCCAACTTCCTGCGGGAGCTCCTCACGATGCTCCTCGCCCCAGCGTTGGGGGCCAGAGTGCGGGCAGAAGGCCTGGCGGCGATGGGCGGTGCAACGGCGATGGACACCACTCTATGGTTCGTCAAGGAGTACGGGGATCGAGACGCGGGCAGCCTCGCCCTGGCCAGTGGTCTGGTTCTGACCGTTGCCGCGAGCCTGCTCGTTCCCCTTGCCCTTGCCCTTCCCTGAGCGACAGAGCTTATGGCACCCTGGATTTCGTCGACCCGGGCTCGTAGTCCAGCGGTTAAGACGTCGCTCTCACACAGCGAAGATCGCCGGTTCGAATCCGGCCGAGCCCATGCGATGCCTGGGGGTATCCCCCTCACCAAGACCCACAATCCTCGGACGCAGCTTGGCGGCAGGTCCTGGGCAAGAAGCTTCATCGGAGCTCCCGTCCTGGGCTTCCGGAAATGACTCGCCCCTCGAACGAAAGTATAGCCACGGCGGTCTGCCTCGCGGTCATCTTCGTCCTCTTGGCGCTCGCGTTCACATTTCCCGGAAATCCCGCGCTAGCCACGACACTTGGAATCCTCGGCGGGCTGGTAGGCGGGTTGCTGTTGTCAATCGGACTCTACCTGAGTCAAACGCCCAGCTTGAAGATCCGCGTCGCGGATGACAAATTCAATCCCAAGCTTGGCGGGATGTACTTTCTCCACGTTGTGGTCAAGAACGAGGCCAGGGGTTTCCTTGGTGGGGGCACGGCCATTGACTGCGAAGGGGTGCTTCGGCTCGGCACTACTATCTGGACACCCAAGTGGGCGACTCGCCCGGAACCGCTCTCGTGGCATTTGATTCCGTTACAGGGGAACCAAGTTCAGGCGGTCCCGTGGATCGACTGGTCCCTGATGGAGGAATGCAAATCCGAGACTCTTGGGCCGGGGGAGGAAAAGACTCTTGACATAGCCGTCAAGGTTGCAGAGGACGCCAAGGTTTACATCCATGAGCCTCGGAATTACGAGGACGGCAAGCATAAGAAAAATCCACTGGAGCCCGGAGTTCACCACCTTACGCTGGCCATGAAGTACAGGGGTGGCCAGTCTGCCCCGGTCAAGCTCCGGCTCGAAAACGACGCCAGCACTGTCGCGGATTCGGCTAGAGTCGTGCTTGAATAGGCAACCGGGCGCTTGCACAAGGTTAGGTCATCGGGTTCAGGCTGGTGGGGCTGTCGAAGGACTCGTTCCGACGCTTCGAAGTTGAAGATGCCAACAAGGAAGCTGACTGACGCAGAGCGCGCGCGGGTCCAGCCATTGCTTAAGGACATACGGTCGTCATTGACCACCCTCAGCGCAGGAGACCCTGAGCTCCTTTTCGCATTTCGCCGGAAGGTCGCTAAGGAACTGACCTACGATGAGCGGAGTAAGCCCGCACAGAGGAAGGCTCTGAAGCGCCGCAAGCTGATTGCACAGGACGGGAGATGCGCTCTCTGTGAGGAATCTCTGCCACCCGCCGCACTCGGGTCGGTGCTCGACCGCCTCAACGCAATGGACGGCTACACAAACGCGAACACTCGGCTGATCTGCCGCGAGTGCGACCTAAAGATTCAGCGAGAGCGAGCGTTCACAGGGTAACCTCGGCTCTGTCGACTCCCTGGAGTCAGCGTTTCAGGCGTCGTGGAGGCATTCACCAGGGGCCCGGGGCTTTCCCAGCAAGGCTCGTGCAACTCCGAGCGGCTCGACTGGAACTATCTCTTTCGGCTGGCGCGGGCTTGTTGAAGCTCGAGTAGTGCCCGCTTGACTGATCTCAGATCGGCAGGTGAAAGTTGAATTGCATCCGCAACTGCTGCGTCCATCTCATCCCTAGCCTTGACCACGCCCGCGGAATCTGAACCCGCGAGTCCCGCGTTCTCCATGACGGTCTGCAGGCCATCGAACAAGTCCTCAAGCCGTTGGGCGGTTGCGCTATCAATCGCCGAAGGGTCTAGTGAAGGGAGGTCTTTCAACTCATAGAGCTTGAGGTGGAGCATTCCGCTGTATTGACGACCGATTACTTCCAAACAGAGCCGGGCCACCCTTGAATTCAGGTATGCAGCGAGTGCTTTGGGGTGTTCTTTCTTTATGATGTAGTACCAGTAGTCCGTTGCATAAGCGTCTGCCTCGTTCAGCAGAGCGCGAAAGTGGTATCGAAACCACATCGGGAAGATG
>JAKIWH010000011.1:29945-33687 GCA_022750125.1 Thermoplasmata archaeon
TGCACAGTAGGAATCTCTGTAAGTTTCATTCTGATCTTACGTCGCTTGGCTGGTTCCACCACCAAACGCTCTCCGTACCGAATGTATCGTTCAGCCTCCGTACCGGCGAGATCTTCGATGGGTTCCCTAACGATGAAGAAACAATCCGTGACATGCCCGGGCCGCACTGTAAGTCCCGCCAACGTCTCCGCAGCAGGCACGCAGGGCGAGAGGAAGCGCTTCTCGATTCCAAGTTCCTTTGCTCTCTCTTTTGATAGGATAAAGTACGGGTCACATCCCGTCTTGAGCCCGTAGCGTACCTCATCGACGACTTCGGAAAGGGGTCGAGTCCGCGACTTCTTCTTGATGGTCCAGAAGATCGGCGGTGCACTCAAGTAGGCATTCCACTTGCCAACCTTTAGGCTTGCTTGAGTGACGGTCTGAAAATGAAGTCTCTCGGAGTCCACGTCCTCGAATCCGGTCTGAATCAGGGCGAGAATCTCTGTCGCTGGTATCGCCTCCTTCACTCGAAGGAATCGGACTGGGTTCCTCGCCCGTAGGCTATCGTCAGTTTCCTTTTCCACAACTGTGATCGAAGTGTCGACTTCAAGATCTGGGAACACAGCCCTGTCAAATTCCATTACGCAGACTATTTTTGCACTCCCAAGAAGGAAGGCTTGAAGTTCCTCTCCATAACCAACCTCCAGCCACTTGTTCGATGTAATGAAGCCGAGTCTCCCCCCACTTTTGAGATACGCGAACGCGTGTAGGAAGAAGTAGACGAACACGTCGCTTTGCTTGTTAAATGCTAGTTCCACCAAGGGCGATGAATTCGAGCCGATTGCGATTCGGCCGCCGAAGTCCGCAGTGATGCATCTCGAAACCTTCTCCTTTTCAGACTCGCCGAGGAACTCTTGACGGATGTACGGTGGATTTCCAATGATGGCATCTACGCGGGGTGGGAGGCGGACCACCGCAGACTTGCCGTCAGTGGACACACTATCAAATCCCGCGAGCGTAGCGACCCCCGGCCGTGTATCAAAGAAGTCCTTTACGACAACCTGAACCTGTTCGATGTGCGCCTTTGGCATCTGTATCGCGAGGTTCACGACGGAGAGATGAGCTGGGAACTGATTGATGTCGATTCCGAAGATCTGAGTCAAGAGCTGTCGATGGAGGTCGGAATCATTGCGGGTTCGCCCTTTGAGTTCCCGTAGCCGAATGTACGCCTTTACAAGGAACCCCCCGGAGCCGCACGGTGGGTCCATCACAATTGCCGACGCCTTCTGCACCGTCAAGGTCGTAATCAATTCTGCAACAGCCGGAGGTGTGTAGAACTGGCCCAGTCGCTTGCGTTCCTTGGGGTCGATCAGATTTTCGTAGAGTCGCCCAATGAAGTCGCTCTCAACACTGGCGAAATCGAACTCTTTGAGAGTGTCGATAAGCGTGCGAATTCTAATTTCAGCCTTGGCGGTTAGCGGAACTTCGGCGAGGATGTCCTCTTGATAAATGGGGTCGTAGTCAATCCCTTTCACTGCTGAGTAGAAGCTAGTCAGCTTCTCGGAAACATCCTCGTCTTCCCGGATTTCGAGAACTCCTAGTCGGTCCGGGTAGATCACCCGGAGAACTTTGTAGAACAGAATCTTGTTCATCTGAAGATACGTGGTCTGCTCAGCAATCCGACGATAGGTGTCTTCTGAGGTGTCGAGCCCTTGGCTCGCGAGCCACACATTCATCCGGTCTGAGAACTTCGGTTCCCGAAGTCGGACGCGAAGCGACAGGAACAATTCTGGGGCCAGGTCTGCGAACGCTTCGTGGAAAGTATCAACCAGTGCGGCGTCGGCCGGCTTGAGTGAAGCCGCCTTTCTTCCAAGGACTAAGAGGAGTACTTCCTTTGCCCAGGTCTTGTCTAGCGAGTAATCGGCAGAAAGCAACTCAGACTCGTAGGCTTTGATTCCCGGGCGGAGTTGAAAGAGGATAAGCCGACGCACGTTACAGGTCGCATAGAACGGAAAGCCATCGCGAACTGCGTAGCGGATCGCTTGCTCCACCACCTCCGGGTCTCTCGGCTCGATATCTCTCTCGACTCGCCCAACCTTCTTCTTGAATTTGGCCTCTACTACGAGGACTCCCCTTCCGCCTCGCCGAATAGTCAGGTCCGGGGGACCTCCCTCGGCGCGCGGTTCCACTGCGAAATCCAAATCCCCATGAGCGCCAATTGCCTTCGCAGCCCCTTCGAACGTTGGTAGAAGGTAACGGGCGACAAAGTCCCGTTCCGACTGAAACCGTGCTGGAGACGACACTGCCGGCCCGGACTCTCAAGTGGGTCTTTAGTCTCGCTGTAGCTGTGAGGACTGGGTTCGGTCGAAGGGTCAAAGCTTCGCAGCCCGAACTTAACCGCGTCGCGACTTTCCGATATACTCTTAGCGGCGCCCCCTCCTCCTCCACGGCTTCGGCACTTCGGTCCGGGTCAACGGCCGCACCCTGGGGGTGGTCACGCCACCTGCAGGTCGCCTCGGGGATAGTGAACCGTCCGCGGGCCGAGCCCCGAGCGTCTGACGAGCGGTGACTAGCCCGTCTGGGACGGTGCTAGTTCCGATATCACGCGAGAGCCGCTACGTTGGTGGCGGTGGAGACGCGGGTGGGTTCGCCGGAGCGGTCCGCGATCCCGGCCCAACCCGTCGCCTCCCCACCGTGAGGGCGGCGATCGCGACCACCGCGAGGGCCAGCGCTCCAGTGCCCACTCCTGTCCAGAAATTCATGCTGCGGTAGAAGGGCACGGACGTGGAGTTACCGCCCCCGCCGGGTGTGTGTCCTATCGGAGGGGTTACACTCGGAATGAGTCCCGTCTGACCATTCACGAGGTGGTACACGCGGCCTGAGCCTCCAGCCGGGCCGGTGACGGTTACGGTGACCGACGGCGTGGTCGTTGAGGAGAGCGCGCTCCAGTCGTTCACGGTAAAGTTGGCGAGCGTGCCGTTCGAGAAATCGAGGAGCGAGGCGTTGAGCTCCGCGTGCCCCTGGTTGGTGAGATGGTAGAACGAGAGGTTCGCCCAGGCGGTGTCGTTGCTCACGTTGCCGACGTCGAGCCCGAACCCAGAAGCGGTGGGCCGAATCGAGAAGGTGTGGGGCCCCGCCGAGTCGACCTGGACGCTGAAGCCGTTCAGGACCAGGCTCCCGGTGCTGTTGCTCGTGGTTAGGACCTGGAACACTGAACTCCCGATGCTCGGGTCGGTGATGACGAGCCCCGGTCCGACGGAGGCTTGGGGAATCGCGTAGATTTGCACGCTCCCCTCCTCCACGCCCGAGCTCCCGGGGATGTTGTTCACGAAGCTCTGGGAGTTCCCCGGGGCGGTGAAGGAATCGGTGCCCGTGCCGGCCGCGACGGTGACCGGCACGACCGCGGCGATGAAGGTGAAGCCGCCGCTCCCGCTCGTGAAGTAGTCGTCCCCCCAGATGTTCCAGGGGTCCCCGAACGGATAGTACCACGAGGGTTGGAGCGTCTCGGGGATCGCCGTCCCGGTCACGTCGAAGCCGTTCCAGTGGAGGCCCGCGGCCCCGTAGGTGAAGTGGTTCGCGTTCGGGTCGTAGAAGCCGTGGGTCGTCTGGAGCGGGACGTTGGGGTCGGAGATGTCGAGCTCGAAGGTGCCGTTCGAAAGCGTCTGCTCGCCGAAGGCCACGACGGCGTGGAGGTCGTTCCAGCCGAGGCCCATCGTCACGGGGTAACCGAGCTCCAGGTAGCCGAGCAGGCTGTTCCAGTTCC
>JAKIWH010000012.1:0-22199 GCA_022750125.1 Thermoplasmata archaeon
CTACCCACCGCTTATCGCAGCTTGGCACGACCTTCGTCGGCGCCCGAGCCCAGCCATTCCTCAACTGACAGGAGTCAGCTACTCTGATGGCGTTTGACAAGCGTCCAGAACGCGTGTGATCGGCGTCATCGATCCCCCGCGCCCGCGGGAGACCCTCGCCCTTCCCCGAAGAGGCCCCGGCCTCTGCGAGTGCATGAACCGCGTGCCCCAGGCTGTGGAGCGCGCGAACCCTCCCGAGGAGAAAGTCGATATTTAACGGCTCGTACCCCGGGCGTCGCCGGGAGGAGCCGGCAGCCCGGGCCGAGAGAAAAGGGGGCTATGGGCCGAGGTAGCGCCCTTCGGCGAACCGGCACAGACCGTCGCGGTGGACCGCGCACCGGGCGCAGTTCCGTTCGGCCGGGACCGGGGCGCGGACGGGGTCGTCCCGCACCTGGCGGAGCGCCCGGCGCACCCAAGCGTCGCCGGCGTCTCCGTAGGGGAGCTCCACCCATCCCTCGTGGGCCCCGTCCCCGGCCTGGTCGCCGTAGAGAAGGATGCCGGTCGTGGGCCGGATACCGGTCGACGCCTCAAGGAGCCGGCACTCTGCGAAGAGTTGGATCACGTCGAACGCCCGCCCGTGCGTCTCGTGGAGTCCGTGGAACGGGTGCGTGGCCTTGTACTCGATGGGGACGAACGCCCCGTTCGAACGCCGTATCACAAAGTCGGGCCGTCCGCTCAACCCGAGCTCACGGTCCAAGAGCGTGAGCCCGTGCGCGTGCAGTCGGGGATCCGGGCGTACCTGCTCGGGCGGGAACAGGATCGGAAGCCCTTCTTCCTCGGTGTCCTCGTAGACGAGCGAGTCGTGGGAGAAAACATCGAGCCGGCCGTCGATGACGGGAGCATGAACGCCGGGCGGGGGAGCGAGCGGGGAGTACCGGAGCGGGACGACCTCCGCCGGGGTCCGTGGGGAGGGTGTGGTCCCGGGGGAAAGACGGCGAAGATGCTCCACCTCCATCTCGAACGGGCACCGGAAGTAGGTGACGAGGTCGTGCGGCGAGAGGTGTTCGGAAGGCGCGAGCTCGACCGAAAGTGCGCTCATCGACTGCGCCCCGGCGCGCGTAGGCTATGAAGGTAGCTTTCCACCGGCGTGGAGCGCGGGCAGGAGCCGCTTCCCGAGCTCGGCCCGCTGCGCCGGGGAGAGCCTCGACCCATCGAGGGCAGTCTTGAGAGTGGAGACGTGGAGGGAGCCCTCGGCAGCCTTGAGCACGGCCTCCGCCTCGGGGTTCCGGCCTCGCTCGAGGAGCCGCACGAGCTCGAACTCAAGGGGCGCGAGAGGCACCCTGCGGCCGTGCCACTCCACGCGCTCGACCCGAGTCCAGAGCCCGCGCCCGTGCCACTCCCCTTCGGCGGCCCCTTCCTCAACGTCCCGGGTGGCGCCCCCCCACTCGACGCGCACGCCCTCCACCAAGGTGCCGAGGAACGCGGATCCCCACAGCTGTCGACGGCCGTCTGGCTCGACGCGCTCGTGCACCGGTTCGGTCCGTGCATCCTCGAGCAGTTGACCGATGACACGAGCGCCGTCCGCGGTGGTCCCGACGTCAATGTGTTTGGGGGCGATCGGCACCCCGCGGATCCACGCACCGGTGGAGCCACCGATCTCCCAGGGCACCGAGGTGAGGCGGAGCGGTTCGAGGAGCCGGTCGAGGAGTTCGGTAAGCCCCTGCTCCATCGGGACCGGACGCCGGCCCGCCCGCTGCTCGAGGAGCGGACCCAGAATGAATCGGAACCGGTTGTAGCTGTTCCGGACCGCGCTCGCACTCTCCCCCGGTGCTGCGAACGATCGCTCCCAGCAGCGCGGCCCCCCAAACATGCACGCAGCGGGAGGGTGCGCGAACCCGAGCGGCTCGAGCGAGGCGGCGGGGGCGGCCGCGGCGTCGGTTCCGCCCTCCTGGAGGTGGTAGGTGTAGCCCGCTGGGAGCGGCGGACGCTCCTCGCTCAGCTGGAGCAGGAAGCCGCCGCCCACATCGGGGCCCGAGAGGAGCCGCTGCGCGGGCTCGTACGGCACTCGGGGCCCCGCGCCCTACGTGCGGCCGGGGGCGACCGACACCTCGACCGAGTGGATCGATGGGAACCGGAACGGCACGAGCTCCCAGTTCTTCGCGTCGTCCGCGGAGACGAACAGGTCGCCCGTGGTGCTGCCCAGGTAGATCCCGGGCGGGTCGAGCGTGTCCGACGCCATTCCCTCGCGATGCGTGCCGAAGGAACCTGCCCACTTCGAGGAGGGAACGGTGGTCGCGAACTTGCGGGTCTTCTCGCTCCACCGGTACACTTGGAACTGGCCGTCCTTCATGATCCGGGACTCCCCGCTGAGGGGAGCGAAGTACGCCGTGCCCGGACGGGTCGCGGGAGAGGTGACCACGAACCCGAAATCGCTCGTGAGCGGCTTCCCCACCCGCGTCCAGTGCTCCATCGCGTCGTGGGTGACGTGGATCCCGTCATGGTCCTGGCGGTAGATGGTGGACGGGTCCGCCGCGTCGAGGGCGATCTTGTGGACGCACTGGCCAAAGGGGGGGTTCTTCTCGGGCTGGAAGCTCACCTGCACGCCCTGGTTCATCGGGCGCCAGTGCTCCCCGTCGTCGTCGGAGCGGAACGTGCCGGCCGCGGAGATGCCCGCGTACATGCGGCCCGGCACCCTAGCGTCGACCAGGATCGAGTGGAGGCAGAGGCCGCCCGCGCCGGGGTTCCACTTCTCCCGGGTCTCGTGCTTGTTGAGCCCGTCGAGCGGTTCCCAGCTGCTCCCCGAGTCGGTGCTCCGGTAGAGGCTCGCGGGGTCAACGCCGACGTAGACGGTCGATGGCTCGCGCGCCGGCCCGGGCTCGATGTGCCAAATGTTGACGATAGGCCGGACCGTGGTCCGCGGGTCCTGGTCCGGGCTCGGCGGGGGGCGCTTTGCGCGCACCGGCATCTGGGGAGGAGCGATCTCGGTCCACTTCTTGCCGTGGTCACGGCTTCGGTAAAGGGCGGGTCCCCACCATGGTGAGTTGACGCCCGCGTAGACGGTGCCGTCGTGGCGCGGGTCGGGTTGGACGTGGTAGACGTCCATTCCCTCGTGGTACGGTCCGCGCACCTTCCACTTCCGGCGCTTTTCGTCCCCTTCCGCGACGTACGTCCCTTTCCGCGTGCCGAGGTAAATCCGCACGGCCTTGCCTGCCATCTGCTTCTATCCCCCTTGGATCGAGTGCAGCACGTCCACCTTGTCCCGCTCCCCGAGGCGCACCTCGGGCCAGTTCGCCCGGTCCACCGCCTCCCCGTTCTGGAAGAGGCGGACGAACGGACGGAGCGAGCCGGTCTCGTCCCGGAGCTTCCCGCGCAAGCGCGGGAACTCCTCCTCGAGCTCCTCGAGGAGGGCGCCCAGGGTCGGAGCCGAGCTCGTGAGGTGCCGGCGGGGAACATACTCCCGCAGCATCCCATCTAGGTCGACCGTTGCCACGGCCAAGCCAAGCGCCGCTGGTTAAGTAGGGTTCGGGGCGAGGGCGCCCGAGGGTCGCGCTAGGGGAGCGCGCCCGTCTCGACGCCGACGAGCCCGTGGTCGGCCCGCCCGACCAGGTAGTGCCCGTTCTTGAGCGATTTCCAGTCGGTCTGCGAAGGGTCGAACGGCTCGCTCCCCACGAGGAGCTCCCGGGTGTCGGTTCGGTAGCCCATCTCGTAGTACGGCCGGTCCGGGTTGGTGAGGCTCCCGCCGTGCTCGCCGAGGGAGCTGCAGAACGCCCACAGCTCGTTCGGTCCCCGGGCGAACAGGATGTTGAGCCCCGAGAACGGCCGAGCTGGCTTCGGTTCCGCTTCCGCCCAGACCGCCTTCAAGTCGTCGCGTGTCTGGCCGAAGGCGGTGAGCGGGTCGCCCGCCTCCTCCACGTGCTTCGCGAACAGCCAGAACAGCACCTCGCTGTCGTTCACGCCCTTCACCTTGGAGTCGAACTTGCCGAGGCGCCGGCGGGTCTCGCGAGGGAGGGAGATCTCGCCGTTGTGCGCGAACAGGTAGCTCCCGTGGACGAACGGCTGGACGTTCTCGAGGGCGATGAGCCGGGTGTGGGGGAGCCCCATCGGATTGCTCGCGCGACGGAGGTGGGCCACGACGAGCGGGCCGCGGGCGCGGCGCGAGGCGGACCGGAACCGTTCGAGCTCCCCAGGCTCGTACGCCCCGTGCACGCCCTTCTCGACCCGCGGGCTCCGGGTGCGGTCGTACCACCCTATACCCCAACCGTCCGACTGCAGCTGGTCGGACCTCGCGTTCGACTGGACGAGGAGGGAGGAGGGGGAATCAAGAAGCCAGGGGGTCGGGGTCGCCTGCCGGCCCCCGAGGAGCCCCAAGAGGCGGCACATCAGCGTCCCACGGGGGGCCGAGGAGAAAAGGGGCGGTGTTGCGAGCGCCACGGAAGGGTTATTCGCTTCGGGCCCGGTGTAAGGGTGGTGACTACCATGGTCCACGTCGACGTTACGCCTCCCGCGGTCGAGCAGGTGCTCAAGATCATGGACCGGCAGGGGAAGTCCGGGACGGCGCTCCGGCTCTTCGTCCAGGGCGGCGGCTGCTCGGGCTTGAGCTACGGCATGACCTTCGACAAGCAGGAATCGGGGGACGAGGTCGCCTACTCGGGTGGAGGCATCACCGTCGTGGTGGACCACGCGAGCGCCCCGCTTCTTGACGGGGTCAAGGTAGACTACCTGATGGGTCTCGACGCGTCGGGGTTCAAGATCATGAACCCGAACGCGAAGGAGACCTGCTCCTGCGGCAAGTCCTTCTCGGCGTAGGCGCCGCCGTCACTGCGCCATTAAATAGCGGCGGGCCGGTCGTGGAGTGGGGAACGCGAGGAGGGCCCCAAGCATGTCGGTCAAATTAGAAGTCACAAAGGAAGCCAAATCCCAGGTCGAGCAGCTCATCCGGTCCCAGAAGCCCGGCACCGCGGTGCGCGTCTACCTCCAGTCGTCCGGCGGCGGAAGCGCCGGCGGCGGCTGCGGAGGGGGCGCGTGCGGCTGCGGTGAAGGCGGCGGCGGTGGGGGCGGCACGAGCTTCAGCATGGCGTTCGACCGTCCGCGCAACGGGGACGAAGTGATCCCCGTGGACGGGTTCAACGTCGTTGTCGACTCGGGCACGGCCCAGGCACTGGAAGGAGCGACGATCGACTTCGTCCAGGGCCTCGACGAATCCGGCTTCAAGATCGTGGCCCCCCTCCTCGCGGAGACCCCGCGCACGGGTGGCGGCGGCTGCGGTTGCGGATCCGGCGGCGGCGGCTGCTGCTGAGCCTCGGCCAACCATTTCTGCCGTTCCTTTTTTAGGAGCGACCCTCGAGACCAGCCCCTTCGCCGATTCTCGACCGATTTTCGAGGTCGGCCCTCGACGCTAACCCATCCCAATTGGGCTGGCGCCGAAACGTTCGCTACGCCGACCGTTTCCCCACTGTACCAGCACCGTTTAGTAGCTCCTTTAGCCCTGAGTCAACGTCCCATGCCAGCCGTGAGTTCTCCCGTGCCCGCTCCACCCTCCGCTGTGCCGGGAGGCCCGATGAACAAGGTCGCGCCCACTCCCTCGGCTCGGTCCGGTGCGTTGCATCGGTTGGACGATGTGCCCTCGGTGTCCACCTACCGGCCACCGTCGGTCTCGGCCGTGATCTGCGCGTTCAACGAGGAGCGGAACCTCCCCCGGCTCCTCGAGGCGTTGCTCTCGAGTGAGGGGCCTTCGTTCGAGCTGGTTCAGGTTATCTGCGTAGCGAGCGGCTGCACCGACCGTACCGTGGAGATCGTCTCCGGCTTCCGACGCCTCGACACGCGTGTCCAGCTGATCGTTCAGGCGGAGCGGCTCGGAAAGGCTGCCGCGCTCGCCGAGGGTCTCCGCGCGGCCCGAGGGGCAGTGATCCTCGTCGAGAACGCAGATACCGTTCCGGCTCGAGGCGCACTGGAGGAGCTGTTCCGACCGTTCCGGGACCCATCGATCCCGCTGGTCTGCTCCCACCTAGTACCTGCCCCGGCCCCGGGGACGATCAGCGACGCGCTCGCGCGGACCCTTTGGGAGGTCCACGACTACGTGTCGACGATCGAACCGAAAGCCGGTGAGGCCTTCGCATTCCGGCGTTCCGAACTCAGTGTTCCCAACGATGTCGAGGACGACGACACCTTTGTCGGGATCGCCAGCAGTTCGCACGGCGGACCGAGCGCGTACGCCCGGAACGCGGTGGTCTACAACCGAGTCCCGCAGACCCTCCAAGAGCTGCTGCAGCAACGGTACCGAGTGAACCGCCAAGTGTTCGGCCTTTGGCGAAGGACCCGAATGCGCTCCAGTACCTGGACGCTCACGGCGCTGGTGCCGGCGCTCCTCGCGTATCACCGTGCGCACCCCCGGCGGGCCTTCCGAATGTTCCTCCTGGGCAGCATCGAGGCGGTGGTTCGGGTGCTGGCCATCGGCACGTCTCTCCTCTCGGACGCTCAGGTGCGGAAGTGGGCTCCGGTGGAGTCCACAAAGTGGGCGATCGACCAGGTCCCTCCCTGATCCCGCGTTCCCGGTGGTTGCGACGGCTCTCGCTCTGGCGAGAGGGGGTTGATTCCACGTGATTGAGCCGGTCGCTCGAGCGGGGGAGGCCTCTCCTCGGCTCACCGTGGTACTGTTCGTCCACGGCGCCCGGCAGTGGCTAGGGGAGGCGCTCGATTCGATCGCCGCCCAGCGGCTCGAGTCCAGCAGCTTCGAAACCCTCGTGGTGGGCACGCTTCCGGAGCCCGAACGATCTCGGCTCCTCGCGGGAAGGTCGGCGCGGTTCCTCGAAGTGGAAGGCCCCGAGCTCGGACGGAAGGCGGCGGCCGCGCTCGCGGCGTCCCGTGGCGAGGTCCTGGTGTTCCTCGAAGACGACGACCGGTTCGCCCCGACCAAGCTTGCCGAGGTGCTGGATCGGTTCGATGCCGACCCGACGCTCACCTACTACCACAACAGCTTCCTTGCGATCGACGAGTCGGGCCGAGCGCTGGACCCCCCCTACTTCCGTCGGGACGCGGTAGTCCGGACCGCCCGGCTCGGGCGGGTGCTCGTGTCTCCCCGCACCCCGCGGGGCACGCTCTCGTACCTGCGTGGACTCTTTCCCGGGTACAACAACAGCTCGATCTCGGTCCGCCGGCGCATGCTCGAACCGTGGGCCGCCGCGCTTGCGCAGTCGGACCTCCTCGTCGACCAGTTCCTGTTCGTGGCTGCGCTAAGCTCCCCCGGTTCTCTCCTCCTCGACGACCGCCCCCTCACCGAGCTGAGGCTGCACCGCGAGAGCGCGTCGAGCGCCTCGCGACCTTCCGCCGACGAGTTCGAGCGGCTCCGCCGGCTCTCGGAGCGCAACCTCGCCGTCCGCACCGTCCTGCTCGACGTGGCGCGTACGTCGGAGGACCCGTCCGTCGTGCGGTATGTGCAAGGGTCGATCGCGCTCGAAGAGGTCATCGCCAAGCTTCGCGGAGCTCATCAAGGGCGCAGCCAAAGTGCCCTGCTGTTGCTCGACCTCCTGCGGCTCTCGGCGACGCTCGAGGTGCGCAGCTACCCTTCGGTCGTTCCGCTCGCGGGCCTCTCGGTCGCCTCACCGCGGCTAGCGGGGCACATCTACCGCGCGGCGAAGCAGTTCGTCGCTTGACCGGAGCTGCTACCCTAGTCGCAACTTCGCGAGGCGAACGGGGCTAGGTAGTCGACCTCGACCGAAAAGGCGCAAACGTGCATGCCGGCCCCAGGGGCTGCGAGGAGCGCTACCGAAGAGTACGGCGCGTTCGCAGTAACGCTGAACGCCGAGATGCCCACGAGCGTGCTCGAAGGAGTCCAAGCTCCCGACTCAAGCAGGTTCACGAGGGAGAAGGAGAGCCGCACGACGTCGTACGTCGGCGCCGCGAGGTCGACGATCGTGCCGCCCCCGATCGGGAACGCTGCCCAGTTGGTCCAGGAGCCGTCGAGGTAGCCGAGCACGCGACCGTTTGCGGCCTGGACCTCGCTCGTCCGGAACGCTCCGCCGGCGATCGCGTACGGGTAGGCGAGGTAGACGGCATCGGAGAACGCCGATCGGTTCGAGTAGACGATCCCGGTTCCGCCAACCTGGATCCCGGGCAGGAAGCGGGCCGAGCCGTTCGGCACCGGGATGAGCTTTCCGAACGAGGCGCCCGGCGCGATCGGGGTTCCTTCGTACCTGCCCAAGGTGTCGCCCGCCCACACGAGGGTTCCCCCGAGCCGGATCCAGGGTCCCATGAGGACGGTGTTCGCGCGGGGGGGCTGACGGAGCAGGCCGGCAAGTCCGGCGGCGTCCACTATCGTGAGATTGAACGGAAGGCCCCGGGCCGAGGCCACGACGCTGAGATGCTGCGTGAGGCCGTACCAGTCGGCGATGGAGGAGTAGGAGACCGGGTAGTTCGAGTCGTAGTAGTAGTAGACCTCCGTCGGTGGCGAAGGCTGCGTCAGGGCGAACACCGACTGCGCGAGGTTCGCCGCGAAGCTCCCGGAGGCGTTCGTGTAGAGCGCGAGCTGGCCACCGCCCAGGGCGCGGAAACTCTGGTCGACCGTGAGCCTCGGGCGCGCTCCTGGTGCGTACAGAAGCCCTTCCGAAAGAAGGAGCGCGACCACGAAGAGGACGATCACCGCCTGTACGAGCCGGACCGGGTCAAGCCGCAACGACGACACCCCCAGCGGTGGGTCTGCGCAGACGCCGCAGGGCTTGGAGCGCCGCGTAGACAAGGAGCAGGAAGACGCTCACCGTGGTGACCAGTTCGACCCACGGCCCGTAGGTCGGGGAGCCCAGCACGGCCGCGTCGATGAGGGAGAAGGAGATCCAATGGGTGAAGATCGCGGTCGGCTGCACAAGATAGAGTGGACCGGCGAGTCCGATGACGTAGAACGCGGAGCCGCCGAGCGTGACCGCAGCGGCGACCGTGCGAAACCTCCGCTCCACGATGGCAGCGAGGAGGAGCCACGGCAAGATCCACAGGAGATACTGGGGCTGGGCGACCGAGAAGCTGAGGAGGATCGCGAACACGGAACCGATTGCCGCGTAGGTGAGGGGGGCGTGCCAGCTCCCGGCCGGTGCCCGCCGGGCGTAGTAGACCGCGAAGAGGGTCACGAGACCGAACGCGATCACGGTCGAAATGAGCGCGACCGGGGCGGTGTTCAGGAACAGCCAGCGTCTCCATCCCCCGAGCCCGGGGAAGGCGGAGAGGGACCACGGGCCGAACCCTCCGTGCGACTCGCCCACCGAGGGGCCGGTCCCCACGATCTGGAGGTACTGTTGGAATATCCCGGGCGGCCAGAGCGAGAGCGCGACGATCCCCGCCGTGCCGAGCCCGAACCACAGGACGCTCATCGCCCTCCGCAGCGGAGCGAGGTCGCGGCGCGCGAGGAGCGCCGCCCCGAACAACGGGAGGAGGAGCAGCGGGTAGACCTTCACCATCACCCCGAGCCCGAACGCCGCACCGGCGGAGAGCGGGCGGTCGTGGTACCAGAGATAGAACGAAGCGATCACGAAGAAGGTCGGAATCACATCGAACGCGCCGTGGACGCCGCTCTCGATGATGACGAACGGATTGAGGAACCAGGCAGCGAAGACCAGCCGCGCCTTGAGGCGGTCCCCGGTCCACTCCTGCACGATAGCGTATAGGAGACCCGCCATCGCGAGGTCAAAGAGGAGGACGAAGCCCTTCTCGAGAAGCGCGACGAGAGGTACCGGATAGGAGGTGGGCTCGAGCCCGCCGAGGGTCAATCCGAGGGTGAGGACCGCCGTCGGGGCCGCGACCAGAGCGTTCGCGGGCAGGAAGAGCGCGGCCGTCCTTCCGATGAGATTGAGGACGAGGACCCAGTCGGTCGGGTAGACGATGAGATAGGTGTACGGTCCGCCGCCGAGCGCCATCGTGGCGGAGCTCTCCCCGAAGATCGCGGGGTCGTACTGGCTCGTGAGCGGAGCGAGCAAGAGCCGAAGCCCCGTCCCGACGAGGAGAACCACCAAAAGCCACCGGCGATGAGAACTGCGTGCCAGTCGCTCGAGGGGACCGAGCAGCAAGGACCGCTGCACGCCCGAGCGTAGTGCCTGGAGCAGCCGTCGCCGCGTTCCCTCGGCACGGGGTGGAGGTGTAGAGTCGGTCGGGGCGCCGCCAGTGGCCATCAGGGAGAGCCGCCGGAGATGGCTCGGAGGTGGACGTACGTCGGGAGACCGTCGCCGGTCGGCTCGGAATGGACTCGGGATCCCTGAGTCACTGAGCGGCGAGGCGAGAACCGATGAAAAAGCCTTCCGGAACGACCGCCCGGTCGCGGCACCGCCGTACGGGGGGCACGCACCCTCCGGCCCGCGAGGCACGGCAGATCGAACCCAGCGGCAGTTGCCGAGTTTCGAGGCACCCGCGAGGGGCCCGAAGCGATCGACGGAGAAGGAGCCTCCACGAGTGCGCCGCCCTCAGTCGTGTGAACCACAAGTCATATGAGGGGTGTCAAGTCCATTGTTGCGTAGCCGGGCTCAATGGCGGACGGAATGACACGGGCGTGGCCAGTGTCCGTTCCGGGGTCGTCACCCCCTCGGCTCCGGAGCGAAGTTCAGGCTGTGTCGGCAGGGTCGGTGGTTTCGGACATGCCGACCCCGTTGGGTCACTGGACCAGCGTCCAGACAGAGGCCACCGTTTCCGTGCCCGAGGAGCCGCCGCGAGCCAGGGGGACTGCCCGTGCCAGCGCGCCTCGTGTCTTGGTCACGATTCCGGTGCGGAACGAGGTGGCGCGCCTCCTCCCGACCATCCGGGCGCTGAAAGAGGCGTTCGATTCGTCCGGATTTAGCTATCAGCTCGCGATCGCGGAAGACGGGTCGACCGACGGAACCAAGGCCCTCCTCGAGGAACTGCCCTCCCTCTTCCCGGAGATCATTGTGCAGGAGTGGCCTCACGCCCTGGGTCGGGGCAAGGCACTGCGCGAGCTGTGGTCCCGGCAGGAGGCCGACATTTACTGCTTCACGGACGCCGACCTTGCGAGCGGATCGGAGCCGCTAGCTACCGTCGTCCGGGAAGTGGCGAACGGTTGGGATGTCGTGACCGGTTCCCGGTACATGAGCGGCAGCCGCGTCCACCGCCCGCCGCTGCGCTTCCTCGTATCGCGAGCCTACAATTGGCTCGTTCGCGTCGCCTTCTCGGAGTCGATCCGGGACCATCAGTGCGGACTCAAAGCGTTCAACGCGCGAGCGGTCCGCCAGCTCCTCGACCAGACGACGGAAGACTCCTGGTTCTGGGACACCGAGATTCTCGTTCTTGCCCACGCGGACGGGCTCGGCATCAAGGAGGTTCCCGTCGAGTGGGTCGAGCGGAAGGCGACCCGCACGAGCTTTGGTCGGCTCCTCGCGGACGTCCTACTGCACGGCGCGGGACTCCTGCGACTCAAGGCGAGGGTCCCCTCGGGGAGCCGCGGGCTGTTTCCTGGACCCGAGTACGCGCTTCCCTCTCCCGAACGGGAGTTCGGCCGACTCGGCCGGCCCGATAGCCTCCGGTCGCAGCGCCAGGAATGAACCGGTCCGACCGCGCCCGACTGTGCTGAGCCTCGCCGAGGGCACGGGCGGGCCGCTCCCCACCTCCCAAGCACGCTTCGACAGCGGCTCGGCCGCCTGAGCCGTCTCAGGTGTTCGGGCAGATCATGAGCTCCCTCCTCTCCCCGCCCGCGGACGGGAGTTCCCTTGCGAATCCAGGCGGGGACCAGCGCCGGGCGGTCGCTTCGACGACCCTCTCCGTCCTCGTGCCGGTGTACAACGGGGAGCGCTCCGTTCGAGGCGCCGTCGCCTCGGTCGCTTCCCAACTTCCGGCACCAGTTGAGATCCTCATCATCGACGACGGGAGCACCGACGGAAGCGGGTCGCTCCTCACGGAGATCGCGCGATCGATCCCCTCCGTTCGCCTCCTCCAGAACGAGTCGAACACGGGGCTCGCCTCGACGCTCAACCAGGGCCTCCGAGCTGCGAAGGGCGAGCTCGTTCTCGTGCTCCACCAAGACTGCGCTCTCCTAGGGGACGACTGGCTCGTTCGGGGGGCGAGCCATTTCCGCGACCCGTCGGTCATCACTGCGGTCGGCTCGCCGCTTCACCTCGTGGAAAGGATGGACCCCCTGGAGCGGGAGTTCTGGGTGCTCCGCAACCACACGGCGGACCCCTCGGGGGGGGAACCAGCGGGGGACCGATTGACGCTGTTCTCGGAGAACAAGTGCGACCTGTTTCGGCGGGAGCTTCTCCTCGAGCTCGGGGGCTTCGACACCCGACTCGAAGAGGGGGGAGAGGACCAGGTACTCGCTTGGAAGCTCCGTCAGAGTCGGTACCGAGTGGTGCACGACCCGAGCCTCAGATTCACCATCCTGCTCGGCGCAGCCGGAGGGTTGCGGACCCACCTGAAGAAGGACGCCTCCTACGGAAGACAGATGCGTCAAGTCCTCTCGGCCACCCGATTCGGTGCCCTTCGACATGCTCCGGGATCCTCGGTCGACCCGCGCTTTGTGAATCGAGTGAGCGGAGTTCTCTGGATCCTCTTCGCCCTCGCCGGTCTTGGGCTGTTTCTCGTGACCCGGGCTCCGCTCGCCCTGCTCGTGGTGGGGGTTCCGCCGCTCGCGCGATGGGTGCAGCTCACCCTCCGCGGCGTTCGAGCACGCCAGACTTACCAACTAGGGGGACGCGAGCTCGCCACCATCGGGGGCGTCGGCTGGCTCGCGGACCTCTCCTACGCGCTTGGATTCCTGGTACCGAAACGGCATCCACGCCGCCGAGAATCGCCACGAGCCGCTGCCTAACGAAAGACAGGCGCCCCCCCCCCGACGACGACGCCCCGGGAGCCTGGGCTCACGAAGGTCCTACCCGAAGGAACGGGGTCGAGCGCGTCGCCGTTTCGCCACCCCGTTCGGGGTCCTCGTAACGGCACCCACTAGCTAGTCTCAGGATCCGTACGACGTCCGTTCGGGGCGCGGTCAGCCCCGCGGGTGCTCGGGGTGGAGCTTCCCTCCGGCTCCCCCAACCTCCCGCGGCTCAAGCTCTCGCTCGGTCGGAGGCGCCAGGCGGCGAGTCGCGAGAAGGACGAACGGAATCGCGGGCAACGAGATTGCGAACTCCAGGACGAACCAGAACAGTCCGCCGGCGGGAGGAACCGAGGAGATCTTGACGCGCTCGAACTGGAATTGAACCGCGGCTCCGCTATCCGAGATCTTGCCGAACTGCAGTATGGGATCGGTAGAGGTTGAGCGGATCCCAACCTCGTTCACGCCGAGGGAAGCCGAGGAGGGAGAACCCGTATAGTTGATCTGGGCGACGGAGCCTCGGAGCAGGTTCTGGAGCGGCGCGAGCGTGGTCGGGTCGGTGAAGGCCGAGGTCACGTATCGAAGGTCCGCGGTGGGTTGGGCATACACTGCGGTGAGGTTTCCGATGAAGGCGAACTTACCATCGTTCGCTGCGCTTGGAGAGAACTTGCCGTAATTGAGCGTCGTGTCGTCGGTCGCGTTCCAGACTCCCGGCAGGCTCAGCGTGACGCCGTTCATCCAGGCATTCAACGTGCTACTGCCGGCGTCGACGGACAGTCCCGAGTAGAACCAGCTCCCAAGATCAACCGCGAGCCCCCTCGAAACGTACGTCCAGGCGCCATGAGTGAACGCACCCAAGTAGAACGCTTGACCGACCAGGTAGGCCTCCAGGACCACGATGCCGTGGTTCGAGATGGTCCAGAGAATGGTCTGCGAACTCGCGTACCGGCCCAATTCTCCCGCGAACGCAAGGGAAGTTCCGGGCATGGTCGACGGGGCGAGTGTGTACACGAACTCCCCGCTCCCGTTGGTCTCGTACGCGGTCGTAACGTTCGTGAGGAGCCCGCTCGGATTCACGACCGGGGTGAACCCCCCGCTCGCGACCGGGGCGAGTGGGCTGAGGTTCAAGGGCAGGTTCCGCACGTTCGAGAAGCCGGCCAGTATCCCCGAAGCGTTGACGACCGTCACAGGGGAGCCTACGCTCAGGCCACTCGGGTCGAGCAAACGCACCGTCATCCGAAGATCGAACTGCTGATGCTGAAAGGTTCGAATGAACCCCAGGCTAGGCGAGGTGGAACCGATGACCACGGTACCGGCTCCAGGGTCGAGGGAGAACGTGTTCGCCGCCGGCTGAAGATAGTCGGACGGTGCGTCGTAATCGTGCACGAAGAATAGCTGCGCGGGAAAGCCTCCTTCGCTGTCGAAGGAGAACCCTGCCGGCGTACTGGCCCAACCAACTACGGGGGTGGCGACCAGAATCGCGATGAGGCACGCCCCCAGCACCCGACCTCTAGAGGACGCACGGGTCCTAGGGGTGAGCGGGAGCCCGACTCCCCCACCGCCCGCGCTTGCAATCCCCGGAGCCTCCGACGTGACCCGGGTCGCGGTACGCTGGCAGCAGAGCAGATAGGCCACGGTGCCGGCGAGGAGGATCCCAACGAGGACGATGCAGAGTCGCCAGACGACCGTCCCGCCCAGGGGCTGGAAGAGGTCGACGTTTCGGTGCAGGACGAAGAAGGACCAGTAGTAGACCCCCGTGACCTGACCGGGGCCGTTGAACATCTGGACGATCCACATGAGCGGCAGCAGGAACAGCTCGAGGGCAAAGATTCTCGCGACCGAGATCTTGATCCCGGGAGTGAACAGCAGGGCGAGCGGGATGAGCCCGGTTAGAATGACAAAGTTGTCCCCTTGCACGGCGGAGGGAGTCGCCAGCAGGGCGAACGCGAACACGGTCACTAGACAGGCCGAGACGTGGATGCGCCACCGCTGAAGGACGAACGGCAGCACAATGGAGGCGAGGCCAACGAGGACGAGGGTCCCGCGTGAGAGAATGGCCGGTATCGTGGCTCCGAGAGGGACGAAGAGCTGGAGGAGAGAGTACGGGTTGGTCGATCCCTTCCCGGAGACCCCCAGGATCGTGTAGGAACTGAATTGAAAGACGAGGAACGGGATCGCGAACACCGCGCCCATTGCGGCCGCGAGCGCGAGCGAGGAGAGCCGCTTCCGGAGCGTCGCCCCGTAGACGACCAGGGTAGGCACGAAGAGGAGCGGCGAAAAATAGCTGAACCCCGCCCAGAAGAGCGCCGCAAGTCCGCAAGCTAGCGCGAGGAGATCACCGGTACGATTCCACCCATAGTGGTAGGTATAGAACGCGACCAGCAGGGCAAGGATAACGAAGACGTCCGTCTCAATCCAGATGACATTGACGAGGAGGAGGAACGGGTTCAGCAGGAACGTGAGATAGATCGCCTTCCATTCCCGGCAACGTTCCCGGAGCGCGATTCGGAGCAATAGGCGAGCCGCGAGGTAGGTGGCCGCGAGCGCGAGCAGCTTGAGGAAGAGCGCCGTGACGAGCAGGTTGTACGTCGAGGCACCGTAGGCCCCTAGCATCCCGAGGTTGTACGGCAGTAGGGGGTACCCGACGAGAATCGTCGCCCCGTGGGTCCAGTCGTATGGGGTTAGTCCGAAGTAGAGCAAGCTCGTCGAATAGATCGAGTCGTTGAGATTGAAAGCGTCGTAGAAGAAGAACAGGAACGGGAGGTTCTCAAGCGCGAACAGAAGCTCGGACCAGCGCAGGAATCGCGCCGAGACTACGGGCGTCTCCGCTTGGGCTACCTCGACCGGGATCACGGGCGGCGTGGCTCCGTTCATCGTTCGGCGACGGGCGCCTGAGGGGTGGAATCTACGGATGGGCGGCCCCGCGCCAGACGAAGCGCTTCGAGGTAGGCGTAGCCGTGCTTCTTGTCGGGTTCGAGATACGCGCCTTCGGCCCACTCGTTCCACGCGTTGACAAACAGGAGGTCATCCTCGCGGTTGGACTCACTGCGCGCGAGTTGGGACGCGAGATAGGTCCGGAAGCGTGTGGGACTCGACCGCTCAAAGACGGTCCCCCGTCGTTGTCGGCGGGGCGAATTGTCCCAGTCGGGGAAGGCACCGAGATAGGTCCGTATCCGGTTCCGGCCCGGATCGCGCCCCAGGATGCGCCTCCAGACCTGATCGTAGTCGACGCGGTCGATGAACTTGCTCTGGTAGCGTCTGGATCCTTGGGTGAGAACGCGAGCCATCGCTAGGGCGTACCGTCGCGCCACCCATCCCATCGGCATGCCGTGCGAGATGGTGTAGGTCGGCTCTAGCTCGATGACTCCGTCGAACCCGCTCACCGGTCGCCGTTCAAACGTGTTCAGCACATGAAGCAGGTAGAGTCCTTCGAAGCCCTCCTGGGCCGCAAGCTTCCGCCAGTACTCGATCATCTCCTGGGATCGTCGGAAATGCGAGGGTCGATAGATGATGAAAAGAGGCTTGCCTCCTACGCGGAGGTACCGGGGGTCGCGGAACGCACGGGCGAGGTACTCGAAGTGGCGACTCCAATCCACCTCACCGCCGTACGACTGGGGAGCGATGATGTCACGGCGCCTACCGTTCCAGGCTCGGGACCAAGGTTCGTTGGCCCAACTCAAGCAGAAGGGGAACTCTGGCTTCCCTGACTCGAGCATGCGCTCGAACGGTCGCTCGAGGAGCCGCTGGCCGTTGAACCAGTAGTGGTAGTAGCAGAAGGCATCGATCCCGTAGTCGCGTGCGAGCTGCGCCTGCCATTCTTGGGTGCGCGGGTCGAGCAACGTGTAGTAGTTGTCGGCGAGAGGCTCGCGCGGTTGGTAGTGCCCGGGGAAAAGGGGCTTCGACCGCCGGGTGTTGGTCCACTCCGTGAACCCTTGGCCCCACCAGCGGTCGTTCTCGGGAATCTCGTGGAATTGCGGGAGGTAGAACGCGATGACTTTCACGCGTCTACCTCGCGGGGCCCGGGCTTGTCCAACCACGTTCGGCAAATTGCGCTCCGCCGCTCGGTCCGGAGCCGGAGCCTGGAGTAACTGCCGGGTCAGCCGTACTCGGTGGAGCCGGCCCGCTCAGATGCCTAGACGCGGCCGACCGGTTCTTCACGAGCGACACGGGGCCCGGCTCCAGTTCATTCAAAGGGAATCCCCGCGAGCAAACTTGCCCCGGGCTGCGTCGACCTCAAACGGTTCATCTTCTTTGCTCCCGTCATGCGCCTCGAGGGCCTGTGTGCCGTCACGGTCACCTACAATCCAACTCTCGAGGACCGGCGCTTGGAAACGCAGATCGGGCAGCTCCGAGGCAAGGTAGACCTTCACGTCGTGGTCGACAACGGGAGTGCCAATGTCGACTATATTAGGAAAATCATCGAATCCCAACCCGCGGCTCCCTCCCCAGTTCGGCTCCTCCCGCTCGACGCGAATTTTGGGATCGGCCGAGCCCTCAACGAAGGGGTTACGACCTGCTCCCGAACACCGTCGACGCGCTGGATCCTGACGCTTGATCAGGATACCGTGCTTGCCGAAGACGCCTTCGCGCTTCTCTCCGAGGAACTGGACCAGATTCCCCACGTTGGCGATGCGGGGATCATCGCCTTCAACTACCTAGAGCACCGGTTCAACCGAATCCGACCGTACAATCGCTCGGCTGGCCCAGCCAGCGCCCGGAGCGTCATCACCAGTGGAAGCATCGTCAACCGACGGGTCTTCGAGCGACTCCGATTCGACGAGGAGCTGTTCCTGTACTACGTGGACGTAGACTTCTGCCACCAGGTCCGCCGGCTCGGCTTTCCCATCTACATCCTCCGACGCGCCTTCATCGATCATGAGGAGGGATGGGAAGCGCAGCGAAGTGGCTCGAACCTCCACTACCTCGACCCGCCCCGGCTCTACTTCGTTTGCCGGAACGGTGTCCGCGTCTTCCGACGGTACGGCACCGTGAAGGCACTGCTGGTCGCCGGCTATCTTGTCGCGATGAACCTACGCGGAGCTACGTCCCGACGCCAGAGCATTCGGTTCGCGCTCCATGGGTTGCTCGCCTCGTTCTGGCCCGGTCGTTTCCCCCAGCCGTTCGGAAAGTCGCCACAGTAAGCCGCTCCGCTGCCGCAGCCTGTCGAGCACTAGCGCCACAGATGCGTGGTGAGCTCCGCAGCCGCTGAATTGTCATCGTTTCGTCGCCACGGCGACGAGGTTGCAACCTAGGCTCCCGCGTTGCGTGATCCCATCGAGAGGAAGCGACAGGCTGCTCACGACAGCACGCAGGGGACCATGGTCCAGCAGCGTTGGGGGGACGCCCAGTTTCAGGAGCACTGTGGGGAGCAAGGCCGGGAACGGGACCGTCCGCATCCCCGCCACACCCAAGCCGGCGTCCTCGATGATCCGTCGAAGGGCGGGAGGGTTGAAGAACACAAGATGCCGGGGGATGTCGAGAAACGAGTAGGTGGCCCGACCGAACGCCCGCGAAGGGAACGAGTCAAAGTTCGGAACCCCGATCACGAGCGTTCCTCCGGGGCGGAGGAGTCGAACGTACTCCTTCAGCGCGGCGAGGGGATTGTACATGTGCTCCAGCACGTGGCTCGCGACCAGTACGTCGAACGCGGAGTCGCGGTATGGCGTGCGGGCCGCGTTGCCGAGAACGAATCCAATCTCGTCCCGCGCGTCGGGAGCGGTGAGCGACGACGTGAAGTCGAGCCCGAAAACCCTCCACCCCCTTCTATGTAGTTGCATGGCGAGAGCTCCTCCACCAATTCCGACGTCGAGGAGGTTCCGTGCCCCTGGTTGCGGGCGGAAGAGGGGGAGGCCCAGCGGGGACCCGATCTCTCCGGGCTGCGACAGGCCGATGATGCGCGTGAGCACTCTCGACGAGAGGCTCGATCCGGCCGTGTAGGCCCCGTAGTCTAGCGGATAGTAGGCGCGAAGCTCCCGCGGAGGAGGAACCTCGGCGACAGACCCGACGCCACAAGCTTCGCAGCGAACCAGCGTGAAGGGCGGAGCTTCGACGTTCAGAGGATCGGGGGAAGAACAGACCGTGTCGCGCGCGGCCGACCCACATGCGGGGCAGTGATCCACCCGGATCCTCGTATTCGGCGTCGCTCGGATCGAGGTAGAGGAAGCCGAGACAAGCTCGGCTTCATCCGGGCGAGGGGAGGAGTGGGTCCCCGGCCTCATGGACGCCCCAAGCTCAGAGCTTCTTCAGGGCCTGCACGATCTTCCCGACGGTCTCCTGGGCGTCGCCGTAGACCATGCGGGTGTTCTCCTTGTAGAACAGATCGTTCTCGACCCCTGCGAAGCCACGCCCTTGGCCTCGCTTCAGGACGAGGACGTTCTTCGCGGCATCCACATCGAGGATCGGCATCCCGAAGAGCGGGCTCCCTTGGCGCCTCGCGGCCGGGTTCACGACATCGTTCGCCCCGATCACCACGACGACGTCCGAGCTTCCGAACTCGGGATTGATCTCGTCGCGGTCGTTCAGGTGGTCGTACGGCACCCCGGCCTCCGCGAGAAGGACGTTCATGTGACCGGGCATGCGTCCTGCGACCGGGTGGATCGCGAACTTCACTTGGACGCCCTTGGCCTCGAGCTGGTCCATGAGCTCCTTCACCTTGTGCTGCGCCTGCGCGACAGCCATTCCGTAGCCGGGCGCGATAACCACTTTGTTGGCGTAGGCGAGAAGGACGGCCGCGTCCTCCGCGTCGATGGCCTTCATCGAGCCTTGTACGGTGCCCGCGGCCTCTTCCGTCGCTCCGAACGCCCCGAACAGCACGTTCGAGATGGAACGGTTCATGGCGCGAGCCATCACCACAGTAAGTAGCGTCCCCGCGGCGCCCACGATCACGCCTCCGACGACCATCGCGTAATTCGTCAGGGCGAACCCGTCGAGGCCCACCGCGAGCCCCGTGAGCGCGTTGTACATCGAGATGACGACCGGCATGTCGGCCCCCCCGATCGGGAGGGTCATCAGCAGGCCGAAACCGAGGGCGAGGAGGAAGAACGCGGGCAGGTAGGCTCCGCCCGGCACCGGGAGCGTGATCGGTCGCCAGAGAAGGAGCACGCCGAAGGCGAGGGCGAGCGCGAGAACGAGCAGGTTCGTGGGCTGCTGTCCGGGGTACGTGATCGGTTTCTGGCGCATCCAGCCCTGGAGCTTCAGGAACGCGATGAGGCTCCCAGCAAAGGAGACCGCTCCGATGAGACCACCCGTGACCGCGAGCGACGCTTCCCCCGAGTTGACCCCCGAGATCAGGGCGACGGCCGCAATGGCGGCCGCCGCGCCGCCGCCCATCCCGTTGTAGATCGCGACCATCTGCGGCATGTCGGTCATCGCGACCCGCACCGCAGCGAGGTAGCCGAGGCCGCCGCCGATGGCAATCCCGAGCCCCATGAGCCCCAGGTTCGTGAATCCGTTCGCGAACAGCTCCGGAGTCAGGAAGGTGATGGCGACCGCCGCGAACATCGCGCAGCCGGCCCAGACGATTCCGCTGCGGGCGGTCGTGGGGTGGCTCATCCGGTGGAGCCCTAGGATGAAGAACGCCGCGGTAACGACGTAGACCGCCTCGATGGCGTCGTTGACATCGACCATCTAGCCCCCCTTCGGCTTCCTGCCGGAGCGGTCGAACATCTGGAGGATCCGTTCCGTCACCACGTACCCGCCGGTGACGTTGGCCGCGGCGAGGACCACTGCGACGAAGCCGAGCGCCCGCTCGGGCCAATTGGAGGCGAATCCGAGGGCCACGAGGGCCCCGACGAGGACGACCCCGTGAACGAAGTTCGACCCGCTCATGAGCGGGGTGTGCAGGATCACGGGGACCCGGCTGATCACCTCGTAGCCGGTGAACGCGGCGAGCATCGCGATGAACACGGCGGTCCAGAGCTCGCTGATCATGCGCGCGCTTCCAACGCTTCGCGGGTCCCGGGGTGCTTGACCTCTCCGTCCCGGACTAGGCAGCTCGCAGCAAGGATCTCGTCGGCGTAGTCCGTGACGAGGTTTCCTTCCCGCGTCACGAGAAGCTCGAGGAACGATTGCAGGTTCTTCGCATACATCTGGCTCGCATGGGTGGGGACGCGGCTCGGAAGGTTGAGCGGACCCAGAATCTTCACGCCGTGGTCGACGACGGTCTCCCCGGCCCGGGTGAGTTCGCAGTTCCCGCCGCTTTCGGCCGCCAGGTCCACGACGACCGCGCCCGGCCGCATCGCGGCGACGGTCTCCTTGGTCACGAGACGAGGAGCCTTGCGGCCCGGGACGTTGGCTGTCGTGATCACGACATCGGCCTCCGCGACGGCCTTCGAGACCATTCCGCTCTCCTGGGCTTTCTCCTCGGCCGTGAGCTCGCGAGCGTACCCTCCCGCGCCCTCGGCGTTGATGGAGAGTTCGAGGAACTTTGCCCCCAAGCTCCGTACTTGCTCCCCCGCCGCGCGCCGCACGTCGTACGCCTCGACGGTGGCCCCGAGCCGTCGCGCGGTCGCGATTGCCATCAAGCCCGCAACCCCAGCTCCGAGGATGAGGACCCGGGCAGGGCGAATGGTTCCCGCCGCCGTGGTGAGCATCGGGAAGAACTTGGGGGACTCGCTCGCGGCGAGGAGCACCGAGGCGTACCCGGCGACCGACGCCTGGGAGGAGAGTCCGTCCATCCCCTGCGCGCGGGTGATGCGGGGGACCAGTTCGAGAGCGAACGCTGTCAGCTTTCGCTCCATCATCGCCCGGACGGCTGGCAAGTTCTTCCCGGGCCCTAGAAACCCGACCACGATGGTGCCGGGGTCCATCGACCGGGCTTCCTCCGTTGTCGGCGGGTTCACGCGGAGCACGACCTGCGCCCCGGCGTAGAGCCCCGAGCCCCCCTCGACCACGGTTGCGCCCGCGCTCCGGTAGGAATCGTCGGGGAGGTACGCCTGCTCGCCAGCACCCGACTGAACACGAACGCTAACACCGGCCTTCGCTAGCTTCGCCACGACATCGGGGACGCTCGCGACGCGGCGCTCTCCCGGCGCGGTCTCTTTCGGCACGGCGACGGTGACGACCATGCTCTCCGTGCGTCCAAACGGACGAGGCTATACCGTTGCTGTCGGCCTCTCGGGTTGGGAAGATTCCGGCACTGTTCGTTGGGGCGTTCCGAGGTGGGTTTCTCCGAGCCCTTATCCGCGATTGGCCGTGGCGATGCCGGTACGGCACACACTCCCTTGGATCGAACTGAGAGGCTCAAGCTCGCGCTCGTCCTCGTGGGCGTCGGATTCCTTCCCGCCATCCTCTCCGCCCCGCTCGACTGGGCGACCGGGAACCGGTACCTGGTCGCGACCTCCCTCCTCGTCGGTGTGGGGGCGGTCGCCTACCCGTACCTCGCCCGGCGGCTCGGCGGCGCCGAATGGAGCAACCTGCGCTGGCTCCTCCTTTT
>JAKIWH010000012.1:22209-33662 GCA_022750125.1 Thermoplasmata archaeon
GCTCGTCCTCGCGACCGGAATCTTCGGTGGATCGACCGACGAGCCGTTCACCACGCCCCGCTACGCGGGGCTCATACTTTCGGGAAAGAACCCGTACACCACCCAGCTCGTGTTCACCTACACGCAGTGTTCGGGGCCGACGAGCTCCGCCCTCGTAGCCTGCGCCCCCTACACCTCCCACTCGTACTTCGTCTACCTCCCTCTCCTGCCGTTTCTCGCCCTACCTTGGGTGGCGTACACCGCGACGACCACGCTCTGCTGGATCGGCCTCCTCTACCTCGTCCGTGGACGCCCGTGGGCGCTTCTCGTCCTGGGAGGGCCGTATCCGGCGCTGCTCGCCGCGAACGGATACAACGACTTTCCGGCGCTCCTTCTGCTCACCCTCGCTTTTGTCGGACTGTCGGGCGTGCCGGCCCGGGTCGCCGAGTGGCTCTCGCTCGGCGTGAAGCAGTTCGCGAACGTCCTCGTGGCGGGGTACTACCTCTGGCGGAGGGATCTCAGGAATCTGCTCCTCACCCTCGCCGTGAGCGTCCTATGGTTACTCCCGTTCGTCTACCCTAGTCCAGTTTCCGTGGTGTGCACGGTGGCCTTGCATTCGGGTCCCCGCTGCTCCGAGGGCTCGACGTTCGATTTCTTCACGCACATCAACTACTGGGTCTGGCTCCTGTGGGGGCTCGCGATCTTCCCCGTGGTTGGGGCGCGCGCGTGGGCGTGGCTCCGAGCTGGCGCAACGAAGCTACTACGCCTTTAGTAAGTTAATTCGAGTCCGCGAAGAAACGCGGTCTACGCCGATCCCGCGGGCGTATCACCTTGGGTGATGCCGCGGAGCCCTTTCGCGATGAGCCACACGGAGACGAACGAGAGCACGAAGACCGTCGCGATGACCACCACGATGCCGAACATCTCGAGCCCGAGCTGGTGAACCGCGGGCATCCCTCCACCGTAGAGGAGCCCGTTCGGCAGGCTCGCGGGTGCGCCCGAGAGGGTCGCGAACTGGGTCTGGGTGAAGAACGCGATCATGCCCACGCCGAAGAGGCCACCCACGAGGTGGCCGGGCACGAGCCCAACGGGGTCGGAGAGCCACTTGAGGCGAGCGACGTACCGCTCCGCCGCGATGAAGAGGGGACCGCAGAGGAGGCCGAGGATGACGGCGCTCGCCGGGCTCACGAACCCCGCGAGGGGCGTGATGACGATGAGGCCCATCAGGATCCCGTTCACGGCCCAGATAGGACCGGTGTCGGTGCGCGTCAGCAGGTACTGACACCCCAGCGTGGAGAGCATGGCCGTGGCCGCCGCAAGGAAGGTCGTGAGCACAACGACCGGGACCTCCGCGTTGAGCTGCAGGACGCTGCCGGGATTGAATCCGAACCAACCCACCCAGAGGAGGAGCGCGGCGAGCGTGAGCCACGTCGGAACGATCTTGATCTGAGCCTGGGGGCTCTCCTTGAGGCCCCGCGCCCGCTCCTCGCGCCATATCTGCACGAGGAAGGCGAGTCCCGCCGCGCCCGCCGCCCCGTGGACGACGAGACCTCCCGCGAAATCGACCATGCCCATCGTCGCGAGCCATCCTTGGGGGTTCCAGATCCAGGCCGCCGGGAGATTCCAGATGAGAACGAAGTACGGGATGGTGAAGAGGGCGAACGCCATGAGCTTCACTTTCCGGAGCATCACGACGCCGACGAGCGCGAGCGTGACCGTCGCGAAGGCGACCTCGAACAGGAAGTAGGTGCCGAGGTAGAGGCCCGTGTTCGCGTGGGCGGGGTTCTGCGACCACCAGACACCGAGCGAGGAGGAGGGATCGAGCCCTCCGAGGAAGAGCCCGTTGTAGGTGGGGTTCCCAATGAACCCGTGGAGGACGGTCGGGGCGAACGCCGTGTCGAACCCCACGAGCGCCATGAAGAACAGCCCGGAGGAGGTGATGATCATCGTCTTGAGGAGGCTCGACCAGAGCCCCTCGCCGAGCTCCCCTACCTCGAGAAAGCCCACGGCGATCGTCATCGTGAAGACGAGGAGGGCGGCGATCAGCACCCAGAGATTGTTCACGAGTGAGATCGGGTCCATTTGAGATGTCCGTGCCTACGGTAGCTCCGAGGAGATTCGACGCGAGCTCCCCCCTTATACGGTCTACGTCGGACGGGACGGCCGGCTCGGCCGGACCGGCGTGAGGTGAGGCCCTAGACGAGTTCGCCGGCTTCGACGTACGGGCGGCCGTCGATGGCGAGGGTTCCCCCTCGTATCGACGCGTAGGCGGTGAAGTGGGGCGTCCGCGTCCGGCCCCCGACGTGGGAGTTGCGGCCGACGGTGACCGAGATGATCCCCCGCTCCTGGTCGAAGAGCAACGGGATCGAGTGGATCGCTGGGTTGAGACCCACCGCGACGATACCAGGTCGGTCCTTGCCTGGACCGAGCTTCGAGAAGGCCGAACGGAAGGCGTCGCCGCCGCTCGTGTGGGCATATTTGTCGAGGCGACCCCGACGGAAGGTCCACTCGGCACCGGCGAGCATGATCTCCTCGCCGTGCACGAACATCGCCCCGACCATGTTCGAAACCATCGTCCCCTCCGCGAAGCTCTCGTCCACCGAGGTAGAGGTGACCCCGCTCGGGATCACCGAAAAGATGTTTCCTGATCGTATGTCGGCCGGGTCGATCACGCCGTCGTCCACGCGCGCCGGCCGGCGAGCCAACCGGAGCGTGAGGTCGGTCCCGTTCGGGTGGGTGACGCGTAGCTCGCGACCACGTCGCATCGCCTCGGCGATCCGTTCGCCGTCTTTCTTCATCGGCCGCGGGTCGAGCTTGCCGGCTTCCACGAGCTCCTCCCGCCACTGCGCGAGGGTGATCCCATACCGTCGCGCCACGGCCTCGCTGGTGCGACCTAGATCCCAGCGGGCCACACGAATGCCGAGCTTCTCGACGAGGCGGAACCACTCGTTGTCGTTGGCGTAGAGACGGTTCTTGACCGAGTTGGGGAGCGAATCCATCCGCTCGGCGTCGAGCGGACCGTAGAAGTACATGTACGCGTGCGACGCCTTGAGTGCGGCCCAGTCGTGGCTTCCGACCTGGGCGACGTGCGCCGCAGGCGCCTCCTTGACGCTCTTCCAGTAGGTCTCCTCGTCCTCGAGCATGAGCATCGGTCGCGCCCCGAGGATACGAGCCTCCAGCACGAACGATTGGGCCCAAGGTAGCGTGGCGCTCCACGTGTCGATGAAGAGGTTCTCGCCGCGCTTCATGCGCAAGGTGTTCGTCAGGATGTTGCGAGCCAGCGCCCGCATCGTCGACTCGGGGTAGCTCGGAAGCATCGGGAGACCTAGGAGGAAATGGGGTATATAATCCGAATTGGCTTAGTACTCTAAATATCTCGCTCGCCTTTATCGGCCATCATGCGCCTGCACAAGGTAGTTAACCGGGTCTACGAGGGCAAGACCTACTACCGCTGGGTCCTGAGCGTACCGCCGAAGGGTGTTCGCGAGCTCGGATGGGTCGACGGCCAGGAGCTCCAAGCGTCGGTCCGAGGGACCGCGCTCGTGGTCGAACCTACCCGACGGACCGTCGGCGGCTCCCGGGGATGGCTGCCGGGGGCGCTCGCTGAAGAGGTGCAACGCAAGAGCGTGGCGCGGCGCTGATACCGTAGGTCCCCCGACCTTGCTCAGGAGCTGGCTAGGCGATTGCCGCATGCGCGGGGGTCCGCCGACGGAAGAGGGTGTTCCAGACCGAGCGCAGCCGCGCGCGGCTGGTCGAGCGAGATCGCTTTCGGAACATCCCCAGGCGCAGTACCCAGTCCGGGGCGACGGAGGGATACTCGTCCCGAAGGTAGTGCTCGAGCCCCGTGTTCGGCCGCAGGTCGCGCAGGCGCTGTCCGATCAAGAGCTGCTCGGGTCCGAAGGAGGTCGGCTGGGTGACGCTCATGGTCAGAGAGAAGGCGCTGAGCTACTTAAACCATGATATTTTTAGAATACTAAATATAGACTTGTCATCACATTTAGTAGTCTAAAACTGAGTGCCGAGGGACGAGTGAAGAATGCTCCTTCACTGACGTGCCAGAGGGACGCGAACGCAGGGGAGCGGCACCCGCGGCAGATTCGGCCGTCTACTCGCGCTCGCGAAGGAAGGGACGCCCCCCTGAGCAACGCCTTGAATCCCGGATTGGGCCCGGGCGGACTCGAACCGCCGACCGACCGGTTATGAGCCGGTCGCTCTAACCACTAAGCTACGGGCCCCTCGGCCGGGAGGCGCCGCCGAGCGGAATCTCCGGGCCGGAGCGGGCTCCAGCCCCTTTGAACCGCTGACCTTTCGGTTAACAGCCGATCGCTCTGCCACTGAGCTACGGCGGCACCGGGCGCGCCATGCAGGGGGGCCGCTAATAGCCTTTCCGGCCCGGCCCCGTCGACCGGCGGTTGTACTCGGCCGCACGCTCCTTGAGGTGGCGTATCGTGTCGTTCATCCGCTCGAGCGAGCGGTCGAGCGACTCCCAGAACTCTTTCGCGCGCTCGGTGACGACGGCGCCATCGGCGGAGGGCTGGATGACGCCCTCCCGCTCGAGCAGGTGGAGGGAGTAACGCACCTTGTGGATGGGAAGGTGGAGCGCCTCCCCGAGGCGGATGATCCCCATGGGAGGGCTGCTGCTCAGCTGCTCCAGGATGTCGACGTTCCGCGAGAGCAGGTCGAGCTCGCTCGTGATCCGGTCGACGAGCTGCTGCGTCTCGGAGCTGGCCGACGGCTCGCTCGGGTGGGCGGGAACTCCGGTACGAGCGGGGGTCGACGGCACGGCGGGGGAACTAGCGGTCACGGTTACTTGAACATTTGTCGAGCGGGGTCCGACGGGAAGGTAGCCATCCCAGGGGGAAAGATGGCAACTCGCTCCGTCGGGACAGCCGCGCGATGCCTACGCGCTGCGGTGACGCCGACTCCGGATCGCCGCGCCGTCCTGCTCGAACTCGAGCGCGAAGAACCGTTCCACTGCGGCGGCAAGATGGGAGGGCGGAATCGTGGGGGAGAGGAACTCGCCGGCGACCGTCACGCTCGTCCGGTCCCCTTTGGGGGTGTAGTACAGAAAGAAGCTGGAGCCGGTGAACGGGCCCTCGAGCACCTCGTAGGCAATTCCGACCGGAGCGTAGGCGGTCGAGCGCATGGCGAAGCGGGTGGGCTCGCCGTCGAACCGCTGCTCCCACGAGTAGGTGAGGGAGCTCGGGCTGTGCCGCACCCTCCGAACCGCCTCGTGGTGATGCGCCTGGGAGTGCTCCTCGCCGGAGGCCAAGTAGCCCCATACCTCTTCCACGGGGGCATCGAAGACGCCCCCCTTGTCGACGAGAAACACCATGAGCTACGAACGGAGCCTACCCAAATATCGGTAGCGGACCCGGGAAGCCGCGCCTGCAGAGCGCAAACCCGTAGTTCGGGCGGCCGCTATTCGGGCGTCCCGCAGAACCCGAGGTCGTACCCCCACCCCGGCCGGGCAACCGATTACCGTGGCGGCCCGGTCGCCCCGGAGTGGCTTCCGGGGTAAACTACGGGGGGACGCCCACACTGCTTTTCGACCTCGCCTACGTCGCCTGGATTGCAAGCGAGCTCGTCGGCGCGTACGCACTCCCGGCTTTGCGTCGTGGTAGCGCCCGCGAGGCGTTTCGGTCGGACCAGGGCTCGCGGACGGTGATCCTGATCGGGATCCTCGTCTCGCTCACGGCGGTGTTCGAATTCGCGCGTTTCGGCTTCGCAACCTTCCCGCTCTATGCGGTCTACCTCGGAGTGGGGCTCGCGTTCCTCGGGATCGGGGTGCGGCAGTGGGCGATCGCCGTGCTCGGCCGTTACTTCAGCACCTCGGTCCGCGTCCTGGAAGACCATCGTGTAGTCCGGACCGGCCCCTACCGCCTCGTGCGGCACCCGTCGTACACTGGGGTGCTGCTCACCATCGTCGGCATCGGTATCGCGGGCGGGTCCTGGGAAGGGCTCCTGCTCCTTCTCGGGGTCTCGGCCCTCGTGTTCGGTTACCGGATCCGCGTGGAGGAACGGCTTCTTGAAGCGCGGCTCGGCGACGAGTACCGGGCGTACGAGCGAGAAACGAAGCGGATCCTCCCCTACCTCGTGTGAGCTGGGGGACGCCCTTCCGCCCGTCCGCGGGAAGCGCCGGTAAGGCTCACCCGACGAAGCGAGAGGGAGTTTAGGACAACGGTCGTCGACGAGAAGGCCATCGCAAGCGCGCCCACAATTGGTAGCACCCCGAAGATGCGAACTCCGAAGAGCGGGACGAACGCTCCCATCGCGACCGGGAGCAGCACGGCGTTGTAGCCGATCGCCCAGCTGAGGTTTCCGCGGACCTTGCTTACGGTGCGCTTGCCGAGGCGCAGCGCGAGGGCAACTCCCCGGAAGTCCGACCGGAGCAGGATCACACCGCCCGCCTCGCGGGCAACCTCGGTTCCCGCACCGATCGCGATCCCCAAGTTCGCCGCCGCGAGCGCTGGGGCGTCGTTGATCCCATCCCCCACGAAAGCGACCGATCTGCCCTCGGACTGGAAGCGGCGGATCAGCGCGAGCTTCGCGCCGGGGGTCATTCCCGCATGCACTTCAGCGATGCCGACCGCGGAAGCCACGGCCTTCGCGGCCGCCTCGTTGTCACCGGTCACCATCACCACGGGAATCCCGTCCGCCCGTAGCGCCTCGACAGCGTCGCGCGCGCCCGGAGCGACCTCGTCCTCTAGCCCGAGGATGCCGATCGGCGTTCGCCCACGAAGCACGACCGAGCAGGCCCGACCGCTCGCGCTTAGCCGAGCGAGCGCCGGCAAGAACTCGCGAAGGTCAACTCCGTCCTCCCGCGCCGCGGCCTCGCTGAGAACGGCCACCTCTTGTCCGGCGACGTCACCCCGGACCCCGCGCCCGGGCTCCGCCCTGACTCCGCGTGCGGAGGGGAGGACCAGTCCGCGGGCCGAGGTGGCACGAAGGACAGCCCGCGCGAGTGGGTGTTCGGACCCTGCCTCGAGCGCGCCCGCGAGGCGGAGAAGCTCCTCGACGGCCACCCCGGCCGCCGGGAGCGCCTCCGAGAGGGTGGGCGTCCCGAGCGTAAGCGTGCCGGTCTTGTCGGAGAGGACGAGGTCGACCCGGCTCGCTGCCTCGAGAGAGTCCCGTCCCTTGAACAGTATCCCCTCCTCCGCGGCCCGTCCCGTGCCGACGACGATGGCGGCCGGGGTGGCGATCCCGAACGCGCAGGGACAGGCAATGATCACGACCGAGACGAAGGCGAGGAGCGCGATGGTGAGGCCCGCTCCGAGGAACGCCCAGAGGAGGGCCGAACCGACCGCAAGGACGAGAACAAGCGGCACGAAGCCCGCCGCGATACGGTCCGCGAGCTGCTGGAGGGGAACGCGGCTCGTCTCCGCCTCGGTCACGAGCCGGCCGATCTCGGCGAGGGCGGTATCCCCCCCCACCCGGGTCGCCTCCACGAGGAGGAGCCCTTCCGCGTTCACGCTCCCGGCGAGCACCCCTGCGCCGGGTGCCTTCACGACAGGTAGGCTTTCGCCGGTGAGCGCGGCTTCGTTCACGCTGGACCGGCCCTCGAGGACGGCCCCGTCCACGGGAAAGCGGCCGCCGGGACGAACCCGGACCCGGTCGCCCACCCGAAGCGCGTCGAGAGGGAGCTCGACTTCCACACCGTCGCGGAGTACGCTAGCCCGAGCCGGGAGGAGCTCGCCCAGCCTCCGGAGCGCGCCGCGCGCCCGCTCGCGGGTCAGGTGTTCCAAGTAGTTGCCGGTGAGGATGAGGGTGACGATGATCGCCGAGGCGTCGAAGTAGATCGCGGAGGGCAGCCGGCTAGCGGGGAGCAGGGTGAGCGCGCTGTAGACGAACGCGGTCGTCGTTCCCACCGCGATGAGGAGGTCCATGTTCCAGTTCCGCCCGCGGATCGCTTCCCAGGAGCTTCGGTAGAACTGGAGCCCCGGGTAGAATTGGACCACTCCCGCGAGCAGGAGCGCGACCCACGGCCAGAGCGGGAACGGTGCGATGTAGGTGAGGACGGCGACGGCCACCGCGAGCGGCCAGGCGACGAGGAGTTTCGTTCGGAGCCGTGCGAGCTCTAGCTCGGGTCGGGAGAACTCCTCGAGGCAGTGGCTCGAGCAGAAGAAGTAGGTCCGGTTCTCACGAACGAGTCGCAGCTCGGCGGATCGTTCGTCGACGAACATACCGCAGATGGGGTCGGTCGCCATGGCGGCGCCTTGCGACGGGCTGGACCCGTTCCCGGATTCGGGCCTACCCTACGAGGAGCGGGAGGGGTGGCTCTTCTCGTAGGATTTCTGGCAGGCCGTCGAGCAGAAGAACACCGTCTGACCGCCGTAGGCTCCATGGGCCGCAGCCGTGCTCTCCTCGATCAGCATGCCGCAGACGGGATCCTTGACCTTCATCGGGACGCGGAGGGCGACCGCCGATATACCGTCGCGGGGATCGCTGTACGAGTTCGACCCCGCTGCGCCCCAAGGGAGGGATGCGGAACCTAGCGCCCGATCGCACGACAGCAAGGAGCTCGCGTGCCCCTCCGAAGCGACCCCCTACTCGACCGCGGAGCTACCGAAAGCCCGCCGACTCATCGGGTCTCGACCGTCGCGCCGAGCGTGTACGCGCCGGAGGTGGTTCCCGCCCCGGCCCGCAGCGACAGCGTCACGCTGACATTCTGACCGGGCAGCACCGTCGCCGGGAGAGTGGGAGAAGTGTGTACGATGTAAAACTGGGGACCGTTCCCGAGCGTGATCGCCTCGATCGTTCGGTTCAGCGTGTCGTGGTTCGTCAGTGTGCAGCTGACGGAGAACGTCGCTCCGGCGTTGAGGTGGACAGGGCACTCGGAACAGAGGCTCTGGTTTGCCGGCCCGAACGCCATCGGTGCCCCGCCAAGGTACTCGAAGTGCCAGCTGACCTCCAAGATGGTAATCTTGGGCTCGGGCGGGCCGGGCTGGCGGGCGAGGTGGGGTAGGCCAATCGCCAGGACCACCACGATAGCGGCCGCCGCTGCGGCGAGCAGCAGGAGGCGCCTCCAACCATCCCGTGACAGCCAACTCATAAGGGCACCCCCTCCGCGGTTCGGAAGCCTTGCCCAGAAGGGATGATTCCTCCCCTGATAGCTTGCCCGAGCTCGTTCCAAGGAGACCTAGACTCTGGAGCCGCGTCCGTGCTGGCCACGACTCGGAGGAGCCCTCTTTCTCGAAGTCCCAGGAGGGACTCCTGAGGGTTCTACGCCGTGTTCGCACCACTCAGTCCGAGCGGTGCGGAGAGGGGGCGCGCACCTCGTCTCACCCGGACCCGCTCGGCCGCCGGCGGGGGTCGACCGGAGCGGGGGATCCCTCCGGGCAACGGTCCCGGTGAGGCGGGGGGTCTTCGCCCCCTGCGGGGCTAGGTGTGCGGCCGCTAGTAGAGCCAGGTTCCTCCCACAAAGGAGATGCCGTTCACGTACACCACGGTGTGGTCCGTCGCATCGAACGCCGCGCCTCCCAGGTAGTCGGCCCCTGGGCTGTGAAGCGGGAAGAGCTGGGTCCAGGTTCCCCCCACGAAACTCCAGGTCTCGGAGAGGGACACGGACGACGAAGTTCCGCCGAACATTAGGACGTAGCCGTCGAGTCCGTCGTAGGCCACGCTGGGGGCAACGCGGGCGGCCGGGCTTCCTGCCGTGAGGGTGATATTCGTCCACACGCCGGCGCTGTACGTCCACGTGTCCGAGACCTCGGTGGAGGTCCCCGATATCGGTGTTGACAGGTTCTGGCCCCCGAACAGCAGGACGTAGCCGTCCCAGGGATCGTAGACCATCGCCGGCCCCTCGCGTCCCGACGGCGCGGGCCCGCAGTGGGTGCAGCCGGCGTACGAAAGCAGGGTCCAGCTCCCTGCGGAGAACGCCCAGCTGTCGTTGAGCGTCACCTCTTCGGTGGCGTTGCCGCCGTACCCCAGACCCCCGAACATGAGGACGTACCCGTCGGCGGCGTCGTACGCAAGTCCCGGTAGGTCCCGGGCATTCGGCGCGATGATCGTGGTAGCTTGCGTCCACTTCCCGCCCACGAAGGTCCAGGTGTCGTTCAGGAGTTGGGACGAGCCCTTCACGGTGGTCTGGCCTCCGAACATCAGGATGTACCCGTCCGCCTGGTCGTACGTCATCGCGCCGCCGAGCCGGGCCAAGGGGGAGACGGACGGTTTGAGCTGGACCCAATGTCCATGGGCGTAGCTCCAGGTGTCCCCAAACGTCTGCGTGGTGAACCCGTGGAGGAAGCCGCCTCCGAACAGCAGCACGTACCCGTCCGCTTCGTCGTAGGCCATCTGGAACCCTCCCCGCGGCGACGGGCCGGAGGTGGAGAGGTGCGTCCACACACTCGCATGGTAGGTCCACGTGTCGTTCAGGGAAGCGACCCGGGCCCCACCGACCAGGACCACCTTGTTCGACGTCTTGAGGAAGGCCGAGGCCGCGAACGCCCGCGCGCTCGGGTGGATCGCGGGAGTCTGCTGGGTCCAGGTCGAGTTGACGAAGCTCCAGGTCCAGCCCTGGTTGACGTTGGCCGAGTTTCTTCCACCGAACAGCAGGAGGTAGCCGTCCGCCGAGTCGTTCGTGAAGCTCCCGCCGAAGACCGGGGTCGGGCTCTTTGCCGGGTGCAGCTGGGTCCAGTGCCCCCTCGTGTAGTTCCAGGTGTCCGAGAAGAGCCCGCCCCCGCTCGTCTCGCCGCCGAAGAGCACGACCCATCCGTTCGTGTTGTCGTACCCGAGCTGGACGTTCTGCCGTGCCGCGGGGCTCGTGGGCGGCAACTGCTGGGTCCACGCGCCCGTGACGAAGCTCCAGGTCTGGCCCGAGACCGTCGAGGCCGATCGGGAGCCACCAAAGAGGAGGAGGTAGGAGTCGTTCGCATCCCAGACCATGCTCACGTTGTCGAGCGCCGGCGGCGAGAGCACGGGGGTGAGATGGGTCCAGGCGCCGTGGAGGAACTTCCAAGTGTCCCCCAATCGGCCCGATCCACCGAGACCCCCGAACAGCAGCGCGTAGCCGTCCCTGTAGTCGTAGGCGAAGGCCGCCGCGGAGCGGTTGGAAGGTGAGGTGGCCGGCGTAAGGTGCGTCCATAGGCCGTTGAAGCTCCAAGTGTCCCCGAGGAAGGAGCCGTTCGTTCCCCCGAACAGGACGACGTACTTGTCGGCGGCATCGTAGGTCATGGCCGCAGCATCGCGACTCTGGGGGAACAGCACCTGACGGCTCCAGTCCGGCAGCGTGTTGGCCACGCTGTGCGAGCCGCTCGGGGCTGGGGGGAGAGTGGGCCGGGGGGGGCTGCAAGAATAGGAACCACCACTCGGCGAGGTCGCGCAGCTCCAGCTGGTGCCGGAGGCAGGGCCACCGCCTAGTGCCAAGGAGCTCGCGGCGCTCGCCAGCTCCGAGGAGGATACCGAGGAGCCGAGGTTCGCGAGTTCGCCCCCGAGTCGGGCCGCCGGGAGTCGGCTCAGACTCACGGTGACGAGCG
>JAKIWH010000146.1 GCA_022750125.1 Thermoplasmata archaeon
CCTTCAGGTAGTACGAGATCGAGCGGTTGGGGGTCTCCTCGTCGCCGTGGTAGAAGTCGACCCACGCCGCCACGCTCGCATCTTCGAGGCTCTGGCGCAACCGTCCCGGGGTCGCCCGGTACCGGCGGATCTTCTCCGCGAGGTCCGTGAGGGCCCGTTCCGGGGAGGTCAGGCCCGCGCGGATCAGGACGAGCCAAGCGAGGTAGTCGGTCGTCCCCTCCATCGCCCAGAGGAGGCGGGTGTACGTCTCCCGGGTGTAGTCGAACGGGTCGAACGCCTTCGGGTGGATCCGCTTGACATTGTAGAGGTGGAGGTACTCGTGGGCGGTCAGGCGCAGGAACGTTCGGTACTGGCTCGGCGTTCGGAACCCGCTCCGGGGAAAGACGCAGTGGTTGGACCGGGCGTGCTCGAGGCCGGCCCAGACCGCGTGGGTCAGGTGGTAGAAGAACGTGTAACTCGGGAGCGGCGAGTCCCCGAACAACCGGACCGACGCCTCGACGACCCGCCCGATGTCCCGTTGCAACCGGTCCGCCTCGTAGTTCCCTCCGGCCCCGCAGAGGACGATTCGGTGCGGAATGCCGAGCGGGTGGATCACGAAGCTCTCGGCGTGGCCGGCATCGACCGGGGAATCGACGAGCTCGTCGAACCCCGACGCCCGGAAGGTCGGCGGGTGGCGGGTGACCTCGGGGAGCTCGGTGTGGATCGTCCAATCGGGAGGGACGGAGAGGACGAGGTCGAGCGGCTCGGTGCGCCGTCCTTCGACGTAGGGGAGGGCGAAACCGGCCCCGAGGAACAGGTGCTCGGAGGTGACGTCGAGGAGCGAGGTCCGCGGTTCGTTGCCGTAAACCGTGAACCGGACCTCCACCGAGGGATGCTCTCCCGATGCGACCCGCCACCGGGCCTTCTCCGTGCGGTGCACCGGAAGGGGCGCGTCGCTCCCGGGCACGCGCGCGTCCAGCCCCGATACGTTCCGCACTCGGTCTTGGATCCAATACGACCCGGGAACCCAGGACGGAAAGACGACGTCGAACGCGCCCCCCACCACGCCGTCGACCGTCATCCGGACCTCGATCCGATGGTCGCTCGGGGTCGGGGCGCGCACCTCGTAGCGGATTCGGGGGGGTTCCGGCATGGCCTCGCCTTGGGCCCCGCACCGCCACCGGGGGGAAACGGTTTCGGACGGATTCAGGTCGGGGGGAGGTTCTCCACCTCGAAGACGGCGTGCAGGATCCCATGGTCCCGCGCCACGGCGTCCCGGAGCCGGGCGACGACATCCATCGAATCTCGGACGCTCATCTCCCGGACCGCCACGTGGGCGGTCATGCAGATCAAGGTCGGGCACACCGCCCAGACGTGGAGGTCGTGGACCTCGTTCACGCCCTCGACGGCGAGGGCGGTGCGCTCGATGGCGGCCACGGAGAGATGCCGAGGGATCCGTTCGGTGAGGACTTCGGCGGCGTCGCGGAACAAGGGGGCGGACTCGACGACGAGGACCCCGGCGATCGCGAGC
>JAKIWH010000089.1 GCA_022750125.1 Thermoplasmata archaeon
CGGCCGCAAGTCCCAACCGCGCGGTGCAGGCGCCTACACGAACGAGAGCCGCATACTCGGCCGCACGGGCTTCGAGCAGGGCGCGAACCGCGTCCTTGAGGTCGCGGGTAAGGGCAGGATTCTCCTTGAGCGTCTTGTCGAGGTGGCGCCGGATCTCCTCCTTGACGATATCTCGCGTCGCTTCACGGACGAGCTCCTCGGGCCGGAGGAGGTCCCGCGTACTCTTGAGGAGCAGGTCGAGCGGCTCGCCGCTTCCCCCTTCGTCCCCCATCGACGGTGACGATTCTCCGAGACGGATTAACCCTTTGGTCGGAACGATTTTCGAGGGGGGAGCCTCGGGAGGGGCTCAGGTTACCGGACCGCCACGAGCCGAGGCTCACCAACGGTGGATGGCGAGCGAAAGACCAATCCCGAAGAGGGGCGGCAGCAGAATGATGACCCAAGCGACTGGTCGCGCAAAATTCAGGGTCCAACCTACTCCGACCCGCTTCGGAACAAAGAGCGCGGGATCCTCGGGGTTGTAGTAGAACACTCCCGCCCGCCAGTACCTGTCGTCGTCACGGGGAATTCGACTAGCGAGAGGGGGCGCGACCTCACCGACCGCGACGCGGCTTCCCATCTGTCCGGTCCGAACGGCCACGAAGGCGAAACTCGCCGAGTATCCGAGGAGCAGGATGAGCGGGACAGCCACAAAGGTGGGGCCGGGAGTGACGAGTCCCCAGACGGCGAGACCTTCGATCAACAACACAAGGTTGACGACAGCCCCTAACCCGAACAGTCCTGCGCTCATTCGCTGGCGAAAGACATGGGAACGGAGCGCGGCCTGCTCAGGACTCGAAGGGTCAAGCCGTACCGGCGCCCGGAGGACGAGGTAGGTCAACCCGAGGAGCAGCGCCGTGACGAACGCGGAGATCTCGACCGGGATGAAGAACACGTCGAGACTCTTCGGCGCGTAGCTGTCCGGTGTGCCCGACGGACCGAAGTGCACGGGGAGCAGGGCCGGTGCACCTGCGTACCTTAGAATGCCAACGATCAGCGTCGCGAGGAGGACAGCTATCGGTGCGATCGCGCCGAGCATCATGCCATCGTCGGGGTCTGGATCGCCGACCGCGACAACCGCAATCGCTTGGGCGCTCGGGGCCCACCTCTTGGCGCGCTTCAGTTCACGGACTCGCCTGTGCGCGGCGAAGTACACTAGAAAGTAGGGGACGACAGCGAGTTCGAGCCACAGCAGGTTTTCGGGCCTGGCCGCGAGAAGGAAGAGCAGGAGAACGGGCGCGAGGAGCCCCAGGGATACGGCTAGCCAATTGCGGCGGTAGCTCCGTCGGATCTCCCGCAGTCCAGGCGCCTCCTGCTCGCTCGGGGGAACCCTCACACCGAACGAGAGGGAGGTTGGGGCCACATCGGGAAGCGCCCAGGTCACGTAGGCTAGGACCGGGAGGGGGATCAGAAGGGCGAGCGTCAGCCCGTCGACAGGGATCACTTCGCTACCCCCCCACCACCCGGGGTGGGACTCGTCAGCTCACGCAGGAGATTCCGGATTCGGCGGGTAAGTTCGGGGCCCCCGATCCCCCTCGCCAACCCCTCCGTGAGCAAGCGGCGCTGAGCGGCGTCCCAGCTCCGCTGCGTCCACTCGGTGGAGCTGGGGGGAGTCTGCACAATGAATCGCTGTCTGCGGTCCACGAAGAGGAACCCGTCCTGGCGAAGGACGTCGTACGCCCGATGGACCGTGTGGAAGTTCACGCCGAGCTCCTCCGAGAGGCGTCGGAGACTTGGGAGCGGCGTACCGGGCTGCAGCGCGCCCCCGCCGATCGCGGCGACAACTCCGTCGCAGAGCTGGAGGTAGAGCGGACGGGTCGAGCGAAAATCGACGTGGAGGAAAGGTCCAGGGGAGCGAACGGACTTAGACGGGCGCTGTCGTGGACGGGAGCCAATCATGTCTCTGTTATAGAACGGTTAGAACAGTAAACCTATGAAGGTTGCGGGTCGGTTCGACCCGAAGGCGTCTCCTCGGAGGGAAACTCTTATTCTCGCCCCTCACTCCGGCGGCCGGCGTGGGCCGGTAGATCAGTCCGGAAGATCGCTACCTTGGCAAGGTAGAGGCCGCGAGTTCAAAGGGCGCCGGAGATCGCCGACGCCGGAAACTCTCGCCCGGTCCACTCCTCCGGGGAGCCCCCCTCCGGCTCCTGTCGAACCCCCCGGACGACAGCTGGACGGAACGCTTTATAGCTCGGCCCGGTTCGGCCCGCCCCGTGGAAATCGAGCTCCGCGAAAAGATCGCGGGGGAGGTCGTCCTCTCGCCCCACCCGGGTCGAACGCTCCGCAAGTGGCGGGAGGATTTCGGCGTCTCGCAACGCGACCTTGCCCGCAGTCTCTCAACTGTGCCGTCGGTGGTCTCCGACTACGAGTCCGAGCGGCGGGCGAGCCCGGGAGCGGCGTTCATCCGCAAGTACATCGACGCACTGCTCGCTGTCGACAGCCATACCGGCGGCAAGGTGGCCCAGCGGCTCGGCCTCCGCACCCACTCGGACGGAGTGCTCGCGCTCCGAGAGTTCTCGGTGGCGATCCCGCTCCGGACGCTGGCAGACCGCCTCGATGCGAAGCCGGTCGGCCACGTCGACATCCACCGCGACATCCACGGCTACACGCTCCTCGACGCGCCCCGTGCGATCCTCTCTATTGATGCTTCCCGATTCGTCGAAGTCTATGGGTGGACCACGCAGCGCGCGCTCATCTTCTCGAACGTGAAGTACGGCCGCTCGCCCATGGTTGCCATCCGCGCTCACCCGCTCAAGCCGGCGGCCGTCATCTTCTCGAACCCAGGACGGGTCGATGCCCTCGCGATCCGGTTGAGCGAAGTCGAGAATATCCCTCTCCTCACCACCCCGCTCGGCGCACCCGAGGTGCTCGGACGGCTCGAGGAGCTGTAGGAGGAATCGATGCCGATGCAAGCCGGAATCGTGAGCTATGGAGCCTACGTGCCCCGCTACCGGATCACGCCCACCGAGATCGGGAAAGTGTGGGGTGTCGACGGCGAAGGGATGGGGATCGGGCTCAACGTCCACCGGAAGTCGGTGCCCTCCCCCGACGAGGACACGATCACCATCTCGACGGAAGCGCTCCGCGTCGCGCTCGCCCGTGGTGCGATCGACCCCCAGGAGCTCGGGGCGATCTACGTCGGAAGCGAGTCGCACCCGTACGCCGTGAAGCCGACCGCGACGGTGGTCGCGCAAGCGGTGGGGGCCACTCCGAACCTCACTGCGGCCGACTTCGAGTTTGCCTGCAAGGCCGGCACCGCCGCGATCCAGGTCTGCCTCGGCCTCGTCGGGAGCGAGATGGTCCGGTACGGCGTCGCCATCGGCTCCGACACGAGCCAAGGGGCGCCGAGCGACGCTCTCGAGTACTCGGCAAGCGCCGGAGGCGCCGCGTTCATCATCGGCCGGGAGAAAGTGATCGCGCGCGTCCACCACACGTTGAGCTACACGACCGACACTCCCGACTTCTGGCGACGGGAAGGACAGCGGTACCCGAGCCACAGCGGACGGTTCACGGGCGAGCCAGCCTTCTTCCGCCACGTCACCGAGTGCGCGCGTCGGATCATGGACGTCGCTTCGACGACACCTGCCTCGTACGCCCACGTTGTCTTCCACCAACCGAACGGCAAGTTCCCGGCGCGGGTGGGTAAGCAGCTCGGCTTCACCGAGGCGCAGATGGAGCACGGGCTCGTCACGCCCTACATCGGGAACACCTACTCGGCGGCCGCGCTCATCGGGCTCTCGAACGTGCTCGACCACGCCCGACCGGGCGAGCGGGTGCTCGTCGTCGGCTACGGGAGCGGCGCCGGCTCCGATGCGTTCGACATCGAGGTCACGGACCAGATCGACCGGTACGACCGGTCGGTGGGACTCCCGGTCGAGGCGTTCCTCCACGGGGGGGTCGAGATCCCGTACGCCGTCTACGCGAAGTTCCGAGGGAAGATCCACCTGGGAGGAAGCTAGTGCGCGACGTCGCGATCCTCGGCGTCGGGATGACGAAGTTCGGCGAGCTCTGGGACCGCTCCTTCCGCGAGCTCGGTATCGAGGCGGGGTTCCAGGCGCTCGTCGACGCGAAGCTCTCTTCGAAGGACCTGGGCGCGCTCTACCTCGGCAATATGGCGAGCGGGTCGCTCATCGAGCAGGAGCACATCGCCCCGCTCCTCGTCGACTACGCGGGCCTTTCGGGTCACCACCTCCCCGCGATCCGCGTAGAGGCGGGAGGCGCGAGCGGTGCGGTCGCCCTCCACCAGGGGTACCTCGCGGTAGCTAGCGGTGCCTACGACTTTGTCGTCGTCGGCGGCGCAGAGAAGCTCACCGACGTTCCGGACGTCACGGCGAACCGGATCACGGGCGCCACGGCGGACCAAGAGTGGGAGAGCGTCTTCGGTGCGACCCTCCCCGGCCTCTGGGCGCTCATGGCCCGCCGGCACATGTACGATTTCGGAACGACCCGCGAGCAGCTGGGCCAGGTCCCCGTGCACATGCACGAGATGGGCTCGCGCAATCCGAACGCCCACTACCGGAACAAGATCACGCTCGAGCAGGTGCTCGCGGCCGGGCCGGTCGCCGAGCCGCTCGGGGTGTTCGACTGCGCGCCGCTCTCCGATGGCGCGGCCGCCGTCGTCCTGGGTCCCCTCGATCGCGCCCGCAAGTTCACCGACACGCCGGTCCAGATCCGGGCGAGCGTCGTCACGAGCGACACGATGGCGCTCCACCACCGGACGAGCTTCACCCGCCTCGACTCCACCATCGTAGCAGCGAAGCGCGCGTTCGCCCACGCACGTCGCCGTACGACCGACGTCAACATCGCGGAGATCCACGACGCGTACTCCATCAGCGCGCTGCTCGCGCTCGAGGACATCGGCTTCTCCGAGAAGGGGGCCGCGGGCCGCGAGCTCGCCGAGGGGAGGTTCGCCCTCGGGGGCAACCCGACGATCAACTCCTCGGGCGGACTCAAGGCCCAGGGTCGGCCGTTCGGCGCTGTCGGCGTTGCGCAGGCGGTCGAGATCGTGCGACAACTCCGGGGCGAGGCGAAGGAGCGCCAGGTGAGCGGCGCCGAGCTCGGTCTTGCGCACGACGTGGGCGGCACGGGCGCGACGAGCGTCGTCCATCTGTTCGAGAGGGTGAACTAGGAGGGAACCATGTCGATCGCACGATTCTGGCGCGAGACTCCACGGCGGTACAACTTGGGCGGCAGCCGCTGCGCGAACTGCAGCAACGTCTATTTCCCGCCCCGCGCGGTCTGCCCCTCCTGCACGGCGCACCGGCAGTCGCTCGGCAAGATGGAACCGTTCCAGCTCTCGGGAGAAGGGGAAGTGATCTCGTACACTATCGTCCACGACCCGGCGGAGGGGTTCGAGATGCAGGTGCCCTACGCTCTCGCGCTCGTCCGCACCCCCGAAGGACCAGTTCTCACGGGCCAGGTCGTGGACATCGCGCCGGAGGAGGTCCGCATCGGGCTCGCCGTCCGGGCGACCTTCCGGAAGCTCCGCGAGGAGGGGAAGGCGGGCGTGATCCACTACGGGTACAAGTTCACCCCCACGCAAGCCTCGCCCGGCCCCGAGCGGAAAGGTGCGGTGGCCGAGTCGGTCGCGGAACCGACCGCGACGGGAAACGCCGCGACGTGAACGAGACGAAACGGCCCGCCGAGCCCCGCGCTGCGCCTGGGGACGCGGAGTACTCCGACGGATACATCCAGGGGTACGCGGAGGGACTTCGCGAGGGACTTCGGGAGCTCTTCGTTCACGCCTCCCAAGGCCACACCACCTCGGAGTTGCGCGTCCTCGTGAAGAGCCGTATCGCCCGGATCCCCGAGGATGTCGAGTTGAAGCGGCGCCAGCTGCTCGCTCCGCCGCGACGGACCGGGTGGGAACCACTCCTCAAGGCGCCCTCGCCAGCGCTCCCGGGCTCGGCCCCGTCCGCGGGCGCGGGGCTCCCCGAGTGGTCCCCCGGCCGCGCCTTCCTCTTCCGGGAGGAACGACCCCGGAACGCCGTCCGGTTCGCCCAGGCGCGTGCCAGCGCCCACGCAAGGGTTCTCTGGGTGAGCCTCGACCCCCCTCCTCCGCTCGGCGTCGAGGAGTCGAAGGTGGAGTGGGTCCGACCCGGAGCCACCCGGCCCGGAGAGGAGGCCGCGGAAGGGATCGCGGCGCCGGGCGGGATCGCCGGTCGCATCCAAGCACGAGGGGGAGAGGGATCGCTCCTCGTCTATCTCGACGCGCTCGAGTACCTCAGGACGGAGTACGGCACGGAGCTAACGCTGCGCTTCGCAAGCTGGCTCGCCCAGTGGGTCGGAAGCGGCGGGGCCTCCACCGTCGTCGCCTCCGTGGACGAGGCTACGCTACCGGAACCGGACCGACGGCGCCTCCAACGTTCGTTTCATATCCTCGCCTAGGGAGCTCGTAGGGGAGAGGCGCGGTGGAGATCGCCTTCTTCACGGACAGCTACCTTCCGACGCACGACGGGGTCGCGAAGGAGACGCACGCGCTCGCGCGTGCGATCCGCCGCCTCGGGCACAACGTGAGCGTGTTCACCCCCGAGCCCGCGGGCCCGGCGGTCCCAAAGGAGGAGGAGATCGACGGCGTGCCGGTGCTCCGGACCCGCTCGATCCCGGTCCCGTTCTACACCGAGTACCGGTGGGCGCTCTTCCCGTTCCGGAGGCTCAAGCGCCGGCTCGAGGGCCGGGTCGACGTGGTGCACCTCTTCTCGCAGGGGATGATGGGCAACGCGGGCCTGATCATCGGCCGTCGCCTCCGACGCCCGGTGCTCGGGACCTTCAACACCGACATCTACGCGATGCGCGCGAGCTTTCCCCGAACCTACCCGGTGCGCCTTTTCTTCCGGGTCGCGCGGTGGTGGACGTTAGGGCTGTACTACCGGTGTGACCTCACCACGGCCCCCTCGGCCCACGCCCGGGACGCGCTCCTCGCCCACGCGAAGAAGCCGTGGCGCCGCCCCGTCGAGGTGGTGGAGAACGGCGTCGAGCTCGACCGGTTCCATCCTGGGATCACCCAGCCCGACTGGCGCGAGCGG
>JAKIWH010000090.1:0-1272 GCA_022750125.1 Thermoplasmata archaeon
CGCCGTGTTGTTGACGAGGGTGGCTCCGCCCACCGAATCTATGTTGATGGCGATCGACCCGTTGCCTCCCAGGAGGAACTGGTTCGCACTGAGCGAAACGTTCTGGTCGAAGACGACGAAGATCGCCCCGCCGGCGAACCCCGAGAAGTGGTTGCCGTCGAGCCGGATATCGCGGGAGGACTCGATCCAGAGCCCGAGGTTCGGGGGTTGGGTGAACTGGTTCCCGACCCAGGTGAGCCCACGACTCCCGTTGACGGACACCACGGCAATCCCGAGGGTCGAATTCACGAACCGGTCGTTCCTCTCGTCGAAATTCGTCGTCGAGGCGAGCCAGATCGCCGTGCCCGGTCCCGTGAAGGTGTTGCCCGAGAGCGTGGCGCCCCGGAGCGACGCGGCGAGGAGGTCGTACGTCCCGTAGAACGTGCAGTTGGTGATCGTCACCCCGGAATCTCCGGCGAAGGTCGACGCGCCGTCGCCCACTCCGTTGTTCGAGGTATTCTCCGCCAAGGTGTCCGACAAGAGAAGTACCGAGCTCGAGAGCTCGGCGCAGAACCCAACGTGGGTTTGGGGGCCGGCAAGCTCTCGGAGGGCCGAGACCGTGACCCCGCTCGACAGCCAGACCACCACCAGGTCCGTGCTTCCCCCGACCGTCAAGTTCGAGACCCGGGAGCCGCTGACGTTCGCTATCTCAAGGGCGGTCGGGAGTCCGGACCCGTCGAGCCGGTAGCCTTGACCGTCCACGGTCGAGCCGTTCCGCTCGTCCAAGAGGCCGCCGGAGTAGTTTCCGGTGAAGGTGTAGGTGTTCCCTACCCGATGAACGGGTGCAGTGAGGTTGCTGAGCGAACCGTCCGCCCGAATCGTCACGCCGAAGCTCTTGGAGGAAAGGCCGCATCCCGGGTTCGGGATGCGGGGGCCCGGACGGAACGCCGAAGGGGCGGCCGTAGGTGGAGCTCGGAAGGACCCGTGCGAGCCGACCGGAGGCACTTCCACGGGTGCGGAGGGGGGGGCGGGCGGGGCGGTGCAGGGGGAGTGGGGGCGGGGGCTGGAACTGTGCGCTGGGGGGGTCGGGGTCTGCGACGGTCCGGTCGTACCGAACCCTCCCGGAAGGAGCAGCACCAGACTCACGCTTAGGACCGGGAGCAGTCCGCGCATCGAGGAGGAACCTCGCGAAGGGTGGCTTAATCCTTCGGCAACAATATTGGCGTGTCATCGACGAGGAGGTAGGTGCACTCCCATCTTCCTCCCTGAAATCGACCGGTCCGGGAGATTCAA
>JAKIWH010000090.1:1282-6764 GCA_022750125.1 Thermoplasmata archaeon
CCCATATGGCCCGAACGGAGGAGGATCCCGCGTCTCCTCAATTCCGCACCTACCGTGCGAATGCGCTCCTCGGTGAGGCCACCACCCCTCCGAAGCTCTGCGAGCTGGACTCTCCAGTTCCCCTCCCCCGTTCTCTCGGCGAGCTGCAGGAGGATCCTCCACTCTTCGGCCGAAATCGAGCCGGACTCGACCGGGGGCGGCGAGTCGCTTCTGGTCACCTCGGTGGGGGAGCCCGGGCGCGGCGCGGGAGGTCCGGTCGGTTCGGGGACAGGTGTCCTCTCTCGGGGCTCCGCCCGTGCCGCCATTCTCGGAAGAGCGGTGACGGTCCTCACCCAATGCATCTCGCCCCCTTTCCCTTCGAAGAGCACCGCCTGGCCACGCGGCAGCCCCATGAGCCGTTCGGGGGAGAGGGCGGGAACCCAGCGGGAGAACTCGCGCGCCTCGAGGGGATCTCCCCTGAAGAGCAGGTAGTCCGCCACGTTGGTGCGCAGCGGCTCTTGGAGCGACGTTGGGAGGGAAGCGAGCGACTGGGTGGCCGCGAAGACGTGTACGTTGGTGCGTCTTCCGAGCCGGAGGAGTTCTGCGAGTGCGCCGTGCCCGTACCACTGGACCTCGTCGAGGAGGAGGAACACCTTTCCCGGGTGCGGCCGCGCGAGCAGCCTCGAGCAGAGCAGAGCGAGGTAGACCCCGAGCAGATACCTCGCCGTGGACTCGCCGACCTTTGCGGCCTCTCCGCTGACGATCGTTATCGCCCGCGGAGAGTCGAGACCCTCGAGCGACCACTCCGGTTGGTTCGCGCAAAGCATCCGACGAAGTACAGGTGACCGCGCGACCTCGCCGAGGAGGCGGCGCGCCCCTTCCGCCTCCTCCCGGCGGCCCTCGCTCCAACTCCGGTAGGCGTGGACGGCGCGGCGACCCGCGGCCCCCCACCCTTCGAACTCTCCTGCCTCGGGGTCGAGGAGACAGTAGCCCTCGAAGAGCGTGGCGCCGGGGGAAGCGGAGGCGGCGAGGAGCGCTGCGCTTGCGTGCTCCTCGAGGCGGGGCCCCCAGAAGGCCGTCTCTGGGTACCGCGAGAGGCGGACATCGCGGAGCGCCGACACGACCTCCGCCACCGCGCGGGTCGATTCGGGATTCCCGACCGTCGACGGACGGACCATGCATCCAAGCGCGTTGATCCCTCTCGGACTCCGGTCGGGCGCGATGAACTGCACGGGGGGGCTTCGCGCCGCTTCGACCAAACCCAGGAATCGATCGGCCGTCTCCCCTATCGGGTCGAGCAGCAGGACGGCGCCCAGCTCCGAGGCGCGCCGCGCGAGACGGAGCAAGGCGGAGCTCTTTCCCATCCCGGTCTCCCCGAGCACGAGAAAGTGCCGGCCTTCGTTCCGAGCAGCTCGGAGGTAGACCGGCTCGCCGGACTCTCCCACCCCGAAGTAGAGCCGGAGCTCCCCCGGCGCGGTCGGTTCCTTCCAACCCGACGGGCTCCACGGGTTCGGAAACAGCGCCGCGAGCTCGCGTTCCGCGAGGTCCAAGGGTGCGTTTCGTGGAGAGAGGAAGTGCCGCTTCGCGGCCAACTGGACGCTTCCCCCGCCGGAGAACCGGAGGAGCCCGGATAGCAACCGCCCGACGGACTCGACCTCGCGACTTCCCTCGAGTCCCCGGTTCGTGACCTCGAGCAGAACCTGCCAGAGCGGCTCCTGTCGCCGACCCTCGACCCGATTACGGAGCTGTCGTTCGGCGTCGTCGGGGAGAGAGAGCCGCTCTTCCGGGGCTGACGTGACCGGTTCGCGCGGCCGCTCCAAGAGCGGGACCGGTCTCGTTGGGAGAGGGAGCGGGAGGGCGACGGCCCTCACCGTGCTCCCTCGCGGCAGCGCTCGCAAGCCGCGGTACAACGTATCCGCGATGGGGAAGTCGGACTCGAGAGGGACGCGCGGGGCGCCGGCGGGTCCTGTGCCATACCCGTACAGGATTTCGGCCCCGTTGTTCGCGGAAGGAGGGCTCGCCTCCACCCATTGGCCAATCTCGTACGCCGGAAAGAGGAACGCTCGCGTCCAAGTGCGTCCTTCCGCCGCCGAGACCCCGAGAAGAAACGTCGCTTCGGGGCCCGATTCCCAGGCGAGTTCGAGGGGAAGGCCGAGGCTAGCGGCGGCACGGAGCGCCCCGAGAAGCTCCCGACCAAATCGACGTTCACGTTCGGGATCGCGCCTCGTGCCTTGAGCGCGGAACGAGAGCCAGCGCCGCACCACCGGCTCTGGAGCGGGAGCTCGGACGAGGAGGCGCACGGTCGCTCCCTCTCCCCGAAGCGAAGAGGGCGCGTCGGGGACCGAACGCTGAACGAAGCCCGCCGGCTCTCCCTCGTCATGTTCAAGTACGGCGGCGTGCCCCCTCGGCCGGGGCCACTCGATGTCGTCGCTCGAAGAGGAGATCACCCGGATCGAGGACGAGATCCGGAACACCTCGTACAACAAGGCGACGCAGCTCCATGTCGGCCGGTTGCGGGCGAAGGTCGCCGCGCTCCGCTTGGAACGAGAAAAGCGAGCGAAGGGCTCGGGCGGCGGGCTCGGCTACGCGGTCCGAAAGAGCGGCCACGCGACGGTCGGACTCGTGGGGTACCCCTCGGTCGGCAAGTCCACCCTCCTCACGGCCATGACGGGGGCAGCGAGCCAGAGCGCGGCCTACGACTTCACCACGCTCACGATCATTCCGGGGATGATGCATTGGGGAGGCGCAGCGATCCAGGTGCTCGACATGCCCGGGCTCGTCCCGGGCGCCGCGAAAGGTCGCGGGCGGGGCCGGGAGGTCCTCTCCGTGGTACGGTCCGCGGACCTAGTCCTATTCATGATCGACGCCGAGCACACCGATTTCAAGGCGCTGCTCGCCGAGCTCGAGAACGCCGGGATCCGGATCAACACCCGCCCTCCGAAGGTCGTCGTCACTCCGGCCGAGCGGGGCGGGGTCGTGGTCACGAGCACCGTGAAGATCACCCACCTCGCGGGTGGTCTCGCGGTCGAGATCGCGCGGGAGTTCGGGATGCACAACGGCGCGATCGTCCTACGGGAGGATGCTACTCCCGAGCAGCTGATCGACGTCCTCGCCGGGAATCGGGTGTACGTCCGCGCCCTCCTGGCGGTCAACAAGGCCGACCTCCTCGAACCGGAAGGGAAGGAGCGGCTCCGCTCGCACCTCAAGCCGTTCGTGGCGAGCTTCCTCTCCGCTCGGACCGGACAGGGCGTGCCCGAGCTCATCGACGCCATCGGCAAGGCGCTCGCCTTCATCCGAGTCTATCTGAAGCCCCCCGGACGGGAGGCCGACCTCATCGAGCCGATCATTCTGAGGAAAGGCGACCGGATCGAGGACCTCCTTCGCCGGCTACCGACCGAGCTCGGCGTCCACTTCCGCTCGGCCCAGGTCTCGGGGCCGAGTGCTCGATTCTCCGGCCAGACCGTGGGGCGCGACCACCGCCTCGCGGACACCGATGTGGTCACGATCGTGGTCCACCACGGTGGCGTAAAGGCCGCTTAGCTGCACGGACGATCGGGGGGCTGCGGAGGATCCGGCGAGCGGCCGGTCTCTGCTCGACCCTAGGACGTGGGCTCGCGACTGCCACCGAGCGTCCGGTGAGGAGCAGGTGCGCGCGATGGAACGGTGCGAGGGAGAGAGGCGGTTCCAGACGGAACTCGCGTCCCAGCTCCTTCTCGATGGCGCGCACCTGCGTCTCGGTGCTTCGGTCCCGACCGAGGCTCGCCGTCTTGAGAAAGAGCAGGAGGAGACCCCCCGGGCGGAGGAACGCGCGGGCGTTATCGATCGCGATACGGGACTGATCCGGCTGCGCGATGTCGAGGTAAAGGCCGTCCACGGGAGGAACGAGCGAGCGGTACTCCGTTGGGCGGCGCGCGTCCGCAAGGAGGGGGAGAAGATTCGTCATTCTGGCCGAGAGGCTGAGGAGACGGATCGTGGGCCGCGGACTCTTCTCGACGGCATACACCTCGCCGGTCGGTCCGACGAGGTCGGCCACGTGGGAGGCCGTCGTGCCGCCCGCGGCGCCGAGGTAGAGCCATCGGGCCCCGGGGGCCGGAAGAGGAAGACGGGGATCACGGATCAGGGCGGCCGCGAGCTTCGACCGGAAGGGGTCGAAGAAGCGGAAGGAGCGGCCGGGGCGTTCCTGGACCCGCTCGCCGTACAGCGACGGCGGGCGTGCGAGCGTCTCCGTGAAGAGGTGCGTCTTCCCCTCCTCCTCGACGCGGAGCAGCCTAGGGGAACCGGAGGGCGAGGCCTCGTTCGACCCGCGCCGGCTCACGACGAGCGCTCCTGCGAGCGTTGGAGGGCCGCCACCCTACGGTCCCGGCGTGCGACGAGCGCGGTTCCGAGCGGCCGGCGCGTCGTCGCGTCCGCGCGAACGGCGATCGCGGCGAGCGCCGCGAGGCTCCGCGCGTAGGCTCCCCGGCGGTCCGGGGGAACCTCCTCCATCCGCTCGGCGCGGTAGAGGACGCCGAAGCGAGGGCCGTGGCCCAGCGCAGGTCGTCGTCGACTGCCGAGGAGCTGCAGCCGGGAGGAGCTCATGCGGGCGAGCGGTTCGACACCCCCCGCGTGGGCGACGAGGCGAGCGGCCACGCGGGGACCCACGACAGCGCTCAGGTTCGGCACCGTCTCGAGCGCCGTTGCCTCAACCTCCCGCAGCAACTCGTTGTGGTGGCGCTCGAGGGAGTCCCGGAACCGCCGCCACCGTTCGGCGTGCGCACGAAGTGTCTCCGAGGTCCCGGTGACGAACGACGCCGAGGCGGTCTCCTCCCGGCGTGTGCTCCGCTCGGTCCGCTCCTCCTCCCGGGCGAGCGAGATGAGCGCCTCCTCGGGAGAGCCGAGCCTTGCTTCGAGCCGGCGCCGGGCCAGGAGGAGGTAGAAGGTCCGGTCCTTCGCATGCAGGCGGGGCCAGCCTCGCTCCCGGAGGGCAAGCTCCTCGGACGGGGCGAGCGGTTCGACCGCACCTCCGAGGCTCTTCACGCCCGGTCGAAGTCGCGGGTCGAGCACCGCATGCTCGCCCTCGGGGGCGCTCGCGCGGAGCCAGGCCACGAGGCGGGGCGAAAGCGGATCGGCACGGTCCGCGAGCTCGGCCGCCGCCCCGGGGTCGGCGTCGAGGGGGGCCTCCGCAAGGCAGCGCCCGTCGGGGGCGAGCCAGCGGAGCCGGCCCCCCGCGAGGAGGAGCGTCCCCGCCGCCACGGGGCTAGAACTCCCCGAGCGTCCGCTGGAACCGCTGCCGCTCCTCGGGAACTTCGAGGGGGTACCTGCCGCTCAGGCAGCCGAGGCAGAGCCGGTCGGAGGCGAGCCCGATCGACTCGACCAGTCCGGGGAGCGAGAGGTAGTGGACCGAGTCGGCGCCGATGATCCGCGCGACCTCCTCCTCGGTCCGGCCCGAGGCGACGAGCTCCTTGCGGTTCTTCATGTCGACCCCGAAGTAGCACGGAGCGACGATCGGGGGACAGCCGATCCG
>JAKIWH010000090.1:6774-7040 GCA_022750125.1 Thermoplasmata archaeon
AACGTCGACGCGCACCGCGCCGGCGTTCCGCACCATCGAGACGATCTCTTTGAGGGTCGTGCCCCGGACGATCGAATCGTCGAGGAGGACGATCCGCTTCCCCTTGAGGAGGCCGGGCACAGGATGGAGCTTCACCCGTACCTCCGCTTCGCGGCGCTTCTGGTCGGGGAGGATGAACGTCCGCTCGACGAATCGGTTCTTGATGAGACCCTCGGCGTTCGGGATCCCGGACGCGGAGGAGTAGCCGAGCGCCTGCGGACGTGAGG
>JAKIWH010000013.1:0-1538 GCA_022750125.1 Thermoplasmata archaeon
GCGCCGGCGATCCCCCGGAGGGCGATGGCGGTCTTCCCGAGCCCGGTCGGCAGGACGACGAGCGTGTTCGCGGCAAGCACCGTCTCCGCGATCCTCCGTTGATACTCCCGCTCCTCCAGCGAGCCGGGCCGGATGCGCGGGTGCTCGACGGTCGCCACGGACGTCGGAGCGAACCGGCCCGCGACCTTAATCTCACGGTGCGCTCGCCGGGAGGATGGGGCTCCCTTTCGGGCTGCTGCTGCTCCTTCTCGGGTTCACGGGCGTGGTGCTCGTGGTCCAGGGTGTCGCGATCTACCTCGCCGCGATCATGCCGACGCTCGGTCCGGACGCTCCCCCGCCCCGCACCACGCCGCGCGTGAGCGCGATCATCGCGGCTCGGAACGAGGAGTCGGACCTCGGGGCCTGCCTCGATTCGCTCCTCGCCCAAGAGTACCCCGACCTCGAGGTGATCGTGGTCGATGGCGGCTCCACCGACCGGACCCGCGAGATCGCGCGAGCACGAGCGTCTCGCGTAAGGGTTCTCGAGGAGCCCCCGCTCCCGACCGGGTGGGTCGGAAAGAACTGGGCCTGCTGGAACGGGGCGCAAGCGGCGAGCGGATCTCTCCTCCTCTTCACGGATGCGGACGTGCGCCACCACCCTCGCGCGCTCGCTGCTTCGGTGGGGTTGATGGAGAGGGAGGAGGCGGACGCGGTGACCCTCGCCCCTCGGGTCGAGACGGCGGGATTCTGGGAGCGGGTCGTGCTCCCGTTCTACACGCAGATGGTGCTCACCTACTTCCGCGCGCCCCGGATGAACCGGCCCGGGTCCCGCGCGGCGTTGCTGAACGGCCAGTACTGGCTCGTGCGGAAGGAGACGTACGACGCGCTCGGTGGGCACTCGGCCGTGCGGGGGTTCGTCCTCGAGGATATCCAGCTCGCCCGCGAGCTTCGCGACCGGGGCGCGCGCCTCCGGATCGCCTGGGCTCCGGACCTTCTCTCCACGCGGATGTACCGGGACCGAAAGGAGATGTTCGAAGGGATCCTCAAGAATATCCACGGCACCCGCTTCTCCGCGCTCCGCCAGCTCGGATTCCTCGCGGGCCTCCTTCTCTTCTTCTGGGTCCCGCTCGCCCTCCTCCCCCTGGGCCTCCTCTCGGGTTCCCTCCTCCTCGTTGCCGCGGGTGCTCTCCTGTACCTCGCGCTATTCGGAAAGCACATCGGCTTCGCGATGGGAGTCCGGGAGCGGGGCGGGTACGGCGCCCTGTTCCCGCTCGCGGTAGGATTCTACCTCGTCGCGGTGGCGACCTCTCTCGCCCGGGGACTCGCGGGTCGACCGATAGCGTGGAAGGGTCGGAGCTACCCGCTCGAGCCTACGTGAGCGCCTTCCTCCGGAACGGTTAAGCGGCGGGCCGGGCTCGGACGAACTGAAAACGATGGCTGCAGCATCGGCGAGCCGGTACGGACTCTACATCGGTGGAGAGGAGGCACCGGCGGCGGGCGGGGAACATGCCCCGGTCGTCGACCCGGCGACCAACGAGCCCTTCGCTGAAGTGGCGATC
>JAKIWH010000013.1:1548-17571 GCA_022750125.1 Thermoplasmata archaeon
TGACAACTGCGGTGACAAGTATCATCTGGCCCCTCCGCCGACGACGCTCGGCGCGCGATGGAGTGCGCCGAGAAGGCGTTCCGCGAGTCCCCTTGGGCCGGCGGGGACGGCTCTCAGCGCAGCAAGGCGCTCCAGAAGCTCGCCGCCCGGCTTGAGACGGAGCTCGACCGGTTTGCGGAGCTCGAGACCCGCAACATGGGCAAGACGCTCCGCGAGGCGCGGGGCGACATGCAGTTCACGGTCCGGACGCTCGAGTACATGGCGGGTCTCGCCGACAAGATCGAAGGGGAGACGATCCCCGTCCCCGGCGGACGGCTCGACTACACCGTTCGCGAACCGCTCGGCGTAACGGTGCACATCGCGCCCTGGAACTTTCCCCTCGTCCTCGCGATCCGTTCCGTGGCCCCGGCGCTCGCGGCCGGAAACGCGGTCGTGTTGAAGCCCGCGAGCCTCACGCCGCTGAGCGCCCTCGCGCTCGCCCGGCTCGCGACCGCGGCGGGGATTCCCCCCGGCATCCTGAACGTCGTTGTCGGCCCGGGCTCGGAGGTCGGGGAAACGCTCCTCACCGACCCTCGGACCCGAGCGGTCTCCTTCACGGGAAGCATCGAGGTCGGCGCTCGCGTCGGGGCGCTTGCGGCAGCGCGCCACCTTCCGACGACCCTCGAGCTCGGGGGGAAGGGGCCGGTCCTCGTCTTCGCCGACGCGGACCTCGACCGAGCCGCGAAGGGGGTCCTCTGGGGGATCTTCGGGAACGCGGGCCAGATGTGCTGGGCCGGCTCGCGCCTCCTCGTCCAGGCGTCGATCGAGGAGAGCTTCGTCGCGAAGCTACGGGCGCTCGCGGAGAAGCTCAAGGTGGGACCCGGGCTCGAGCCCGGAATGGAGATGGGCCCGCTCGTCTCCCCCGCGCAGCTTGAGCGCGTCCTGGGTTTCCTTGAGGAGGCGCGCTCCGATGGAGCTCGCATCCTGACCGGCGGGGAGCGGCTCAGCGACGCCGCCCGCGTCCGAGGCAACTTCCTTGCGCCGACCATCGTCGCGGGCGTTCCCCCCGAACATCGGCTCGTGCGGGAGGAGATCTTCGGCCCGGTCCTCTCGGTCCTGCCGTTCGGCACGGCGGAGGAAGGGATCCGCCTCGCGAACGGGAGCGAGTTTGGTCTCCTCGGGACGGTATGGACCCGGGATCTCTCGACCGCCCATACGGTCGCCCGAGCTCTCGAGTGCGGCATGGTAGGAGTGAACGACCCACCGCTCACCTTCCCCCAGTCCCCGTTCGCGGGAATGAAGGGGAGCGGGGCCGGCTTCGAACAAGGTGCGCGCGCGCCCGAGGCGTACACCCGGCGCAAGAACGTCCTCCTGAACCTCGGCGCGCCGCGCGCCGGCTAGCCCAAGGTTCGTACGAAGCGCCCAAGAAAGGGCCCGGGTCGAACGCTCGGAGATGGCCGAGCCCGGCGCCTGGGGCACTTGCGCGACCTGCGGGGACGCGACGCCCCCCGGGGTTGCAACCTGCCCGACCTGCGGTAAGGCGGACCCCACGCGGGAATTCGCTTCGCCGACAGGGACCCGTCAGCTCCGCCGGCGGCTGCTCCTTCACAAGTGGCTCAGGGTCTTGGTCGTGACGGGGATCGCGGCGGGACTCACCCTCGTCATGGTGCAAGCGGCGTTCACCGGCCCGCCGCAAGTGGCGGACCCGCTCACCGGCACCTGGAGCTACACGGTCGCGCCGGGGCAGTTCGCGGTCCTCTCGGGCCAGATCGTCGGCGAGGACTACATCATCGGAAACTACACGGTGGTGAGCCCGCCGGGCGCTCTCGCTATCTTCTCGGTCTACAACTCGAGCGAGTTCACGGCGTTCGAGCAGCACCGCGCGAGCGCGACCGCCCAGCCTCCGCTCAACACGAGCGCTTCGCGGATCGTCTTCAACGCGGCCTACTCGGACACCTACTTCTTCGTCTGGCAGAACCCGTACGCCCCGAGCACGGGGATCCACGAGACGCTCTACGCGAGCACGCAGTACCAGAGCAACGTCGCCGTGCAGTAAGCGCTAGGCCGCGGTCGAAGTGGCGGTCTCCGGGAGACGCCGAAGGTACTCCGCCGGGACCCGGTCGACCAAGAAGACGGTCCGTCCCGCCTGCATGATCACGATCCCCGCCTTACGAGCGGCGCCCGCGTCGATCGTGAGGATGACCGGGTTCGGCGTGCGCACCGAGCCCGCCGCGCGGGCGTCCTCGGCGGTCCGCGAAAGGTGCACCTTGCGCCGGTCGGTCGGCTTCAATCCCACCTCGAGCACGACGGGGGCCTCCTCCTCGGTGACGGGGAAGTAGAGCTCCACCGGTACGTTCTCGGTCGGGAGGTCGAGCTCCACCTCGACCGTGTGGCCGTAGGTGGCCCGGATGCGGTCGTCCCGGACCTCGTACCGTCCCTTCGGGTCGCTCTCGGCGATGGCGACCAGGTGGTGGACGCGTAGCCAGTGGTAGCCGCGGTGCTGGGAGGAGATCGCCTTCGCGATCCCGGGGAGCGAGACCCAGCCGTTCGCATCGAGCGAGAGACCGTACTTCTCGGGGAAGTGCCGGAGCACGCCGGTCATCACCCGGCCCAAGTGGTCGAGCTCCCGGTCGTTCATGAGGAACCGGCCGGGCTGGGAGCAGACGATGCACGTCTCGCCCCGGAAGTATCCGTGCTGGGCGCACTCCTTGAGCATTGGCTACCGTGCCTCCCGGCTACGCCTTCGCCTTCTCGGCCTTCCGGTCGAACTCAGCGAGCGCGTCGCCGTAGGCGTCCGCGAGGTCCTTCAAGACCCGCTTCAACACCTGCTGCGGCTTCTCGCCTTTCGTCCGGAGGAGGAGCGTAGGCCGGTCGAGGAGGGCGTGTCCGAGGAAGTACCTCGCCTCGACGACCTTCTCCTCGGCTTGGAGGAGCTCGACGAGCGGGATGAGGAGCGTCTCTTCGCCCCGAGGGAGCTCGACCCGTATCGAGTCGCTCTCCTTCTCCACGACCCGGATCTCCATCGGCGCTCCGGCCGGCCACCCCGGTTCACCTTTTAACGGTGGCGGCGGATTTTCTCCTCGCCGCGCCACCGATATATTCCGGCGGCCGTCCCGCGGCTCGACGATGCGCGTACTCCTCGTGGGCGGCGGCGCGCGCGAGCACGCGATCGGGGAGGCGATCGTCCGGTCGCCCGCCGAGCTCGTCGTCCTCTCCCCGAACGAGAACCCGGGACTCGCCGCCCTCGCGACCCACGCCTACCGGGGTGCGCTTGAGGAGCCGGGACCTATCGTGGAGGTCGCCCGCGCTCGCGCGGTCGATGTTGCCGTCATCGGGCCGGAAGCACCGCTCGCCGCCGGGGTCGCGGACGCGCTGCGCGCTGCGCGAATCCCCGTGTTCGGTCCCTCGCGGGAGGCCGCCCGGATCGAGAGCTCCAAACGGTACTGCCGCGAGCTCCTCGAACGGAACGGGATCGTCGCTTCGCCCCGCTGGGTCCCGGCGACCACTCCCGAAGAGGTCGACCGCGCGATCCAGCAGATCGCAGCTCCCTTCGTAGTCAAACCGGTCTCGCTCACCTCAGGCAAAGGTGTCCTCGTGCAGGGATCGGACTTCACGACCCCCGAAGAGGGGGCGACCCTCGCGAAGCGCCTCCTCGCCTCGGAGGGGGGAGCTCGCGGTGGGCTCCTCGTCGAGCAGAAGCTCGAGGGGGAGGAGTTCAGCCTGATGGCGTTCGTCGCGGACGGCGCCGTCTACCCCATGCCGGCCGTCCAAGACTACAAGCGAGCCCTCGAAGGCGGCCAAGGACCGAACACGGGCGGAATGGGTTCCTACTCCCAGCGGGACCACCTCCTGCCGTTCCTCTCGCCGGAGCAGCACCAGGTGGCGGTGAACGTGCTCCGCTCGACCGCTCTCGCGCTCGCCGCGGAAGGGGTGAGCTACCGCGGGGTGCTCTACGGGGGATTCATGCTGACCGCGGCGGGACCGAAGCTCCTCGAGTTCAACGCGAGGTTCGGCGACCCCGAGGCGCTGAACGCCGTCACGCTCTACGAGCCCGGCAACTTTGCCGAGCTGCTGCTCGACATCGCGAACGGGAAGGTCTCGGGAAGCGGCCCCCTTTTCCGCCTGCGCGCGACCGTGGCGAAGTACGCGGTCCCCGTCGGGTACGGCGTCGCGCCCCAGGTGGGTGCGGTCGTGGAGTACGACCCGGTCGCGATCGAGCGGGCCGGTGTGCATCTCCTGTTCGGCTCCGTCACGTCCGCGGGACCCGCCCGGGTCCGCTTCGGTTCCTCCCGGGGGCTCGCCCTCGTCGGGGAGGCGAGCGCGATCTGGGAGGCGGGCGAGCGGGTCGAGGAGGCGCTCAAGGCGCTCAAAGGACCGTTCTACGTCCGGCACGACATCGCGACCCGCGAGGACCTCACGCGCCGTGTGGAGCACATGCGCCAGCTGCTCTCCCCCGGCGCCCGGCCCTCTCCGCTCCCGCTCAGCGTCGCGGCGCCGACCGCGCCGGCCACGAGCCACGCTAGCGCAGCGCAGGTTGTCTAGTCGGGCCGCCCTCCTCCGCGAACGGTCTAATACTCCGCGCCAAATTCCACGAGAGCCATGTTCTGCCCGAAGTGCAAACGTCTCATGCGCCCCGAGAAAGCAACGGGCGCCTGGCTCTGCCCGAGCTGCGGGACCCGCACCCGGATGGGCGCGGGGCACGAGGTCGGCCGCACCGCTCCCACCGGCCGCACGATGGCGGTGCTCGAGGAGGGCCGCGCTCCCACCCTCCCGACCGCCGACGAGCAGTGCCCGAAGTGCGGGAACCCGAAGGCGTACTGGGTGCTCCGCCAGACGCGCGGCGCGGACGAACCCGAGACCCGCATCTTCGAGTGCACCTCCTGCGGCCACAAGTGGCGCGAGTACCAGTGACCGTCGTTCCGATCGCCCGCGCCTACGCGCCGGACGCCCTCGAGACACGGCTGCACGTCCGCGGCTGGGTGCTCCGCTCGCGCTCGAGCGGCGGCATTCTCTTCCTCCTCATCCGCGACCGGACGGGCGCGCTCCAGGTGACGGCGAAACGGGACGTCATCGGCGAGGAGGCGTTCCGCGCCGCCGAGCACGTGCAAGTGGAAGGGGTGGTCGAGGTGGAAGGCACCATCCACACGGATATCCGCGCGAGCCGCGGACGGGAACTCCGCTCGGAGCGGATCCGGGTGCTCGCTTCCGGAGAACCGTTCCCGCTCTGGTCGGAGCAGACCGAGGAGTTCCGGCTCGACCACCGCCACCTCACCGTCCGCACTCAGGAGCTCGTGGCCATGGTCCGGCTCAAGGCGTCGCTCCTGCGCGCGCTTAGGGAGTTCCTCGACCGGGAGGAGGTGCTCGAGACGACCCCGCCCATCCTCTCCGGCAACGCGGCCGAAGGGGGCACGGAGGCGTTCACGCTCGACTACTTCGGCCGTCCGGCGTACCTCGGACAGACCGCCCAGCTGTACCTCGAGGCGCTCCTCGCCCCGCACGAGCGGGTCTACTCCCTCACCACCTCCTTCCGTGCGGAGAAATCCCGTACCCCGCGTCACCTCACCGAGTACCTGCACCTCGAGGTGGAGCTTGCCTGGTGCGACCTCGACGGGCTCATGGAGTTCATCGAGCGTATGCTGCTCGACGTGCTCCACGAGCTCGCGCGTCGCGCCCCCGAGGAGCTCCGGCTCCTCGGCCGGGAGCCGGCGGAGCTCGCTGCGCTCGCAGGCCCGTTTCCGCGGCTGAGCTACGCCGAGGCGCTCGAGCGGCTCACGGCGAAGCAGTTCACCGCACCCTGGGGCACCGATATCGGCACAGCCGAGGAGCGTGCGTTGACCCTGGAGGAACGCGCCCCGATCTTCCTCACCCGGTTCCCGAAGGAGCTCAAGGCGTTCTACATGCTCGAGAGCCCCGCGGACCCGCGCACCGTCGAAGCGGTCGACGTGCTCGCCCCCGAAGGGTACGGCGAGATCATCGGCGGGAGCTGCCGCGAGACGGACCTCGAGCGGCTCAAGGCCCGTCTCACGGCGAGCGGCGCGAACCTCGAGGAGTACGCGTGGTACCTCGACCTCCGCCGCTACGGGAGCGTTCCGCACGCCGGCTTCGGCCTCGGGGTCGAGCGGCTCCTGCGCTGGGTCACGCGGAGCGAGCACATCCGCGAGACGACGCCGTTCCCGCGCACGCCCGCCCGGCTCACGCCGTGAAGCTCCTCTGCTGGGGCAATGTTCAAGTTGCCTGACGTACTCACAGAGCATACGGAGGGCGAGGCGGACTAGCCGTGGCCACCAACCATCGACCGGAGAAGGGGGAGAAACTCGCCGAGCCACCTTCCCCTCCGGCCCCCCAGCCCATCATCGTAGAACGGCTCACGCACCAGGACGTTCCGGAGATCTGCAACCTGTTCCGGCGTGTGTGGGAACCGTACCTCGCGGGGCTCCCGGTCGAGGTGCAGCGCGCCTGGCAACCTACGCCGCTCGAGTTCACGAGCGGGATGGAGGGCGTCACCTACTTCTCCGCCCGTCGGGACGGCAAGCTCGTCGGCGTGATCGGCTGCGAGCTCGTCGACGGCGCCTGCCACCTCGTGAACCTCTGCGTCGAATCCGACCACCGGCGCCAGGGGGTAGGCACCTCGCTCCTCCAGGCAGCGCTCGAGTGGGCCCGCCACGCCGGAGCGCGATCGCTCTGGGCGGACCTGCTACCACGCTTCGGCGACGCGGGGATGCTGTTCGCTGACGAAGGGTTCACCGTGGCAGGGACGCTACGCCGGCACTTCTGGGGCGAGGACGTCAAACAGTACGAGCGGCTCCTGTAGCGGGACCGCCCGAGGGACCGCCGGGGGCGCGTGAGCCCCGGCCCGCGCGTCCCGGAGTATAACCGGCCAGGCGCAAGTGGCGCAGGGCCTCCTCGAGCCGGCCGCGCGAGAACTCCCTCGCCGCCTTCGCGAGCTCTCCGGCCTGGCTATCGATCCGCCCGCCCTCCGCGCGCTCCTTGATGAGCCGGTCGCCGTACCGGCCGACGATCCCCGGCAGCTCTCGCTTGAGCGTCGCCGTGGCACCCGCGCGCAGCTCGCGCAGCCGTGACTTGAGCGGGGCGAGCCGCCCGCGCCGCAACTCCCGCTCGAGCTCGTTCTCGAGCGGCTCGAGCTCGTCCGGCACCGGCAGGTCGAGCGTCGCCATGTCGCGCAGCAGGCCTACGATCCGCTCGAGCTCCTCGCGCGCCTGGTCCAGGTGCCGCTCCTTGAGCGCGACCACCCGGTCCACCTGGAGGTAGGCCGCGACCGCGCGCGGCACCTCACCGAGACGGGCCGCGTGGAGGACATCGTCGATCTCCTCCCGCTCGAGGCGGCTATCGACCGAGTACGCCTCGAGACGGACGAGCCGCTGGCGCGTGCGTTCCCCCCAGGCTTCGAGCGCTTGGAGGATGCGACGTTGCGCGACCCGCTCGATGCCCCGGAGCACCTCCGCCCAGGCGCTCGCGTCCTCGCCCGAGCGCGCGAATCCCGCGGCCCACTGGGGAAGCTCGGGCAGCGTCACGCCGAGCGGCCGGGCGACCTCCGCCCATTGCGCGAGCCGCGCCGCACGCCGGTCGAACTCGTTCGCCGAGTCGGCGGGAAGGTTCGTCACGGGAGGCCGAAAAGCTCCGTGGGCGCACGCCGCGACCGTCCCGGTCGACCCAGCGACCGGCAGGCGCCCGCGCGGGCGTGTCGGGAGGCCCGCCCCGGCGCGTGCCGCCGCCGCGGCCGACGCTTCAAGGGCGCGGTGCAGGGGGTGAGATTTGAACTCACGAACTCCTACGAGACCAGGACCTCAACCTGGCGCCTTTGACCAAGCTGGGCCACCCCTGCGTGACGGTGGCTCCACGTCGGCATTCGCATAAGATTTGCCCCGACGAGATGCGCGGACATCGGTGCGGCCTCTCCGGAGCGAGGCCGGCGAAGAAAAAGAGATTTATGCCGGAGCGTACGGAGCCCCGTGGTCGCAGTGGACGTGGCCCATCCGCCCCCGCGCGACCAGCCGGACGGGGTCGTGTTCATCGGGAACCGTCCCACGATGACCTACGTGTTCCAGGTGGTGGCGCAGCTCAACGCGGGTCCCGGCGTGGTGCTCGTGAAGGCCCGTGGGAATATGATCGCGAAGGCGGTGGACGTGGTCGAAGTGGTCCGGCACCGCTTCCTGGACGGCCAGGTGGAGCTTGGCGCGATCCGGATCGGCACCGAGCGGCTCGTGAACCGGGACCGGCGCGAGGCGAACGTCTCCTTCATCGCGATCTCGCTCAACCGGCCCGGCCCGGTGCCCCCTGCGCCGGCCGCTCCGTAGCCGCCTCCGCCCGCAGCACCCAGGTGCCGGCCCACAGGTCGCCGATCCGCTGGCGTTCGGAGGTGCTGAGGATGGTGACGGCGCTCACAAGCCCAACGAGGAGGAGCCCGACCCCCGTGGCCCCGAGGAGGAGGAGTCCGGTGGCGAATCCGAAATTGGGGCCGAGCGGCCCGAGCGGTGAAGGGGTGGGCGTGAGGAGGAGCACGAGCGAGACGGCTCCGCCTTCCCCGAGGAGGCTCAGCGGAAGCAGCTTCGGCGCGGAGCGAACGAGCGCGGGCACGAGACCCGGGCGGGCGAGGGCGCGATCGCGCACGCGTAGGCCGAGGAGCTGCTTTCCGATGGAGCTCCCCCAGACGGTGTCGCAGACGAGGAAGTAGAGGAATCCGAAGCCGAGGTAGCCGAACACCGCGACGCTGAACGGGAGTCCCGTCAGGAGCCGGCTCGAGCTCCCGCTACGGAGGATGAGGAGCGTCCAGACGAGCACCGCCGGGGTCGTGAGGACCGCGAGGTCGATCGCGAACGCCGCGGAACGGCTCGGTACGCTCGCGAACCGGCTCCGGACCGTCGAGCTCGCGCGGTCGACGAAGAGCCGTGCCGCAAGGAGCGCCCGCGCGGACTCCCGCGGGTCGTCGCTCCCGACCGAAGCGAGGTGGGCGAGGTTCCTGCGATCCACCTCGAGCCACGCAGGTCCGAGGGCGGCCCAGGCGCCCTCCTGCCCTTCGGGCGGCGCACCGGTAAGTCGTTCGAGCTGCTTTCCGGCGGCGCGGGTCGACGCCTCCGCACGCACGAGCGCCTCCTGGTACCTTCCTTGGGCGTGCAGACGGAGCGCCTCCCGCCAGAGGCCCTGCGGTGTCGCCGGTTCTGGGGTCGGCGCGGTTCCCCAGGACCCCTGACCGTCGCGGTTGAGGAGAATCACGACGAGGAACGCCGCGCCCACGGCAAGGAGGCCCGTCAGGTAGACGAGGTCACCGATCCCGGCCCCGCCGATCGAGAGGATCGCCGCCGTCCCGTTGTAGAGCGGCGGTTCCCGGAGCACGTCGGCACCGACGAGGACCCCGACCGTGGCGCTCGCGTAGGCGAGCGAGAGCGCGGTCCCGCGCGGGAGGTGGAACAAGGGACGAGCGAGCAGCGCCGCGAGTACGCCCACGCCGAGGGGCCCCGCGAGGTACGCCGGGAAGGTGGATTCGATCCCCTGGTTCGGCACCGCGCTCGAGCTGAAGTACGTCGCGAGCAGCGCGAGCACCGTGAGGAGCGAGAGTCCCGCGAGCCTCCGAGCGAGGAGCCTCGACCCCTCGGAGGTGGCGAACGCGGCGCCCGCCCCGAGGAAGAGCGGGAGGGAGAACGCAACCGCAAGGAGGAGCCAGTTCGCGGCTCCCCCCGGGACGGTCGGGGCGAAGAACCAGCCGACGGCAGGGCCCGCGGCAGCGAACGTACCCACGGGGAGGAAGAGAAGACCGAACAGCGCCGCAGTCACCGCGGCACCGCCGAGGAAGAAACCGGCGAGGAGCCGGGGGTTGCGACCTGGAACGGCATGGTAGAGGAGCAGCGCCGACAGAAGGAGCGGGATGAGCGCGCCTCCCGCGTTCATCGCGAGAACGCTCCCGGCCCAGGTGAGGAGCGGGGTGTTCGCGATGGATGCGAGGAGCGCGGCCGGCAAGAGCAGCCAGAACGTCCGCCGTCCGAACCCAGCGCTCCGCGCCTCCTCGGGGCGTTCCCAAGCGCAGAGGAACAGGAGGAGCCAGAGGATCCACGGGAGCAGCGCAGAGAGGACGGTCGCCGTGATGTCCGCCGTGAGCGTGCCAGGATCGATCACGGGGTGCGAGGGGGAAACTGCCCTCCGCCCGGAGGGTCCGCCGCCGCCTATAACCGTTTATTCCGCCCGACGGTCGCGGCTCCGTGGGCGGACACCGGGTCGAGCGAGACTCGCTAGGGGAGCGGGAGGTTCCGGCGGAAGCGTACTACGGGATCCAAACGCTCCGCGCGGTGGAGAACTTCCCGGTGAGCGGACTCACCGCCTCTCGCCACCTCATCCGAGCGTACGGACTCCTCAAGCTCTCGGCCGCGCGCGCGAATCGGGAGCTCGGGACGCTGGACGCGGAACGCGCCGCGGCGATCGAACGGGCGGCGCAGGAGCTCGCGGACGGCGCGCTCGATGCCCAGATCCGCGTGGATGTCTTCCAGGCCGGGGCGGGCACCTCCCTCCACATGAACGTGAACGAGGTGATCGCGAACCGGGCCCTCGAACTTCTCAAGGAGCCCCGCGGCACCTACGAGCGGCTCTCCCCGAACGACCAGGTGAACCGAGGGCAATCGACCAACGACACCTTCCCTTCCGCGGCGCAGACCGCGGCGCTGCTGGCGCTCGCGGAGCTCCGCACGGCGGTCTCCACCCTCGCTGCGAGCCTGCGGCGCAAGGGCGACGAGTTCTCGCAACTCCCGAAGGCGGGCCGCACGCATCTCCAGGACGCGCTCCCCGTGACCCTCGGCCAAGAGTTTCGGGCGTACGCGACCTCGCTCGATCGACAGCTCGAACTGCTGCCGACGGTCGAGGCGGCTCTCGCCGAGCTCCCGCTCGGAGGGACCGCGGTCGGTACCGGGATCACCTCGGCGCCCGGCTACCGGAGCCGCGTGGTGGCCGAGTACGCGCGAGTGACCGGTCTGCCGCTCCGCGCGGCGCGGGACCCGTTCGAGGCGATGCAGAGCCGGGGCTCGCTCGGGGGCGCTTCCGGGTGGCTTCGGGGACTCGCCGCCGAGCTCTTGCGTATCTCGAACGACCTACGCCTTCTCGCGAGCGGGCCGGCGACAGGCCTCGACGAACTGCGCCTTCCGGAGATCCAACCGGGCTCTTCCATCATGCCGGCCAAGGTGAACCCGTCGGCCGCCGAATGCCTCGCGATGCTCTGCTTCCACGTGATCGGAGCGGACGTGGCCACGACGCACGCGGTGGCGGCGGGACAGCTCGAGATTAACGTGATGATGCCGCTCGCCGCCTACGAGGTGCTCTCCTGCGCCGAGATGCTCACCCGCTACCTTCCGAAGTTTGCGACGAGTTGCGTCGACGGCATCGAGGCGAACGGCGCCGCGGGGGAACGGTACCTTCTAGCCTCGCACGCACTGGCGACCGTGCTCACGCCGCGACTCGGGTACCTCAGGGTCGCCGAGCTCATCCACGAGAGCGAGCGCTCGGGTCGCCCCGTGAAAGAGCTCCTGCTCGAGCGCCACCTCCTCCCCCCCGGGGAGGCGGAGGCGCTCCTCGGCCGCGCTGCGCTCCTTCGGCTCACCGACGTGGTACCGTAACCTCGTCGGAGTTCCGGCCCCAACGTTATGAGGCAAACTCCGGTCCGAAGCTTCCGATGGTAACGATCGAGCAGGTGGCGGGCTCCCTTGGCGGGGAGCTCAGCAACGAGTACCGCCGCGCGGTCGAAGTGCTGGGCCGGGTCGGGCTCACCGTCTACGAGGCCCGGGCGTACATCGCCCTCGTCGCGCGGGGGGTGGGGGACGCGGCGAGCCTCGCGCAGGCCGCAGGGATCCCGCGGACCTCGGCGTACAAGGTGCTCGAGTCGCTCGTGGGGAAGGGATACGCGACCTCCACCGGGGACAAGCCGATCCTGTTCCAGCCGAAGCCCCCCCTCGAGGTGGGCGAGGCGCTCAAGGGGGTGATCGACGAGGTGTTCGAGAAGCTCCAGATGCTCCACGTCCTCGTGGCGGAGCACGGCGAGCCGCAGCTCGTCTACCTCCTGAACGGCCGGGAGAAGGTGATCGGGAAGATCGGCGAGCTGCTCGACCAGGCGAAGCAGACGTTCATGCTCACCACGCCGCAGATGGCGGAGCTCCGCGACGACCTCGGTAAGAAGATCGCCCACGCGGTGAAGCGCGGGGTCGTCGTCACGTTCGTGACCGCCCCGCTCCAGCGGATGCCCGAGGGGGTCGAGTACGTCGCGCGCACGAACCTGCTCGCGACCGAGGTGCTCGCGGACGGTCAGCACGCGCTCCTCGCGGCGCCCACCTTCGAGGCGTGCGGCTTCACCGATAACCCGATCCTCGTGGCCCACCTGAAGCAGTTCCTCGACGTGGTCCTCGAGAAAGGTACCCCACCCCCCTCCTCGTAGCCGGATGCGCCCGCTCGCCCCCGTAGAGCGCGTGCGTCGCCGGCTCGCGGAGCTGGCTCCGAAAGCCGCGCTCGACTTCCTGCCGCGCCGGCACGAGCGGTTGGGTCGCGTGATCCTGCTCCGCCTACCGGAAGAGGCCCGCCCTTTCTTCCCCGAGATCGGCCGCGCCTATCTCGAGGCACTCGCCCTCACGAGCGTTCTTCGCCACGCGGGACCCGTCACGGGGGAGCTACGTCGCCCCGCCTACGAGCGGATCGCCGGCACCGAGACGGAGACGGTGGTGCTGGAGCACGGCGTAAGCTACCGCTTCGACGCGGCCGAGATCCTCTTTGCGCGCGGCAACAAGATCGAGCGAGCCCGTGCGGGGTCCCTCGTGCAACCCGGCGAGCGGGTCGTAGACCTGTTCGCAGGGATCGGGTACTTCGCTATCCCCGCGGCACGCGTGGACCCTACGGTCCAGGTTGAGGCGGTGGAGCTGAACCCGGTCGCTTACCGGTATCTTCTCATGAACGCACGGTTGAACGGCGTCGCGGACCAGGTGCGGGCCCACCTCGGCGACAATCGGGAGGTCCCACTACCGGTGGCTGGCGCTGACCGGGTGTTCCTTGGGGTCCTGCCCTCGTCCCTGCCGTGGATTGGTCAGGCGCTCAAGCTCCTGCGGCCCACCGGAGGGACGCTCCACGTTCACCTCGTCGCGGAACGACGAGCCGCGAACGGCTCCGCGGAAACAGCCGTGCGCGAGGTGGTGGAGCGGGCCGGGGGTGAACTGCTGCGCGCGACCTCGCGCCGGGTGAAGCCGTACGGGCCAGGCAGCGAGCACCGTGTCGTGGACGCGAACGTCCGGCCCCCGACCGCCTCGGCCTAGCTCGCCGGCAGTTTCGGCCGGAGCGCTTCGAGCGCGAGCGGGAACGCGGCGAGGAACCGGTCGATGTCGGCGGGAGCGTTCGAGAAGGAGGCGCGGATGAACCGGCTCCCGTGCGCGGGCGAGAGGTACGCCCCCGACCGGAGAAAGACGCCGTGGCGGTACAGCAGTTCGTTCTGGAGCGCCTCGGGAGCGATCCCCGTTCGGCTCACGTCGAGCACGAACATGTTCGCTTGGGAAGGGTAGACGGGAAGCTCGACGCCGGGCCATCCAGCTGCCGCCTCGTGGATGCGGGCCTGGTTCGCCCGGATCTGGCGCCGGACCCCGTCGATCCATTGCGCCTTGCTCTCCAGCAGGGCGATCGCCGCCCGCTGGGCGAGGACGTTCACGCCTAGGTCGTTCGTGTTGTAGCGGGCGACTTTTTTCACGAGCTCCGGAGCGGCCACGAGCCCGCCGAGGCGGAGCCCGGCGAGCCCGCAGTTCTTCGAGACGCTCCAGACCGTGAGCGTCCCCTCCGGGTGGAACTCGGCGGCGCTCGTGGGAGCGTCGGCGAAATCCCGGTAGGTGACGTCGTGGAGCAGGAGGAGCTTCCGGTCGCGGGCGATCTCGGCGATCGCGCGCACCGCCTCGCGGGGGTACCCCGAACCGAGGGGGTTCAACGGGTCGATGAGGAGGATCATCCTGGTCTTGGGGGTGAGGTTCGCCTCCACGAGCTCGGGCGTGAGCCGGTACGGAGGGGCGTAGATGTCGGGCATCCGGGTTGTGGCGCCCGAGAGCTCGACGAACCGATGGATGATGAGGTAGCTCGGGTCGGAGCCGAGCACCTCGTCGCCGGGAGCGAGCAGCGCCCGGGTGAGCGCGTAGAGCGCCTCGGTGCCTCCCGCCGCGAGGAAGAAGCCGGCATCCTGCGGAAACCCGAGGTCCTTGAGCACGAGCGCGCGAAGTTCGGGGTCGCCCGGGGCGTAGGGGTACTCCTCGTAGACCCGCTCCTCGAGCGCCCGTTCCACCGCGCGCGCGACGATCCCGGGGGGTACGAGATGGTTCGTGTTCTGGCTCATCCAGACGATCTCGCCGCGGTGCGCGTGGGCATACCGGAAGGCGTCCGAGCTCGCCGCCGCCATCGGTCCGCGCGAGCCGGGCCCGAGCTATAATCTCTCGGGCGCGGCCGCGACATACGCGGTCACGACCCCGCCCGAGAGCGGAACGGCGCACGGCCGTTCGAGCCCCGAGACCGTGAGGAGCCGAAGAATCTCGGCGCGGGGCGGGAGATGCCGCAGCGACTCCGGAAGGTAGCGGTAGGGGCCAGCGGACCCCACCGCCGCTCCGAGCGCGGGAACCACACGGTCGAAGTAGGCGTGGAAGAGCGCGCCCAAACGGGGGTTCTCGGGCTCGGTGATCTCGAGCGCTACGAGCGTGCCGCCCGGGCGCAGCACCCGACGCATCTCCCGGAAACCGCGCGCAAGGTCGGCAAGATTGCGGAGCAGGAAAGCAGAGCTGCAGAGGTCGACGGCTCCTGCGGACACAGGCAGCGCAAGCGCGCTCCCTCGACAGTACGCGACCCGCCCCTCTTCGTTCCCGTGAAGACGGGCACGGCGAAGCATCCCTTCCGTGAAGTCCACCCCCGTGACGCGCGCCTCGGGGTAGTGGTGCGCCTCGAGCCGGGTGAACTCACCCGTGCCGCAGCCGACATCCACGACGCGGTCAACCGGGCGGCCAGCGCGGTACCGGTCGACCGTCCAGATCGCGAGTGGCCTCCAGACGAAATCCTGCCCCAAGGAGGCGAGGTGGTCGAGCGCCTCGTACCCCTCCGCGATGTGGGCGAACATCGCCTGGACGCCCCGCTCGAACTCGGGACTCGCGCGGTCCGGATACGGCGAGCCGTCGGGGGCCGTGCGGAGTGTGCCTCCGGCCGTCACGCCGCGGTGAAGGCGGCGGCGGCTTATGGAGGAGCGCTCGAGAGGCTCCGCTCGAGCTCTTCGAACTCAGCCGAGAGTTCCGCCTTGAACCGGAAGAACCCCGCATCCCGCGCGCTCTGCATCCGTGCCCGCGCCTCCGGAATACGGCCCGCTTTCGAAGAGAGTCGCGCCTGGCGGAACAGCACCTCGGCCGCCTCGGGCTCGAGGCCGAGCTCCCGCGCGAGCCGGTATGCCTCGATGAACGCCTCCTCGGCTTGAGAGAGGTCTCCCTCCTCCTCGCGGATCATCCCTTCGATGGTGACGAACTGTTGCTGCGCGAATCGGTCCCCGAGCGGTACGAGCCGGGCGCGGGCGAGATCGAGCGAGACCCGGGCCGCCTTCGGATTGTGCTCTTCCGCGTAGAACTGCGCCTCGTTGAGCCGACAGTAGCCGATCCACATTCGGGAGCGAGTGCGCTCCGCGACCTCGATCGCCGCGCGGAGCTTCTCGAACGCCCGCTTCAAGTCGCCCGAGTTGTGGTAGAGGATCGCCTGGTTCATCAGGACTCGGGCCTGCGCGGTGTGCTCCCGGGTCTCGGCGAAGATCTTCTCGGCGAGGGTGTACAGCTCGAGCGCCTCGGGGAGTCGGCTCCGGTCGATCGTGAGGAGCGCGTTCGCGAGGTCGATGAGCGCGTGACCACGCTCGCGTGTGTCCCCCTCCGACTCGGCAAGCGCGACCTCGGCCCGGAGATGGTGCTCCGCCTGCTCGACGTCGCCCACCCGCCAGCATGCGATGCCAAGCACTCGGTGCGCAACGAGAAGGCCCCGCTGGTTCCCGAGCCTCTCGAGGATCCCGTACGCCTC
>JAKIWH010000013.1:17581-32675 GCA_022750125.1 Thermoplasmata archaeon
TCCCGCGCCCGCGCGAACTCGCCGAGGTCCGAGGTGGTGCGGGCGAGCCACAGGAGAGCGAGCGCGCGATCCCCCTCGAGACCGGTCGCCTTGCGCGCCCGCTCGACAGCGTCCGTCAGGACGAGGTGCGAGCGCGTGAGCTCCTCGCTCTCGCCGAGGACCCGTCCGAGCTCGATGCGTAGGCGGAGCTCGACCGCGAGGTCCGGCGTCGGGAGGCGGGCGCTGCTCTCGAGCGCTCGCTCTAGGTGGATCGCGGCCGTGTCGTTCGCGTACGAGCGAGAGGCGAGGTCCGCCGCGCGCCGATTGTACTCGAGGCTCGATGCGTCCTCACGGGCCAGGTAAAACTGCCGGGCGAGCTCGAAGACCGTCGCCGCATCGGTGCGGCCGCGCCCTTCGATCGCCCGGGCGACCTTGCGGTGGAGGATCCGTCGGCGCGTCTCGGTCATCTGGGCGTACGCCTCGGCGCGGATCCGCTCGCTCACGAACTCGTAGACCTCGCCGCCCTTCTCTCGGAGAAGTCCCGCGTGCACGAGCCGGTCTACGCTCTCGGCAAGCCGCTCTTCCTCCTCGCCTCCGGCGGCAAGGGTCGGGAAGTCGAGCTCCTTTCCGAGGATGGTCGCGTAGACGAGCACCCGGCGGTCCGCCTCGGAGAGCGCGCGCACCCGGCCCCGCAGGATCTCCTCGAGGTCCCGCGACTCGAGGCCGCCGGTCGAGGGGCCGAGTCCCGCCCCGCCGCGCACGAGCGATTCGAGGAAGAGAGGGTTCCCTTCGGTTTGCGAGTACCACCGCATCACCGACTCCCGGGGCGGGTCCTTCCCCCGCAAGAGCCAGCGAGCGTACTCCGCAACCTCCGGTTCTGTCATCCGCCGAACCGTGAGGTGACGCGTCCCCTTCGCGAGCAGCTCCTCGAGGAACGGCCGGACTCGTCCGGGCGCCTCCGAGGGGGGAAGGCACGCCGCGACCACCAGGATCGGACGGTGCGCGACAAGCTCCGCGAACTGTTCGAGGAACTCAAGCGAGAGTTCGTCGGCGAAATGGATGTCGTCGAGCGCGAGCAGGAGCGGGTCGTGACGGGAGAGCTCCTCGAAGTACTCGGCGATCCGGTCGAACAATCCCACCCGGCTCTCCTCGACCCGCGCGAGCGGCCCCGCGAGGTAGCTCAGGAGCCGGTTCGCCTCGCTCTCCCCCGCTTCCGACCCGGCAACTCCCGGACCGCCGCCCGAAGCGTCGGCCTCGTACGGGGCGAGAAACAGCGAGAGCACCGAGGATTCGGTCGCGGGGGGTCGGCCCACGCGCCCCTCGTCGAACGCGCGTAGGAGGTCCTGCAGAAGCCCGAACGGCTGCGGAAGGTCGGAAGGGAGCGCCCGGCCGTACAGGGTGAGGAACCCCTCGCTCTCCGCGTCGCGGAGCACGGCGCGCAGGAAGGTGCTCTTGCCCACGCCGCCTTCCCCGAGGAGGATGAGCAGGCCTCCGGTACCCTGCTTCACCGAGGCAAGCGCAGCAAGGAGCGCATCGTGGATCTCGCTCCGACCCACGAGCGGCGAGAACCGCTCCGCCATCGGCGGTGCCCCGGCGGTCACGGGGGTTTGGTGTAGGGGTGAGCTATTAAACCCGACGGGGGCGGCGCCGTCGGTTACCCTCCCGGCGCCGGCGGGGGCTCGAGCTGTTCGATCTCCCGGCCGAGCTCCTTGAACGCATGTGCGAGGGAAGGCCGCAGGAGCGGCAGGCGGTGGCGCTGCGCTGCGCGGTACGCCTCGCGGGCGCCCTCGAGTTCGCGCATCTTGTAGCGAACCTCCGCGAGCCGGAACTCCGCTTCGGCACGCTGGGGGGTGAGGCCGAGCTCACGGGCCCGCTCGGCCGAGTGCCGGAACTCCTCCTCGGCCTCCTCCCACTGTCCGCGGCGTGCCGCGATGAGACCGAGCGAGAGTTGGACGGCGGGGGCTCCGGCCGGGTCCGAGGCCCGCTCGAGGAGCCGGGACGCAAGCCGCGTCTCCCGTTCCGCGTCCTCGATCTCCCCGCGGCGGAGCCGGAACTCGGTGCCGTAGAGGTAGGACCACCCTTCCCAGCGGGGTTCGCGTGCCTTGTCGGCGAGCTCCCGCACTTTCGCGAGATGCTCGAGGGCCGCGCCGGGGTCCCGCGGGCCGACGAGGTCGGCGAGCAGGAGCATGGCCCGGATGAGCTCCACGTGCTCCCCCGAATTTTCGAGCAGTCGGATCGCACGGTTGTACCACTTCGCCGCCTCCTCCTGCATCTCCGGGCCGAGCCGCGCGAACGCCGAGGCGAGCTCGAGCCCTGCCTTTCCGGCGGCTCCGGGTTTTCCCGTGCCTCGCAAGAGTTCGAACGCCGCCATCGCCTCGTCAAGGGCGGCGACGGCGTCTCCCTTCTCGGCCGCCATCCGCGAGCGCATGCGATGGACGGCGGCGGAGCCCTCGAGGTCGCCGAGCTCGGCGAACAGGGCGAGCGCCTCGTCTCCGGTCGCCTTTGCGTCCTTCGGTCGGACCTCGTCCGACGCCATCTCGGCCCGGGCGAGAAGGAGCCGCGCGCGACCCGGCCGGTCACCGACGGGCAGGTGGCGAAGCGCGGTCTGGTAGGCGCGTTCCGCCGAACGGAAATCCCCGACCGATTGGTAGAGTTCCCCGAGTTCCTCCGAGATCTCGATGAGCTCGCCGGTCCGCTCCCCCCCGAGCTGTAAGAGGTCGCTGCGCGCCCGCTCGAGGTGGTGGATCGCCTCCTCCCGACGGAGCTCCTGCTTCGCAAGGCGCGCCGCCTCAAGGTTGTAGGTGAGCGATTTCTGGGGGAGCCGGCCCAGGAAGAAATGACGGCCGAGCTCCGCGGTCGGGGTAGGGACCACCGCCGTTCCAGCACGTTCCATCGCGAGCGCGATCCGGCCGTGGATGACCCGGGCCCGGCTCTCGGCGAGCGACCGGTAGATCCGGCCGCGCAGGGACTCGTCGACGAAGGTGAACCGGTCGCCGCCCGGCCGCTCTCGCAGCACTCCGTCCCGGACGAGCCGTTCCAGTTGCTCGGCAACCGTCTCGGGCTCTCGCTCAAGGGCGTTCGCGAGCAGGACGAAATCGAACTCTCCCCCCAGCGCGCTCGCGTACGCGAGCGTCCTGAACTCCTCGGGACTCCAGAGCGCCCGCGGGTCCGTGTCCGGGCCCGCGGGGGGGAGCGCTACCCCGGTCTCCGGCATGCTCCTAGGCGGTAGAAACCCCCGGGAGGGGGGATAAACCCTCGTTCCGGCGCCGTTGCGGCGCGGGGGGCGAAAGTCGCTCGGCGGACGGGCTTAATACTCCTGCCGGGGTGAGCGCCGCCCGATGCCCCCAGAGAACCCGGATTTCCAGACGGAGGCCGCCCGTTCGGTCGCGGAGCTCCCGCTCCCCCGGCGGGTCGTATTCTGGGGCTTCGCGGGACTCGTCGTGGCGGCCGTCGCGTTCTACCTCTGGTGGGGACTTTCTTTCGATGTCTGGATCGATAACGGCGTCTACGCGGTCGTGATCGTGCTCCTCCTCTTCGGTCTCGTCGGGATGTGGCTCATGACACCGAATCCACCTACCCCGCCCCTACCTCCGGCGATCCACGGGCCGCGCCCGTAGCGCGCTTCCTTACAGCGGTCGACCCGCCGCCGACCAGACCGTAGACTCCGCACGGCCGCAGACGATGCAGGCGCCAGGTGCCCCGAGCGGGATAGGAGGCGCCCCTTCGAGCGTGCCGAGGAGCGCCCCGTCGATCGCTTCCTCGACCCGGTGCCCGCACTCCGGACTCCCGCACCAAGGGAACAGCCGCACGGTGGTCGAGCCCTTGAGCTCCTCGAGAGAGGTCGCCAACGCGAACGCCTCCGCGAACGCTTTCCGCGCCTGCGCGCCCAGCCGCTCGTCGTAGGCGCCGAGGGCGGTCCGAACGCCGGCGAGCAGCCCCGCTCGGGGAATCGTCGCCTTGTCGCCCAGCCGGCTTGCTGCGCTCACGGTCTTCGCCTCCGCTTCGCGTGGCCCGACCTCGAGACGGAGCGGGAGACCGCGGGACTCCCAGTAGTAGTACTTCGCACCGGGCCGGTCCGCCCGATCGTCGAGGTGCACCCGGAGGCCACCCTCGCGGAGCACTTTCTCAATCTCCCGGGCGTACGGGGTGGGGTCCCCTCCCTTCGCGGAGGGGACCGGGATCACTACCACCTGATAGGGGGCGATGTCGGCGGGGAAGGCGACGCCCCGCGCGTCGCCGTGCACCGCGACGATAGCACCGAGCAAACGCTCGGAGAGCCCGAAGGTGGTCTGGTGAACGAACTTGGACCGTCCCGTGGGGTCCTCGTACTGGATCCCGTACGGACGGGAGAAATTCTCCCGGTAGTGGTGGATGGAACCGATCTGGAGCGTCCGCGCACCTCCCACCGGGATATCCAGCGCGACGGAGTAGAACGCCCCGGGGAACTTGTCCCAGTCGGGTCGACGGATCGCGAGGTACGGGAGCTGGAAGCGCGCGGCCATCTTCGCGAAGGCGGCGAGGTTGCTCGCCACCCTCTCGCTCGCGCGTTCCTCGTCGAGCTGGCACGTGTGCTCCTCGAAGAAGTGGATCTCGCGGACCCGGAGGAACGGCCGTGTCGTCTTGGTCTCGTACCGGAAGGTGTTCACCACCTGGTAGACGTTGAGCGGCAGGTCCTGGTGGGAGCGGACCCACAGGGCGAAGATGGGATACATCGCGGTCTCGCTCGTGGGACGGAGTACGAGCGGGACGTCGAGCGTCGTCGCGCCGCCCTTGGTCACCCAGTACACCTGCGCGTCGAACCCCTTGATGTGCTCCTTTTCCTTCGCGAACTCCGTCTCGGGGATGAGCGCGGGGAACTCGACCGGGCGGGAGCCGGTCGCCTCGATCTCCTCCTCCATCACGCGGTCGAGCCGGCGCCGGGCGAGGAAGCCGTACGGGGTCCAGACGTTCATCCCCTTCACGGGGTAGCGCTTGTCGGTGAGTTCGGCGAGCTCCACGGCCGCCAGGTACCAGTCGATGAACGCCTCGCGCTTGTCCGGAAGCTCGGGCATCGGTTGGAGGTGAGGCGCTCGGCGTATAACGCCAACGCCCGCGACACCGTCGTAGCGATACGGGCTACCCATGCGACTTAAACCCCGGCGGCCCATGTACCGGCGGTGAGGCTCGTCGTCTGCGTCGACCGCGATGATGACCTCGGCCGGAAGGCCGGCGTTCCGGGACCGGTCGTGGGCCGCGCCGCGGTGCTCGAGGCCGCGGCGAAGCTCGGGGTCGCGGACCCCGGCGACTCCGACACGAACGCGATGTACGCGGGCGTGCATCTCCTCGACGAGCTCCGGCGGCACGGGGACGAGTCGGAGATCGTTGTGCTCACGGGCTCGCCGAAGGTCGGGGTGCTCTCCGACCGGAAGGTCGCGGAGCAGTTCGACCAGGTGCTCAAGGACCACCCCACGAGCGTCGCCCACCTGATCTCGGACGGGGCGGAGGACGAGTTCCTGTTCCCGATCCTTGCTTCCCGGGTGCGGATCGACGGGGTGCACCGCGTCTACGTCCGGCAGAGCCCGAGCATCGAGTCGACCTACTACACGATCCTCCGGGCGCTCAAGGACCCAAAGTTCCGGACGAAGACGGTCCTGCCGCTCGCGCTCCTCTTCATCGGCTTGGGCCTTGCCGCCGCCGCGGGGGTCGTCTGGTGGGGGCTCGTCACGCTCCTCGTCGCCGCCGGCGTTTACCTCGTTCTCTGGACGTTCGATATCGACGAGATGATCATCGACTCGTTGCGCGCGGCCTCCTCCGATATCCGCCAGGGCTCGGTCGCCTTCGGGTTCGCCCTCGTCTCCCTCGCCCTCGTGAGCATCGGCTTCCTCCTGGGGTACAACCAGTACGCGGGGAACGGCTCCTCCTCCCCCATCGCGCGGCTCCTCCTCTTCGTCCGCACGGGGCTACTGTGGTGGTTCGTCGGCGGAGAAGTCTGGGAGAGCGGGCGCGCGCTCCGCCGCTACCTCACGGTCCGTAAGGTGGGAGCGGGCTACCCAATCGTCACGATCTCGATCGTCGGGCTCGGGTTCCTTTCCTACGGCGTCGTGAGCATGATCGCCTTCTTCGAGAGCGTCTCGCTCGCTCCGCCGCTCTGGGTCCTCATCGCGACCTTCTCGAGCGGCTTCGCGCTCACCCTCGTCGCGGCGCTCCTCTCGCAGTACGTGCGGGGGCGCGCAGGTGCTGAGGAAGAGTCAACGCCCGACGTGAGTCCGGGCTAGGCTGCGCGTCCCGCTTCGGCGAGCGCCCGCGCGACGTCCGCCTCGGGAACATTGAGTCCGCAGCGGTCCGCAAGGATTCCACGCACACCCGCGGCGTCGTGCCCCTCGGGGAGCGCCTTGCTCGCGAGGGATCGCAGGTCCTCCCAGTAGTTCCAGGGAAAGACCACCCAGACCCACGCGTCGCGCGGGATCTCCTCGCCGATGTAGGTCGGGCGGAACTTCGAGTGGCCGATGTGCAGGCACGCGGCGCTCTCGAGGCTTCGGGGATGGAGCTCCTCCACGTGCCGCACCGCGAGCCGTAGGCTATCGCCGGTATCGGTGATGTCGTCGACGACCAGCACCGTCGAGCCCTCGATCGGGGTGGTGAGACGGTCGGCGAGCTCCGCGTCGCCGGTCGGGGTCGCCGTAAGCCCCCAGTGCTGGGCGCGCAGCGCGAGGAGCCGCTTCACGCCGAGCCGGTCCGCAAGGAGCCGAGCGGGCACCCAGCCGCCCCGCGTGAGCGCGACAAAGGTGTCCGGCACCTGGTCCTTCGCTCGGATCTCCTTCGCGATCCGCTCGACCCACCGCTCGAGGTCGGCCCAGCTGGTGAGCCGGCAGCGCGGATACTCCGCCACGGGGCGCCGCGGACTACGGGAAGACCCCTCGGCGGCGGATCGCGTCGACGACCCGCGAGATCGCGACCACGTAGGCGGCCGTGCGGTTGTGCACCTTGCGCTTCTGCGCCTCGGCGTGGACGCCGGCGTACGACGAGACCATCACGCGCTCGAGCCGGTCGTTGACCTCCTTGAGCGTCCAGAAGAACCCCTGGATGTCCTGCGCCCACTCGAAGTAGCTGACCGTGACGCCGCCCGCGTTCGCGAGGACGTCCGGCAGCACGGTGATGCCCTTCTCGTAAAGCACCTTGTCCGCGTCCGGTGTCGTAGGCCCGTTCGCCGCCTCCGCCACGATCTTGGCCTTGATGCGGTCCGCGTTCCTCGGCGTGATCTGGTTCTCGAGCGCCGCGGGGATCAGGATATCGACCTCGAGCTCGAGGAGCTCCTCGTTCGTGATCGCCTTCGTGCCCGCGAAGCCGACCACCGAGCCGGTCTTCGCCTTGTGCGCCTCGAGCGCGATGAGGTCGAGCCCCGCGGGGTTGTGGACTCCACCGCGGGAGTCGGAAACTGCGACGATCTTGGCGCCCTGCTCGTCGTTGAGGATCTTCGCGACGACGCTGCCGGCGTTCCCGAACCCTTGGACCGCGACCGTGCCGCCCTTCACCTTCACCTTCGCGTGCGGCGCGGCTTCCCGGATGACGTAGGCGCAGCCCCGGCCCGTTGCCTCGCCGCGCCCCTCGCTCCCTCCGAGGGAGATCGGCTTGCCGGTGATGACGCCGGGGACGGAGTAGCCCTTCAGCATCGAGTACGTGTCCATGAACCAGGCCATCGTCTGCGAGTCGGTGTACACGTCGGGGGCCGGGATGTCCATCTCGGGGCCGATGAGCGGAGCGATCTCGCTCGCGTACCGGCGCGTGAGACGCTCGAGCTCGCCCGGGCTCATGTGCTTCGGGTCGCAAATGACCCCGCCCTTCGCACCCCCGTACGGCAGGTTCACGACGGCGCACTTCCAGGTCATCCAGGCCGCGAGCGCCCGGACCTCGTCCAACGTGACGTTCGGGTGGTAACGGATCCCGCCCTTCGTCGGGCCGCGGGCCATGTTGTACTGGACCCGGTAGCCGCTGAAGACGCGGTAGCTACCGTCGTCCATTCGGACCGGGAAATTCACGGAGAGCTCCCGCTTCGGATGCTTCAGCATCTCCCGGATGCCGCCGTTGATGCCGATCAAGTCGCAGACGATGTCCACCTGGCGTTTCGCCGTCTCGAACGGATTGATTTGAACTGCCTCGCTCGGCAACTAGCTCACCTCGGGTGGGCGGGGACGACGGGTGCCGTACTTGAAGCCTGCCCCACCCGAAAAGCGGGTTGGCGAGGCGCTAGTCCCACGGGCGCCAACCGGAGACCGGGAGCGGCTCTCTCCGGGCGCCCCGGAGGAGCCACGCCCCTCGACCTTCCTCGACGCCACCCACGATAGCAAACGGGCCGCGGACGCGCGCGAGGGCCCGGCGCACCACCGGCGGCGCGCGGGGCGGCAGCGCAGCGAGAAGCTCATACTCGCCCCCGTACGCGGCGAGTCGGAGGCGCTCGGCCTCCGGGAGGCGAGCGCGGCGAAGCCGTGGGTCGAGCGGGAGCCGATCCGCCTGGATCAAGATCCGCTTCTGGCTCGCCTCCGAAAGCAGGATCGCCGCCTCGGCAAAACCGTCCGAGGTATCGAGCATCGCGTGGGCATGGCGAACCAGGACGCGTCCCGCGGCGAGCCGAGGCGTGATCCTGAGGAACTCCTGGTGGAGCCGGACCCGGGCCGCTCGGCTCGCTTGCCCCATCTTGCGGGCGGCCCAGCCGGTGCCGCCGACGCTCCCCGTCAGGAGAAGCAGGTCCCCGGCCCGTGCACCGGACCGGGGAGCGAGATGGGAGCTCGAGGCCCGGCCGAGGAAGGTCCCGACGAGGACCTTGGAGACCGAGGGTTTCGAGTCCCCCCCGGCGAGGGGCGCACCTAGGCGCCGTAGCTCCGCTCGGACGCCCCGGACCACCTCGTGCGACCAATTGGCCGGGGTCCCGGGCGGAACCAGGAGGTCGAGCAGGAAGGCGATGGGGTGGCCTCCTTTCGCGGCGAGGTCGCTCGCGTTGACTGCCACGAGGGCACGTCCCAGCGCACGGGGGGGCGAGTCAGGAAAGAAATGGAATCCTTCGGCGAACGCATCGGTCGTAAGGAGCAGGGCGCCTTTCCGCGGGGACGGGAGGGCGGCGGCGTCGTCCCCGAGAGGGAGGAGGAGCCCGCGCCCTCCCTCCGGCTCCCGACGTAGCCAGGCATGGAACTCCCGTTCCTCGAACCGAGCGGTTCGGGAGCGCCGGGAAGGCCGCGCCCGGGCCCTACTTGTACGGGACGTACTCCTTCCCGAGGAGCTCACGGCCGAGGATGATCCGCATGATGTTGAGTCCTCCTTCGGCCCCCACGAGGTAGGACATGATCCCCCGGAAGCCGAGCTCGAGCCCGATCTCCTTGGTGTAGCCTGCCGCGCCGAACCACATCATCACGCGCCGTATGGTGTCGAAGGCGACCTGGGGGGCGACGAGCTTCACCGAGGCGACCGTCCGGTCGATCTCGGACCGGTGCTGCGCCGTTCCGTCCTTTCCGTATCGGTCGATGAGCCAGGCCGCACGTCGACATTGCCACTTGGTCGCCTCCACTTGCGTGTAGAGGTCGACGAGCTCGAACTGGATCGCCTCGAACTTCGCGAGCGGCTGCCCGAACGCCCGCCGCTCCTTGATCCACGCGGACCCAGTCTCGAGCGCCCGCTCGGCCGCTCCGATGCACGCGGCAGAGACGAACGTCCGGGCGATCGAAAACCCTTCCATCGCGCAATCGAACCCCCGGCCCTCGGTGCCGATCAGGTACCGCTCGGGCACCCGCACGTCTTCGTAGGCGAGGGCTCCGGTCGAGATGCCCATCCGGCCCATGTTCTCGAATTTCTGAGTGGTGATCCCGCTGCTCCGCGTAGGCACGTAGAGGAAGTTGAACCCTTTCCCAGCCGAGGTCCGCGCAAGCGTGAGATGGCCGCCCCCGAGGGCCTTCGCCTCCTCGACGCCCGAGACGAACGCCTTCTCTCCGCGGACCACGAACTCGCTGCCCTCCCGCCGCGCCTCGGTGCGGAGGTTCGCAAGGTCGCTCCCGCCCGAAGGCTCGGTCGTGGCGATGCCAAGGAATGCCTCGCCTTTGCAGACGGTCGGGAGGAGCTCCTTCTTCGCGGCCTCCGTGCCGTGCCGCGCCAGGATCGCGCCCCACCCGGCCTCGAGCAGGAAGAAAACCGCCGTGGCCATGGAGAAGTCGCCTCGGCCGACCTCCTCCGCCGCGAGCTCCGTGAGAACTGCGGAGGCACCGATCCCTCCGTACTCCTCGGGGACCGGCATCGCAAGGAGTCCGAGACCGGCCATTCCCGAGAGGACCTCCGGGGGGATCTTACCCCCCGAATCGATGCGCTTCTCGTTCGGCCGAAGCACGGTATCTCCGAACTTCCGCACGGCGGACTGGAAGGCGCGCTCCTCGTCGTTGAGCTCGAAATCCATGCGGCCTTCGAGGAGCCGCGACGGGTTATAGAGTTCCCCGGCGAACGACGTTCCGAAGAGTTGCACGTCGAGTTCCCGCAAGGCGCGGACAAACGCCTATAACCGACGCCCGGCTCGATGGGGTCCCATGGCGGTCCGCGTCTCCGTGAACGGCTACGGAACGATCGGCAAGCGCGTCGCGGACGCGGTCGCGCGGCAGCCGGACATGACGCTCGTCGGCGTGGCGAAAACGAGACCCAGCTTCGAGGCGGCGGTCGCGATCGAGCGAGGCTATCCCCTCTACGTGGCGGGGGGCGGGGATCTGGGCGCCTTCCGGGCCGCTGGGTTGCGTGTGGCCGGGACCTTGGAGGAGATGATCCGGGCGTCCGACGTGGTCGTCGACTGCACCCCCGAGAAGACCGGACAGGCGAACTCCGCAGCCTACACCGCCGCTGGGATTCGACCCATCTTCCAGGGGGGAGAATCGGCCACCGTCGCCGAGGCCTCCTTCAACGCGGCCTCCAATTTCACGGCGGCTCGGGGGAAGAAGAGCCTTCGGGTCGTCTCCTGCAACACGACCGGCATCGCACGGGCGGCCGCCCTCCTTCGGGAGAAGTACGGCGTGGCCGAGTGGGAGGCGACGATCGTTCGTCGCGCCGCCGATCCCTCGGAGAGCGACCGGGGACCGATCAACGGGATCTTGCCGAACTTCAAGCTCCCCTCCCACCACGGCCCCGATGTGAAGACCATCTTCCCGGATCTTCGCATCTCCACGCTCGCCGTGGTCGTCCCGACGACCCTCATGCACATCCACGTCAACCACGTCCGGCTCGAACGCCCTCCCGCCTCCGTCGGGGACGTGGTCGAGGCGTTCCGCTCGACGCCCCGATTCCATCTCTTCCGGCGCTGGGAACAGGTCGCCGGAACCCCCCAGGTGATGGAGTACGCCCGCGATCGGGGTGGGCGGCGACCCGACATGATGGAGAATGTGCTGTGGGAGGAGGGCATATCGCTCCAGGGGAACGAGCTCCGGTTCTTCCAGGCCATTCACCAAGAATCTATCGTTGTGCCGGAGAACGTGGACGCTATCCGGGCGATGTTCGAGCTCGCGCCCGATGGCGCTACGTCCATGGCGCGGACCGACCAACACCTCGCAACCGCACGCTGACCCTCGGGCATCGCCCGGTCGTCAAGCTTCGAGGCCCTGGGGCGTTGCGTCGTCGCCGGTGTCAGTAGAATTGAGCGTCCTCTCCGGGGGCCTAGCGGCGATATTTCAATATACCTAGACCTCGGCTCATTGGCTGGCCCCCATGAGTTGCAATCACGAGCCTCCACGCGCCAGACCCAACCCTACCCGATCACCGGCACGACTCGGTGCCGTCCTCGCCGTTCTCGTGACGGGGATCCTGCTCCTTTCCTCCGGCCCTTCGGCCCAGCTGTCCCCGTCGCACCGCGAGGGGCCGCTCAGGGCCTCGCCCCTTTCGACGCCCCTGGAGCCAGCCGCTCGTCACTCCGCCTCCCCGGCGTTCTACGCTCCCCCGTCGAGTTTCGTCGGTCCCTTCAACGGCACACGCTTCAACGCCAGTTGGGACGAGACCGGGGGGGTCGGCGGAAGCACGGCGTGGGAGGTCGTGGACCCTTCGACCCACACCGTCTACGGATCGAACCTCGTTGGGGGGTTCGTGACCGCTTGGTCGGAGATGACCGGTCAGCTCGTGCGTGAGTCCCCCGAGCTCCTACGCACTCCGGGCAATAGCGAGCTCGCGGGTCTCGCGATCGACCCGGCCCATCACCACCTCTGGGCCGCTGCGCTCGAGGGAGCGGGTGGCGGGACGCTCACGATGCTCGACGAGACGACGCTCGCGCCCCTCCTCAACGTTACCTTTCCGATCACGTACCACTCTCTCCCGGAGTTCCTCAACTACGACCCGGCTACCTTCAGCCTCATTGCCCGCGATGCGGGCCGCGGGAACGTGACCTCGTTCAACGCCACGACCCTGACTCTAGAGGACAGCTGGGTCTGCGGCCCATGCCAGCTGTGGCCTCAGACCTTCCTTGCTGGGCAGAATCTCCTTCTCGAACCGACCGGCGCCCAGAACCTGAGCGTCTTGAACGCCTCTACGTTGCTGCTCGTCCGCAACCTGACCGATCCCATTCCGACCTTTGGGTCGGCCACCGCGGACTACGACCCGGCCTCCGGGCTCGTATGGGTCGCGAACAAGAGCACCGCCTCCACTCCGATGGCAGAGTTCAACCTCGGCACCGGCGCGTACGTCGGTCCGGTCGGGGTTGGGGTGCTCTCCGCGTTCGACATGGTCTACGACCCCCACAGCAACGTCTTCGCGGTCGATGGACACTCCTCAACCCCTCTCAGCGTGACCACCTACGACGCCACGACAGGAAGCGTCGTGGGGCACTACAGCCGGCTCGACCTTTCCCTACCTTCGGAGGCGTTCATGCTCGCCCTGGACCCGGGCACCGACAGCCTCGTGGTGGGATCGATCGAAGCGAGTGTCGCGGTCGTTCTCTCCCTACCAACGCTTTCGCTCGCGGGATCCGGCCCGGAGTTCCCCATAGAGGGGACCACCTCCGCGTCCGACCCAGCGGCAGGCATGTACTACTCGCTCGGGATTGCTCCCGCCGTCCTCACCGCGCGTCACTGGTCCAACGGCTCGATCGCATGGACCACGGACCTTCCCAGCGCATTCCGGGTCTCCCTCTTCGGAGTGGCGGCGGACTCGGGCCTTGACCGGTTGTACGTGTCCAACACCTCGCTCCCGGGGTTCGAGGTGCTCAACGCGAGCACGGGCGCCCGCGTCGGCGCCATCCCCTTCCCCGCTACGTTCAGCTTCGCCTACGTGAGCGTCGATTCGGTACACCACTGGCTGTACGCCCTGAACGGCTCGGGAAATGTCACCGTCGTCAGCACCCAGACCGATATTCCGATCGGTACGGTGACGGCCCCGCTCGGAGCGACCTGCGGGGGTGCGGCGGTGGCGGACAGCATCACGGAGAGCGTGTACGTGCAGAACTGCACGAGCGCGACCGGCACGATCTACAGCGTGAACGGGAGCTCGGCGACGCTCGGGCCCCGCCAGTGGCACATCGGAGGGAACGTGAACGGCGGGCTAGCGCTCGACCCGGTGCGTCAGATGCTGTACGTGGGAGGAGGCGTTCCGTACAACGTAACGGTGATTCCGGTGCGCACGCTGGGCCTCCAATCCTCCTTTCTCACCGGGGGTGAGGCGCCCGGTTACCTCGCGGTAGATCCGAACGCCGGCCTCGTTGTTCTCTCCAACCTCAGTTCGCCGCGCGCCTACCTGTTCAGCACCGCCACCCAGACTCTCGTGGGGACGGTCCCCGCCGGGGTCTCCCTCGGCGCGCTCGCGAATCCCACCGACGGCGAGTTCGTCATCAACCAGGCGCTCGACGGATCCAACGTGCTCCTGCGACCCCTTGCCCTCCCCCAGGCCCCCACCGGCCTTGCCCTGCTCGCCCAGAACAGCTCGCTCACGGCCTCCTGGAGCGCGGTCGGCGCCGCCGGCGCGGGGAACGCGACCATCACGGGATACACCGCCTCGCTCGGATCGAGCGCGACCGGCCCGTGGACCACGAACCTTTCGGTGAGCCAGCCCAACGCGACCTTCACCCACCTCACGGACGGGAGCACGTACTTCGTGACCGTCACTTCGCACACCGTGGTGGGAACGAGCCCGCCCGCCTCTCCCGCCTCCGCCGTGCCGGTCGGCGTCCCGTACCCGCCGACCTCGGTCGCGGCCACCTCGACCGGCAGCTCCTCGCTCCGGGTGAGCTGGAACGTCCCGTCCTCGACCGACGGCGCGCCGGTTCGGAACTACACGGTGGAGTTTGCGACGAGCGCCGCGGGACCGTGGACCGCGTTGAGCGCCGGCACGGCGCTCAACGCGAGTCTCCCAGGACTCAAGGGGTCGACGAGCTACACGGTGTTCGTCACTGCGTCCAATTCGGCCGGGACGAGCAACGCGAGCGCCCGTGCCACGGCAACCACGTCGGCACCGGCTTCCAGGAGCTCCTCTCCGCTCGGCGGATCCCTCCTTTGGGTGGTCCTCGCCTTGGTGGCCGTGGTAGCGGTGGTCGCAGCGGTCCTGCTCCTCCGACGCCGACCGAAGGGTCCGCCACCGAGCGCACCCGCTCCGACCACGGTGAGCAGCGGGCCGGCTGCTGGGTACGGGAACGTCCCGCCGGGGGTAGGGGGCGGCCCGCCAAGCGCTCCGCCCCCCGGCGCGTAGTCTCGGCGTCGCGCGCCCCGAACTCCTCGTCGCAAGGATGATATAGGTCATCTAGGTCGGCGGCGCGCGCTGTATTATCTCGACGAACGGCGGGACGTGGTGCGCATCCCGCCCGACCGTTTGGGGTTGAAGCTCGAGACCGCGATCCAGGAGCTCGCCCAGCAGCAGTTCGAGGGGAAGCTCGTGGACGGGCAAAACCTCACCGTCACGATCCAGGACGTGAAGCCGCTCGGCGAGGGGCACATCATCCACGGCGACGGCGGGGTGTACCAGGAGGTCGAGTACCGCGCGCTCCTCTTCCGCCCCGAGCTCCAGGAGGTGGTCGAAGGCGCGGTCGTCGAGATCCGGAAGTTCGGCGCCTTCGTCCGGTTCGGACCGCTCGACGGCCTCCTCCACGTCTCGCAGATCATGGACGACCGCGTGAACATCGACGAGCACAACCAGCGGCTCGTCGGCG
>JAKIWH010000091.1:0-3346 GCA_022750125.1 Thermoplasmata archaeon
CATCGTCCAGTCCGCCCCGATGGTGCGGCTCGTGGAGTGCCCGAAGGAGCTCCGGAAGAGCCCGGTCCGCCCGGGGAGCCGGGATGCGAAGCAGGCGATCCCGGGCTTCGGCTAGCGCGCGTACTCCGCCCGGTCCACTACCCCTCGAACCGGCCGGCCCGCAAAGAAGGCGGCGAGATTACCGAGCGCAGCATCGTACCCCGCGCGCGTTGCCTCGGCAACGTGTCCCGCGGCGTGGGGCGAGGCGACCAGGTTGGGCAGCTCTCCGAGCGGGAACGGCGCGCTGACCCTTCCCGCGGCGAACTCTTCCGACCACCAGACATCGATGCCGGCACCGCTCGTCGGTTCCTTCCGAAGCCACGCCTCGAGCGCGGCGGGGTCGGTCGTTTCCGCTCGTCCCACGTTCACGTAGACGGCGCCGGCCCCTAGGGCCTCGAAAAATGGGCCCGACACGATAGCGTGGGTCGCTCGAGTGAGCGGGAGACAGTTCACGACGACGCGCGCCCCACGGACGGCCTCGACGAGGGCGCTCGACGGGTAGGTACGTCCTGCCCCTTCTCCGGGTTTTCCGTCCCGGGTAACCGCCTCGACGAAGAGTCCCAGGCCAGCGAGCCGGCGCGCGACCTCCCGTCCGACACCGCCGAGTCCCAGCACAACGGCGCGGCCCCCGGCGAGCTGGAGGCTCTCGGGGACGGGTCGAAGTCGGCCGTCCCGCACGAGCGCGTTCCCTACCGTGACGCGCTTGGCGACGGCGAGCGCGAGGGCGACCGCGTGCTCCGCCACGAACGGGGCGTACGCGCCAACGTTCCCGGCGACCATCACCCCACCTGCGAGCTGGTCGAAAGGTACGGTGTCCACACCCGCGAACACCGACTGGACGAGCCGGAGCTGCGGGAACATCTCGGGCGTGAGGGAGGGTACTTCTCTCTCAAGCGACCCGACGAGGAGCGCGCGCACCGACTCTCGGATCGGACCGTCCAAGTTCGGTTCCACGTAGCCCACCGGAACCCTCGGGAGGAGCCGCCGGATCGCATCGTCGAGCTCCGGAGAGCGTCGGAAGGTGACGAGGAGCGCAGGCACGGTGGGGGCGAGAGCCCGCGGCGGAAAAGCTGTCCCGCCACCGACAATGGCTATGAACCCGCGGCCGCTCGAGCGACCCCGTGACGGAGCTCGAGGAATCTCCCCCCGTGCCCCCCGCGGACGAGGGGGCGGACACCCGTATCGGTTGGATCGCGGCGGGGGTGCTCTTCTTAGTCGCTGGCGCCGGCGGCCTCATCGGACTGAACCTACTCCTTCACCGCATTGCCACGGGCTCGGGTTCGAGGTGGGGACCGGTCTGGATCGGACCGACGCTCGGGCCGTACGCTTGGGCCGTGGTGGTCCTTGGACTCCTCTTCACCGCCCTCGGGGCGGTGCTGCTCGCGCTTGGGCTTCGCTCCCCGAAGGGTCGCTTCGTCCTGCCGGGTTACCCGTACTAGAACGCTACCCGATTCGCGACGGCGGATGCTTCACCGAGGGGATCCCCTTCTGCTGCCGGCGTGCCTCCGCGCATTCGGGACACACCCGTTCCTCCGTATCGAGGCAGGAACGGCAGAGCAGCCGGCCGCAGACGGTGCACCGCAACGTGGCAGGTCGGCCGCAACGACGGCATTGTCCCACGATCGCCAAGCGAGCTCACCCGGTCGGGGATGCGCCGAGGATGCGTGCTCGCTTAAGCGCTTCGACGAACCCAAAGCCGTACGGCTTCGAGGTCACGTAGTCCGCGACCGACCGGGCTCGGACGCTGCCGGTAGGGAAAGAGACGGCGAAGCCGGCCGCCTCCAGCATCTCGAGGTCGTTGTCGCCGTCCCCCGCGATGAGGCAGTCGCCCGGCGCCAGCCGGTAGCGCGCGAGCGCCCGACGAAGGGCGGGAAGCTTACCTTTGCCCGCCTCGATGAGGTGGATAGCGAATCCGGTCGGCACAACGTCGACGCCGAAGCCGCGGAGCACGCGCCGCGCCTTGGCGACGGGAAGGTTCGGCTCGAGCCCGATCTCGGTCTCCCTCCACCGGTTCGTGAAGAGCGGGACCGGACGAAGCCCGGCCCGTACAAGGGCCCGAAACGCCCGTCGCGCGGGGGCGAGCCTCGCGAGCCGTTTTACCCGGTCGTGCCCGTCGACGCGTTCGTAGAGGAGGCCCCCGTTCTCGGCAATGATCGGACCCGAGAACCCGTTGAACCGGTGCAACGCGAGGGCGACGGGGAGAACGTTTCCGGTCGCGAAGATGACGGGAACGCCCCGCCGGTCCTCCCGCAGGAGAGCGGCTACGGCCGGTGGGTAGAGCCGTCGCTTCCCGTCGGTGATCGTCCCGTCGATATCGGCGACGATGGCGTGCACCTCGGGACGGGTCCGACGTCGCCGACCGTGGCTCATGGGCCTGGAGCCCCGGCGCCCGCCACCCTACGGGTGACCCCGGCGGCAAGCGCGGCCGCCACCTCCTTTCCATCCCACCGGCCCCGAACCTCCCGCATCACTTCGCCCATCAGGGGGGAGACAGCGCGGGCGCCCTTCTCGGCGATGAGCGCGGCGTTCCGGTCGAGGACCCGTTCGACGATCTTATCGAGCTCGCCCCGGGTAAGTCCCGTGAGGCCGGAAGCGGAGAGCGCAGCCTCGACGGACTCCGTACCCGACAAGGTGCGGGCCATGACCGCGGCGAGGCCCTCCTTTGCGAATCGTCCCTCCCGGACTGCGGTGAGGAGAAAATGGAGCTCTTCCTCGGTAAGCTCTCGGCTCGCCTCCGGCGAGAGGGCACGAGCGCCATCCGCGTCCTGCGTTAGTACTCGGGCGACGAGGGAAGGGGCGTGGCCCCGGTTCGCGAGGGCCTCGAACCGTGCGACCTCGTCGAGTCGCAGAAGCTCTCGCACCACTTCGGGGCCTACCCCGTGCGTCTCGGCGAGGCGGGCCGCGGTGACGGCAGGAAGCTCGGGAAGCGCTCGGAGAATCGCCTCGAGCCGTGCGGCCAGGATGGGAATCGGGGGTACATCGGTCTCGGGGTACATCCGGTCGCGGCCGGGCAGAGGTCGAGAGTAGCGGGTCCGTCCGTCGGGAAGCGGGTCCCTCGTCTCCGGCGGAACTCCTTCGAAGGCGAGGAGCGCCCGACGGCGAACCGAAGCGAGGGCCCGAAGCGCGACTTCCTCGCTCGGTGCGACGACGATCACGAACGCATCGGAGGGTCCGGCTCCTAGTTCTCGCCGTAGACGCTCGAGAACCCCTTCGTCGATGCCGTGGCCGGGACGTTCGTCGGAATGGAGAAGCCCTTTGACCCCCGTGCTGCGGGCGTAGTCCGCGAGCTCGCGCCCGAGCCGCTCCT
>JAKIWH010000091.1:3356-6863 GCA_022750125.1 Thermoplasmata archaeon
GGAGCGCGAGGGCGATCCCGTCCTGCCGGAGCGCGTTGAGGGCTCGGTCCTCCCGGCCCTGGAGGAGCACCGTCACGTTGCGCGATGCGTCCGGGGGGGTAGGGGCGCCGCGTTCGAGCAGGCTCCGCTGGACGGAAAGTAGAAGCTCCTGCCGCTCACGCTCCGATTCGAGGTACTTGGGAAGCAGCCGTAGCTCCTGCACCCCCTTGATCTCCACCCGCGTCCCGCCGGGGACGGAGACGTTCAGGTCCTCACGGATGGTCCCGATCCCGCGCCGGACCCGCCTCGTGGCACGGAGAAGAAGGCCGATCTCCTCCGCGAGCTCCCGCGCCTCCTGGGCGGACGAGATTTCCGGACCCGTCGCGACCTCGACGAGCGGCACGCCGAGCCGGTCGAGTCGAAACCGGCTCTCCCCGTTGCCCTCGCCGACCTTCCGCGCGGCGTCCTCCTCGAGGCAGACGGTGGCGATGGTGAACCGCTTGCCCCGCAGCTCGATCCATCCGTCTGTCGCGATGAGCGTGGTCCGCTGGAATCCCGAGGTGTTCGACCCGTCGATGACGATCTTGCGCATGACCTGCACCTCGTCTACGGGCCGGGCGTGCAGGAGGAGGGCGACGGTCAATGCAACCTCGAGGGCCGCCGGGTCGAGGGCGCCGGGGGGCTCCTCGTCCATCTCCACGAGGCAGGAGCTTGGGGTGGTCTCGTACCGGAAGAGGAGGCCGCGGGCCGCCTCGAAGGCGACGGCAGGGTCCACGGCCTCGGTCTCTCCGCCGGTAGGCCTGAGCCGGCGGAGCACGGTTCCGGTGACGGTCTCGGTGAGCTCCACGGGGCAGCGACAGAACAGCTTCCCCGTGGCGAGCTGCTGATGCACCTCGAGGCCGGCTTTCACGATAGCTCCCTCACCCGGTGACGACCGGGAAACTCCCCGGCCCAATCGGTGAGGAGCTGCGCGCGGACTTCCTCGAGCTTGTCCGCGCGTCCGAGGGCGAACAGGAGCTTCACGTAGGCGACTTCGGGGAGCAGGTCTCCCAGGTAGGTCACGCCGGCCCGCAGAAGCTCGCGGCCGGTCGCGTAGACGTACGGGTCGGTGTCCCCTTCGAGGCACTGGGTCGTCATGCCGACGAAGCTCCCCCGTTCCACCGCGCGCCGAATCCACGGCAGGTGCCCGCTCGCGAGATGGCCCAGGCCGGTTCCGGCGATGATGATTCCTCGTAGCCCCTCCGCGGCGAGTTCGGCCCGGTGGGGGTCGGCTCCAGGGTGGAACCAGAACAGTCCTGCTCGAAGGTCGAGGCGGGTGTCCACCGTGGGCGGGCCTTTCGCCGGGGGGCGGGCCCCGGGCTCGAGGTGGACCCCGGTGGCATCGACATATCCGAGAGGCTCCCCGTTCCGGCTCCGGAAGGCGTCACGTCGGCTCGAGTGCATCTTGCGCACCCAGGTCGCCCGGTGGATCGAGAATCGATCGTCGGAGAGCCCGGCGTGCATCAGCACCGAGACCTCGCCAGTGTTGCCCACTCGCGCGAGCTCCACCGCCGCCTGGAGGTTCGAGCTTCCGTCCGAGGAGGGCCGGTCGGGGGAACGCTGGGCCCCGACGAGCACGACCGGACCCGGCAGCGAGCCGAGCGTGAACGCGAGCGCGGAGGCGGTGTACGCGAGCGTATCGGTCCCGTGCGCCACGACCACGCCTCGCGCTCCCGTCCGGAACTCCTCGGCCACGGCTTCGGCAAGGGCGACCCAATCCCCCGGGCCAATCTCCTCGCTGAGGCGGTCCAACACCGTGCGGATCCGCACCGGTCCGCCCTCCTCGAGCGTCGGGTAGAAGGCGAGGATCTCCCGCTCCTCTTTGACCGGTCGCACCCCGCCCGTCCGGTAGTCCACCTTCGATGCGATGGTCCCGCCGGTCGTGAGGAGCGAGACGTACCCGGGTTCCGGAGGTTCCGCACGGGTAGCTGCCGACTTCGAATCCTTGCCGTTCGGAAGGTGAGGCGACGGGGGGAACACGGTTAGTCGATCTCCTGGAGAAACGTGAATTCCGACGTTGTAGCCGCTAGCGAGCTTGAGCTGCACTATGCCATCGCCCGAGAGCTCGTGCGGGGGCACGAGCGTGCCCCGCCATCGCGTGCCGTCCGCGGTTTCGAGCTCCACTTCTTGGCCCCGCGGGAGCGCGCGGAGGATGGTCCACGGGTCCTCCTCGTTCGGCCCACCGTTCATCGCAGTACGCACACGGACCCGGGTCGGGAGTATAATCTTCTCGCCGACGGCGTCACCGGCGGTGTTCCGCGCCGACCGACTTTTATACACAGCCCTCCTCGTCGCGCGAGGGGGGCGCGCGCCCTCACCGCGCCCGTGTGGGGTAGCTACGGATCGGGAGCCAACCCGGTTCGCTGCAATGGATTATCCTAGAGGCCTGCGGAGCCTCAGACCTGGGTTCGAATCCCAGCACGGGCGGTGCCCCTTCTGATAGCCGCTCCCAATCATCCGGGGGCTCGTCATCACGAGGAAAGGTGAATCCGCTCGGGGGCTCGGTCCGAAAACGACTTGGTCCTTCCTCATTGGCCCCGTGAGCTGAACTGATTGCATCCCTCTCGGAAGAGGCACATTGTGCGTTGACCCGCCTGGAACGAAGTACGCACGGAGGATCTGCGGCGGCTGCTCCGAAAACGCCGGGGTGACGATACGTGGGCCATCAACACTGGCTGTTCGGATGGGGACTCTACCCAGCCAGCCTAACCCCTGACGAGTGGCCGTACTGGCCGCCTCGGCTCGAACCCCGAACGAACCGAGTCGGTGGGCAACCGTCGATGCGCTGAGCGAACTCGTACGGCTCGCTCGAGATTGAAGTTCGGGTGTTCCTCTGCACGGTATCCAATTGGGAGGCACTAGCTGAGGCCGCGCTTCCAGATCGACGGCACCTTTGAGGTGAACGCTACCGAGTCTGCTCCAAGGAATCCCGCGAGGTGATCGAGTTCCTCTCGGATCTCGGCGCCAACGGCCTGTGCCGCCGGTGCGCCGGGCTCTGCGAAGAGCGCGTGGACCAGGAACCGTCGCTTCTCCTTGTCCAGGCGAGCGTCCATCCGCCCGATGAACTGCTCTCCCCGCAGAATGGGAAGGACCCACATTCCGAACCGTCGCTTCGCCTTCGGAAGGAACTGCTCGCGGACGTAGTCGAAGTTGAACAACCGCTTACCCCGAGCCTGGCTGCAGATCATGTTGTCGAACGGGGGGAGCACGGCGACCCGCGGCGAGAATCTGTCCCTGGTCAGATCATCGAGAAGGGCCACGTCGTCCTCGTGGACGAACCGTTCGTCCTTCCCGGAGAGCCCCTCGATCACCACCCGGCGGATTCGGGAGTTCGCCGCCAAGGTCTCGAAGGTCGATCGAATATCCCGGTAACAACCCCGAATGAAGTAATGGTGGACCTCCTTCGCCGTCGCCACCCCGAGCCCTCGTACTGCCCGCTGGGCAGCCTCCAAGTCGGCCTCCTCTTCGGAGAGCACCTCCCGGCCGACC
>JAKIWH010000092.1:0-577 GCA_022750125.1 Thermoplasmata archaeon
TCCGGTCCTTGGTGAGGTCGGGGACGTCGGCGAGCGCCTGATCGTAGGCGCGCTTCACCATGAGGCGGAAATCCATCGCCGGATGCGCCTTGGCGAACTTTGTGACGCCCCCCGTGACCATGTAGACCCGACGGCCTCGCTCGCTCCGAGTGGAGCGCGGGACGGCGGTCGGTTTCCGACGGGCGGGGCTGCTCGGTGCGGCGCGCTTGGTCCGGGCCATGGTGGTTCGACGCTAACCGAGCCGGGCCGGTGTAAAAGGGCGTCGCTTGCCGTACGGACCGAACGGTGGAGAAGCCGAGTCCACGGGCCCGTACGGTGGCGCGCGTTGCGTGCGGTGCGTCTCCCGTTGTTGTTCGCCGCCGCGGCGACATCAGTTCTTTACTTCACGCGCCACGTGCCGCGCCTGTGAGCGACCACCCGAAGCGCGACCTGCTGAGCCTTGCCGACCTCGGCCCAGAGCTCCCTCACCTCCTCGTGCGGGCCGTGGAGATGAAGGCCGCCCGTCGAAAAGGGGACCTCTCGAGCGTCCGTCCGGGGCGCAACCTCGGCATGATCTTCGAGAAACCGTCGACCCGCA
>JAKIWH010000092.1:587-4490 GCA_022750125.1 Thermoplasmata archaeon
TCCTTCGAGGTAGCGATGAACGACCTCGGGGGGCACGCGCTCTACCTCTCTCCCAAGGACATGCAACTTGGACGCGGGGAGACCATCGCCGACACCGCCCGGGTGCTCTCCCGTTACGTCGAGGCGATCGTCTATCGTGCGAACCGGTCGGAGGATATGGCCGAGCTCGCGCGCTGGGCGACGGTCCCCGTGATCAACGCTCTCGACAATCGCGAACACCCCTGCCAGATCGTGGCCGACCTGCTCACCCTTCACGAGCACTGGAACGGGTCGTTCAAGGGCCGACGCCTAGCGTGGATCGGCGATGGGAACAACGTTTGCAACTCCCTCCTCCTCGGATGCGCGATGGTGGGCCTCGAGTTCGTGGGCGCCGTTCCCGAGGCGTACCGCCCACCGAAGGAGGTCGTGGCCCGCGGCGAGGCGCTCGCGCGCGCTACCGGCGCAAAGCTCTCGATCACCTCCTCCCCCGCCGAGGCCGCCACCGGCGCGGATGCCCTCTACACCGACGTTTGGATATCGATGGGGGACGAGGCCGAGGCGGAGAGCCGAACCGCCGCGTTCCAAGGCTTTCAGATCAACAAGAAGCTCCTTAAGAAGGCGAAGCCGGACGCGCTCGTGCTGCACGATCTACCGGCGCACCGAGGGCTCGAGATCACCGATGAGGTGATGGACGGACCCCAGTCGGTCGTCTGGGAGGAGGCGGAGAACCGCCTCCATGCGCAGAAGGCGATCCTCGAGTGGGCGCTCCCGGCGAATCGGGGTGCGGCCCGCTAACCGACTTCCCCCGGGTTCGCCCGGAGACGGACGTGGAGCAGCCGTTCGACCTTGCGCACCGTCGCGTCGGGCGGATGGAAGCTGCCGCTCTCGAGCTTCAGGACGACCGACTTCTTCTCGTTGAGCCGCTTCGCTAGCTCCTCGGGGGTCCACGCGAGCTTCTCCCTCGCTTCGCGGATCCGCTTTCCCCAATCCGGGACGAGCTCGAGGTCGGGCATCTCCTGGAAGACGTCCCGCTCGTCGAGCCGCCGGCCCCGCGGGTTACCCTGGCTCGCGGCGTAGAGAGGCGTGGAGCGGGCCGAGGGAGTCGGCACGGGGGCGGGCGGCGGGTCGAGCACGGTGCCGAACTTCGAGCAGTTCGGACAGAGGCCGAGCACGCTTCCCTCGACGCGTACCCGGCTCGGCAGCTCGACCTCGGCCCCGCACATCTCACACAGCATGGTTTGCTCCCATTTTTTTCTCTGAAGGGGACGCCTGCCCGCGCGCGTCCTGCGACCGGAAATGACGGCGCCGTTCCTCCATCCGTTGGCGCCCTGCCTCGAACTCCTTCCGTTCCGCGGAGGAGCGGAGGGAGAGGGGTCGCACGGGGACCGGACGCCCCTCGGGATCCACGGCCACCATCGTCACCCAGGCCCGGGCCACGCGGTACTTGGGGCCGCCCATGAGCGCCTCGGCCCGGACCTCGATGGCGACCTCCATCGAGCTCCGCCCGACGAACGTTAAGTGGGCGTCGAAGTCGAGCACCTGACCGACATGCACGGGCCGTTCGAAATCCACCCGATCGAAGCTCGCAGTTACCGCGTTGAGTCCGGAGTGGCGGGTCGCCGTGATGTACGCCACCCGGTCGATGTCCTCGAGGATCACTCCCCCGAAGACGTTGCCCATGAAATTCACGTCGGTGGGGAGCGTGAGACGTGCCACCGAGGAACGACTCTCGGCCACACCGCGAGGGGCCAACTCTCGCACGCGGAAACCCCGAAACACCCGCCCGCGGGGGCAGGCGGTGGCCGATACGGGTACCGACCTATAGCATTTCCACCGTCCGAACGAGCTCGGGGCGCGGGGCGGCGGGCGGAGTGCTGCCGCCGGGCGAGTGGCCTTCATAACTCACCGAGCGGTGCGGCTCGCCCACGCGCACCATGAGTTCTCCAATCCCCTCGTTCGCGCGGGCCCTCCCCGTGCTCGCGGTGCTCCTCCTGCTCCTTCCGCTCGGGTCGGTCACGAGCCAGCCCACGGCCGCGCCTCCCCTTGGGATCCGATCGGCTGGGACGCCGGGGATTGCCGCTCACGGACCCTTGATCGCCCCCTCCCCACCCAAGCTCGCACCGAGGCCCGTAGCTAGCGCCCACCCGTTCGCGCGGGGGCCGCGCACTCCGCCCGCGTGGACCCCTGGAGCCCCGCCGGTGCTCCCGAGCGTACACGGGATTGCCCGTCCGACTCCGCGAACGGCTTCACCCGCGAGCTCCTTCCTTGCGAAGAACTGCTACGGTGTCTGGCCCGGTAGCTGGGGCAACCAGAGCACGTACCAAGGGGACTGCTACGGGCACGACGAACCGGGGCTCGACCCGTACTCGAACCTCCCGGGCAGCGGAGGGAACGTCACGTGGCAAGTCACTCTACCGGTGGACGGCGGCTCGCCAACGCTCCAGGCGGACCTGTACGCCGCGATCTGGTTCGGGCTCGTGCTCAGCGCACCGGGAGCGTGGCTCAACGAGTGCTTCCTCGAGCTCCAGCTCTACCCGGACCAGAGCTGGACCGTGGGGAGCGTCGCGAACACCTGGGACGCCGCGGCCGTCGCATGGCAGATCGATGTCACGAACGGCGCCGAGGACGCCTGCTACTACAGCCCGCTCGGTGACGATGCGACCGGCGGCTTCCTCACGATGCACGGCGGGGACCGATTGACCGTCGCGCTGAGCGGGTCCGCCACGAGCCCGCTCGGGGAGCAGATCGAGCTCACCGACCACACCCAGGGAAACCGCTCGAGCACGACGCTCTACGATTTCCAGTACAACGCGCCGCTCAACCCGGCCTACGGAACCGACAGCTTCCCGAACGCGCTCCAGTGGACGCCGGGCGGAGAGATGCCGGTCTCGTTCGCGTTCGAGACGGGCCACACGGCGGGAGCGTATCCGAACAACAACTCCTACCGAGGCTGCTCCTCGGGACCGTTCCCTCCGTCACCGCGAGATCCGGCGACCCCGTGTCCCTCCTACGATCCCGGACTCTGGTCGAACGCGACCCAAACTCCGTGGCAGATCGCTCCTCCGCTCTTCTCGAACGCCACCGCGCAAGCGGGCGCGAGCCAAGTCACCTTCTCCCAGGATTTCGGAGGGCTTCCGTTCATCGATCCGCTCAGCAACGGTACGTGCACGGGCCGGGACGGGAGCGCCTTCTGCAGCTATCCGTGGTACAGCTACTCGTGCGCGTCCCACGCGTTCAGCTTCGGCGCCATGCCCTATCCGGGGGCCGCGGCCGAGTTCGGGGCCACGCACGAGTACAACCCTTCGTTCGTGCAGGACCTCGAGGGGAACGGCTTCTTCAGCACGGCCAACGCGAGCGTGCCTACCTGCGGGGAACCCACCGCGACGCTCACCGTGTCGGCCTCGGGCGCTCCCGGCGGACTCGTCCGGTTCCTAGGCGGGAGCTCCCGCGTCGGGGGGGCCTCGCTCGATTTCCAAGGCCCCACCGCGCTCGCGCCCGGGAATTACTCGATCGACGCCGTGGCGAGCGCGCCGAGCGGTTTCCTTCGCTGGAACAGTTCGGGCGGGGTCACGGTGCTCGATCCTACGAGCCCGTGGAGCTCGGTGAGCATCTTCGGAAACGGCACGCTCGTCGGTCTCTTCGGCCCGAGCCCGGGACTCGTCAACTTGACCGTGCTACTCCGATCGCCGCCGGGGTACCTCGGCGGAGTCGCGAGCCTGCGACCGGATTTCGCGGGCACCCTCGGCCCCGCCGAAACGGTCCGGAACGGGAGCTCGCTCAAGCTCGCGACCGGTGTCTACACGATTCAGGCGTATCCGCTCCCGGGGTACAACTTCTCGCGCTGGTCGATCTCGGGAGGTGGCCTTCTAGGGGCGCCGCTCCTACCCTTCACTTGGCTCGTTCTCTCGCTCCTCGACGGAAACC
>JAKIWH010000092.1:4500-6751 GCA_022750125.1 Thermoplasmata archaeon
GCGACCGTAGCGCTCTCCCTTCACGGGACGGCAGGAGCCGTTGACTTCGGAGGCACCACGTACCTCACCTCGACGAACCTTTCCCTCCCTGTTGGGACCTACCCGGTGAGCGCCCGGCCCGGTCCCGGATCGCGCTGGATCTCGAGCGACGACTACGGCGACAGCATGCTCCTCGACCTAGAGCGAACGACGAACCTCACGCTGCAGCAGGGCAGCACGAGCTTCGAGGTGTACTTCGAGGAGAACGTGTCGGTACTTCTGCAGACGGCCGGAGGTTCCGGCGCGATCTCCTGGCAGGCAGCGGAGCCGTCGCCCAACGGAACGCTCATCGCGCCGGACCAGACGAGCGCCTCGAGCTATCCCATCGCGGCAGTACCTCGCGCGGGGGAACAGTTCACCGGCTGGTCGGTGAACAACTCCGCCGCGGCCTCGATGGGGAACCGGATGCGGGCCGTAACCACGATTCTGCTCAACGCCTCGGTAACCTTGGTCGCGCACTTCGCTCCCGGGTCGAGCGTCAACCTGCGGTTCGACGACGTGCCTGCCGTGGGTGGCGAGATCCGGTTCAACTTCACCGATGGGCCTTCGCGCCTCTTCGCGAACGGGAGCTGGGATAACCTGAGCTCGGTCGGCGAGTACCTGGTTCAGCCTGTCCCGGCCGCAGGCTACACCTTTTCGGGATGGAACGTGACCGCGGGGCTCTCGGTCGGCGTCGCCACGGGCTTCCCGGGCGACGCGATTCTGAACGCGAGCGGTCCCGGAGGGACCCTCACGGCCACCTTCGCCCCACCTTTGCACGTGGCGTATCCGGTCACCTTTGTGAGCTCGCCCGCCGGCGCGTTCTCCGCTCGCTTGAACGGCACCCTGCTCGCGACGGGGTTCACGGTCTCCCTTTATCCCGGTCAGTACAGTCTCGCGGCTACCTCCCTCGGCCCGCGCCCGTTCGGGGCCTGGGTGGGCACGGTGAATCTCTCGACGGCTTCCGGCGTCAACGCAACCACCCTGCTCAACGTCACGGGCTCGGGAACCATCTACGCGCTCGCCTCGAGCGCTGTCGAAGTGCGTGCTGCCGTTGCCCCGAGCGTCGGAGCGGCCCCGCTCGTGGCGAGGTTCACCGGCACCATCCTCAACGGGACGGCGCCGTTCAACTCCTCCTGGAGTTTCGGCGACGGCGCTTCGCCGAGCCCCCAGCTTGACACCAACCACACCTTCGTTACACCGGGGAACTACACCGCGAGGCTGACGGTCTCCGACGCGTCAGCGGGATCCGCCTCCTTCTGGGTGCGCGTCCGGGTGACCGGCGTGCCGCTCGTCGTGCTATCCTCCCTCTCCGCGACGTTGGGCGACGCCCCGCTCTCGGTGATGTTCTCCTCGAACGACTCGGGAGGCTTTGCGCCCTATCGCAGCTTGTGGAGCTTCGGCGACGGCACCACTTCGACACTCGGGAACGGGACGCACCTCTTCTCCACCCCCGGTTCTTACCCCGTCACGCTCCAGGTTTGGGACGCGACCGGATCCAATCTCACGCACCGCTGGACCGTGACCGTCCACCCCCTCCCCGGCGTCTCCCTCGTGGAGAACGTCACCGGGGGCCCCGCCCCTCTCGACGTCCAGTTCTCGGCGACCGCGGCGAACGGCACCGCGCCGTACACCTTCGCCTGGAGCTTTGGGGACGGCGGCTCCGCTGGGAACGCGACCCAGGTCCACCATCAGTTCTCGACCCAAGGGAACTACACGGTCGACGTGCTCACGAGCGATGCGGTCGGAGCCGCCGCGACCGCGCAACTCCTCCTCGTCGTTGGGCCGCCGATCGCCGCGCTCCTCGTCTCCCTCGCCGTGATCCCGGGCCGGGTCCAGCTCGGGCACGCGATCACTTTCGAAGCGCTACCTGCGGGGGGCGTCGCCCCGTACCACTTCGGCTGGCTCGGGCTACCGCCAGGCTGCGTCGCGGGGCCGCCCGCGAGCGCGAACCTCACCTGTTCGCCGCAGGGGCTGGGCTACTTCAACGTGACAGTACAGGCTACCGACTCCCGGGGGAAAGTCGCAAGTTCCCTCGCCGAGCTGCTCGTCACGCCAGCACCCCCCACCACGCACCTTCCCCCTCCCCCTACGAAAGCGGCGAGCAGCCTACTGCTACTCGAAGGTGTGATCGCCGCGCTCGTCATCGCGGCGGTGCGCGCCCTGCTGTTCCTCTCCGCGCGGTACCGTCGAGGATCGGCGACGAACGCGCCGACGGTTCCCGAGAAGGCAC
>JAKIWH010000014.1:0-25579 GCA_022750125.1 Thermoplasmata archaeon
GCGCGAGGTCGAAGGCGTTGAGCTCGCTCGTCTTGTTGATGCCCTTGCCGCTCGTCACAAAGAACCGGGTGGGCACCGGGATGAGCGTATCCTGGCGCACGTCGCGCTTCGGCACGAGGGCCGAGGATAGGTTCCCGTGCTTAAAGTTTAGTCCGGCGCACGACGCCGCGCGCGTTCCCTCGCGTGCGCCGGAGACTAGACCATGATCGCGTGGCGCCGGCGCATCGACTCCTCGGTCTCGCCCCGCACGCGCATCATCTCGGCCACGAGCCCATCGAGGAATTGATGCGCGGCCGCTTCGAAGAGCGTTCCGAGCGGCGCGAGCACGAGCCGCTCGGGCTCCTCGGGGAACTGAAAGGAAACGAGCAGCGAGGCCGCGTGGGCGATCTTCGATCCCCGCCGCGCGGTGAGGACGAGGAGCTCCGCGCCCTCCCGCCGCACGATGTTCGCGGTCTGGATCGAGGAGTAGCTCTCCCCCGCGCCGCTCAGGATCACTACCGTATCGCCGGCGCGCACGATCGGCGTGATCGACTCGCCGATCACGTAGGCGCTGAGTCCGATCTGCACGAGACGCATCGCGAAGCCGCGTCCGATGATGCCGCTCCGCCCCGCCCCGTACACGAAGACGGAGGGTGCTCGCAGGAGCCGCTCCACGGCGGCGGCGACCGTCTCGGGAGCAATCGCGCCGACCGCCTCGGCGCTCCGGCGACGGACGTACTCGAGGGATTTGGCGTAGGTGGTCGGTTCAGCGGGAAGAGCGCTTCCCATGCGACTTACCTCGAGCGGGTGGACGACTCCGTGGTTTCGCGGAAGCGCGCGGCGCGGGCATGGGCGGTCGGCTGCCGCTCGAAGTGCGGCGCGCCGCGCCGGCGGCCGGCACGAGCGCGGGCCGGACCATCGACTGGTGGCGCTTCGCCCACTTCCGGGTGAGGGCTCGTTCGTAGAGGAGTTTCATGTACATTGCGTCGTGCTCGAGGAGCGGAGAGCTCGAGATCACGGTCACGTCGTAATCCCGCTCGGAGAGCGCCTCGGCGAGCGGGTCGAACCGCAGTTCTCCGCGCTTGATGGGGGTGAGCCGGAACTCGCCTGTCCCGTAGAGCTCCGCGCCCGAGAAGTTTAGGTAGAGGGATCCGCCGCTTGCCTCGACGAATTCGTGGAGCAGCGGCTCGAGTGCCCCAGGCTCGTCGAAGGTCCTCCGCTCCCGTGCCGCGAGATGGGGCAGGTTGAGGACGGGCACCACGCCCTTCACCGACCGCGCGAGCTCGAGCACCTCTTGTCGCGACCCGAAGACGTCCGGGTGGCCGCTCGGCTCGATGCCGAGATGGACCGACCCTTTCGTGGTCCGGTCGAGCCACCGTTCGAGGTCCCGCGCGATCGAGGTGAGCTCGGCGACGGAGGCGTCCCGGTCCCCGCTCCCGTAGAAGCCGAGGTGGGTGACCGCGAGCCGGGCTCCGAGCCCGTCGGCGAGCACGCCGGACCATTGGATCTGCCGGAGGCTCCGGTCGCGCGCCTCCTCGCTGCCGAAGAAATCGACGTAGTACGGAGCGTGGAGGGTGAGGTCGACGTCGAGCGCTTTGGCGAGTGCGCGCGTGAGTGCAAGATCCGGGTGGTCCTTCGCGAGCGACCACGTGAGCGTCGTCACATTCCCACGGCGGTGCAGCGTCTCGTTGAGCGGGCCCGGCTCGCCCGGCGTCCCGCTCTTGCCGGCGAGCACTTCGACGATGAGCTGCTGGACCAGATCGCGAGGCAGCTTGCCGACCTCTTCGTCGAGAACCATGCGCGTGAGCGGGTTCACCTTGATGAACTGGACTTCGAGCGCGGTCAGGCCGAGGTGGTGGACGTCGGCGATCCCGTCCCGCAGTGTCCGCCCTTTGCAGGAGAGCGGGATACCTGCCGGACCAAACCTAATCACAAAACCGACCCTCAGGAACGGCGGACGGGGGCTAACTAGCAGGTCTATATATGGGGTGACCCGGCGGCCACGAGCGGAACGAACCGGCACTCGGGTCCCATCTCGAACCGGTCGCCTTCCGGCCCCGCGCGCACCGTGAGCAGTCGCTGGCTCGAGCCGGGACCAAGCGGGACCACCATCCGACCTCCCTCGCGGAGTTGTGCCCTCCATTGCGGAAAGAGTCGCGGCGCGGCAGCCGAGACCACGATGCGGTCGTACGGCGCACCGGCCGGCCAACCGAGCCTTCCGTCGGCCTCCACAACGGTGATTCGTTTGCCGTAGCCGAGGTCGGCAAGGAGAGCACGGGATTGCTCCACAAGCTCCTCTACCCGCTCGACCCCGACGATCCGCCCGGTCGGACCGAGGAGCTCGGCGAGAAGCGCGAGCAGGTAGCCCGAGCCGCTCCCTACTTCGAGCGCGGAGAGCCCCGGACGGAGCGCGAGCGCCTCGAGTTGGATCGCCACCATGTGCGGCGCCGAGATGGTGGAACCCAGCCCGCAGAGGCTGAGCGGCTCGTCCTCGTAGGCGCGTGAGGCAAGCTCGCGAGGAACGAACCGGTGTCGAGGAACTTCACGCATAGCGCGAGCAATTCGCGGGTCGATCACCCCAAGTCCGCGTACCATCTCTGCCGCGCTGCTTCCTTCGTTTGACGGAAGCGATCGTGCGCTCATTCGGACGCTCTCCCCGACTGAAATCCGAAACCCAAGAGGTAGAGCTCCGAGGAGCGCTCGCGGGAAGCGGGCGGCTTCGTCCGACGGACCTCGTCGAAATGCGAAGCCAACTTTCGCTCAAGCCCCTTCACGAGATCACCGTCGAACACCTTCGCCACGAATCGACCGCCGGACCGGAGCGTCCCACGTGCGAGCTCGAACGCGGCCTCGACGAGCTCCGCGCTCCGGGCATGGTCCGTCGAGTACGCCCCCGAGATCCGAGGGGACATGTCGGAGAGGACAACGTCGAACTCGCGACCCTCGAGTCGACGCGCGAGTTCGGGCGAGCCCACCCGCCCCCGGAGCCGCTCGAGACCCTCGAGCGGCTCGAGGCTGCGCTCGTCCACCGCGGTGACGGAGCCGTTGCGTCCGACCGCGGCGAGCGCGATCACCGACCATCCGCCAGGAGCCGCGCCCAAGTCGAGGACGCGATCCCCGGGCTCCAGGATGGTGTACGTCGCGTTGAGGTGCTCGAGCTTGAAGGCGGCCCGAGAACGCAGGCCCTCACGTTGCGCGGCCCGGTAGTAGGGGTCCCTCCGGCGTTCGACGAGAAAGCGGCGACCCACGTCGGTGTGACCGCTTGCGAGCTAAAGGGGTGGCGTGCCGAAGTCTCCGCCAGGGTAACTGACGCTGACGCCACCGAAATCGACATCCGCCCGCGGGAGTCCTCGCCGCACTGACGGGGGGCAGTTCGGTGACCGGTTTCGACGTAGCAACCTGGACCGCGCTCGGGACCTGGGTCCTCGTCATCGGCACGCTCATCATGATGTACTGGCAGACCCGCTGGCAGCAGCGGCTCAACTCGGCGAACGCTCTCCTCACCCTGCGGGAGCGGTTCGACTCGAGCACGATGCGCCGCGCGCGCGGGAGGTTCGCGCAGCACCTCCTCGACTCCGCGACCGACCCGCCGCTCCTCGACGTGCCGCGGTACTTTGAACTCATCGGTTCGCTCACCCACCAAGGCGCGCTCGAGGAGAAGATGGTCTGGAGCGCCTTCGGTGGGTACGTCACTGCGTACTACCACCGGATGCGCGAGCCGGTCGACTACATTGGAAAGTGGCGCAAGGAGTGGCAGGACCCGCTCATCTTCCGCGAGTTCGAGTGGCTCCACTCGCGCGTGGAGCGGATCGACCGCCAGAAGCTCGGCGACGACTACGCGAAGCTGATGGACACGGCGCAGGAAGCGGCGCGGATCCTCGAGGCCGAGGTCCGCCACACGGAGCCGGTCGTCTAGCCGCGCCCGGCCCACCTCGTGCGGAGGCGGCGGAGGCGGTCCACGATCGGCGCGTGGAACACCGCGACCACCCAGGTCGGGTAGAGCCAATAGTTGCGTTTCAGGAGGAGGAAGGAGGCGGAGGCCGAGGTGCAGCCCTGGTCCGGATTCGCGAGCGCGACGTGGCAGTAGACGGCCCCCGCGTCCACGAGGAGGAACGGGAGGAGGAACGCGACGCTCACGACCACCGCGAGGAGTGCGCGTGACCACTCGCGCCGGAGAAGGTGGTAGAAGACCACGATCACGTTCGCGAGCTGCTTCAGGCCGAGCGCGATCACCTCGGCAGCGTAGGCGCCCTTCCACGCCCGGGGAGCGAGGGCGAGGCTCAGCGCGAAGAGCGGCACGAAGTCGTTCTGGCCGTTCGCCGCGAGGAGCGCGATCCACGGCATGCCGATCACGACCGATGCGTACGGGTCTCGTGCAACCCAGAGGACCGAGCCCACCCAAGCTGCGAGCGAGATCCACCGGTAGTCGAGCCCCGGCACCTGCGCGTAGGTGAGGAGCGGGAGGTAGACGTAGTAGGTGAACTCGTGGTGGGCTACGCCGTAGCTCGAGTAGTCGAACGAGACGGGTCGCGTGTACAGGGCAAGTCCAGCGTGCGCGAACGCCGGGGTCGCGTAGGCCTCATCCGATAGCCCGTTCAGGAATCCGGTCGCGATGGACACCACGCCAAGGGCGAGCGCGCCGCCGAACAGCGCGTGAACGAGCCACGGCGCGATCGTTGCCCGCCGCGAAATCCAGCCGGCGAGGAGGAAGGTGACAGCAACCGTCGGGAGGATGGCGAGCGTGCCCCACCAGAAGACGGTGCCGAGGAGGAGAGGAACCGTCCCGAACGCTGCGAGGAGCAGGAGGACGCCCTCCCCAACGCTCCTGGTTCCGGAGCACGCTCTCGACGAGGACGCATCTGCGTCCGTCACGTGGACGCCTCTCGTCCCGGCGTGCTCCCGTGGTGGGGCCGTCCGAATTTGAATCGGAGTCTCTTGCACCCCAAGCAAGAAGGATGGTCCAAGCTACCCCACGGCCCCACGGGGTGGTCGCATCGAGCCGGGCGAGCCACTTAACGGTTCGGGCCGAGGCGATGTCCTAACGGTGGACGAGCCACCAGACGACGAGACCCGTGACCCCGATGATCGCCGTGTTCACGAGGGAGAGATAGAAGAACGCCCACAGTTCGTGCCGCCCCTCCTTCGGGTCGGTGGACGGGTCCGGGAGCGACCCACCCGGGGTGGTCGCGTAGGGCGTGCGGTAGGCGACCCCGCTCATCCGCTAGCCATCGGCCCGAGGCTCAAAAAAGGTTCGTTCGAACGCGCTTAGCCGGCAAACCAGGGCAAGCGCGCCGCGGGTCCCGTGGGCTTGAGCACGAGCAGGTGCAGGTTCGGACCCGTGTCTCCGGGCGCGTAGCTGAACCGGTGCGCGATCTGGTAGAGCATCCAGAGCGCGTCTTCCTCGTTCTGGACCCCGAGCGTCCGCGCGATGTCGATGTGGAAACGTGATTTCAGTACTCGGAGCATCTCCTCGAAGTCGACGGAGCCGGACTCCTCCGCTCCCGCCGCCTGGCGCAGCATCCCAACGAGCACGCCGGTCGCGAGCGTGAGCACCTCGGCGCGGTCGACCGTCCCCTCGTGCCAGTACGGGTCTCCTTTCGACCCCGTGCGGCGCAGGACGAGGATACGGAGGTCCGGGTCGGGTGGCGCAGGGGCTCCCGAGCGAAGGCGGGCCCAGACGGCGTCCGCCTCGGCGCCGGTGGGGACGACGAGGATCGAGGCACGGTTCGGGTCCCCCGCGTCGAGGGGCGAGCTGGGGGGGGCGAGGAGAACGCGGATCAACCGGTCGGAGCCACGGGAGGAGCGTACCCAGAACTCCCCGCCGGGGGGCGTCGGAGGGCCGGACCGGACGCGGTCGTAGCCGAGCCGTCGGAGCGCGTGCTCCGCCGCACGGACTGGCTCGGGCTCTCCCGCGTCCGCGCTCCGTCCTGGACCCCGGTCGGCCATGGCACTGTATTCACACCCCGCGGTCGGGATAACCTATGCGCTCGGAGTGAACTCTCAGAAACCAAGCCGGACCGAGGGATGCGCTAGCCAGCCGTTCACGACGAGGGAGAGCAGCACTCCGAGGAGGTAGACGCCCGAGTACCCGAACCCGGTCCGCGCCCAACGCCGGTCCGCGCCCCGCCAGAGCGGGGCCGTGAGCGCGATGAAGAGCAGGACGAGCGCGGCGAGCGCGATCCCCACGGCCGGGAGGATCGGAGCGGTGAGCAGGAGCAGCACCGTCGCGGGAAGGAGCAGCACCGCGCTCACGAAGACGACCCGCGCCGAGTAGTTCGGGTCTTCCATCCGCGGGAGCATCGGTAGGCCGATCCGGGCGTAATCCTCGCGGAGCAGGATCGCGAGGCTCCAGAAGTGGGGAGGCGTCCAGAGGAACACCACAAGGGCGAGCGCGAGCGCCCCTGCCGTCCAGTGTCCCGTCGCCGCGGCACTCCCGGCGAGCGCCGGCGCGCTCCCCGCGAACCCACCGATCACGATGTTCCAGCTCGAGCGACGCTTCAGGAGCATCGTGTACACCACGACGTAGGTCGCGCTTCCGAGCAAGATGGAGAGACCGGTGAGCGGATTCAGAAGGAAGGTCGCCCCCGCGATCCCGACCGCGGAGAGGAGAAGACCGCCGGCGAGCGCGTGCGAGGCGGGGTCGATCCGGCCGCCCGGGAGCGGACGTGCGCGGGTCCGGCGCATCCGCTCGTCGAGGTCGCGGTCGAGGTAGTGGTTCAGCATCGCCGCGCCCGCGCTCGCGGCCGCGCCGAGGAGGACGAGCAGGAGGAGGACACGCAAGTTCACAGGGCCCGCGAGCGCGACGAAGTAGCCCGCGACCGCGACCGTCACGATGAGCGCCGTGATGGTGGGCTTCGTGAGCTCCACGTAGTCCGCGAGCCGGGCCCGGGTTGCCACGGAACCCTCCTCGGACCCAGTGGGATAACGCTGGCGCGAGCTGCGCCTAGCCCTCGCCCGGCCGAGGCACGGGCCCGGGCGCCCTCGCGCTCGGACCCACCGTGGCGTACCGGTCGACGGGGGCGTCCTTCCCCGCCTCGAGCGCCCAGCTCGTCCAGCGGCGCGGAAGGAAGCGGAGGTTCGCGACGAGAGCGAGGACGAGCAGGAGGAGGAAGAGGATCGTGGCGACGGCGAAGTGGAGGAGCACGACGCCTACCGCGAGGTTGGTCTCGACGACCACGGCCCCGAGGATCGCCTGGACGATGACGGTCACGCCGCTAGCGAGGGAGAGTTTGAGGAGGGCGGGGCGACGGCGCTCCCAGAGGATCGCCCCGAAGGTGAGGGCGAGGACGAGGAGGGAGAGGACGAGCGCCCCCACCCGGTGCATCGATTCGACCCCCGCAGCGCCGGTGAGCGGCGGGATCACCTGGCGTCCGAAGCAGGTGGGCCAGGAGGGGCAGGCGAGGCCGGAGCCGCTCGCCATCACGTTCCCCCCGAGGAGGACGGTGACGTAACAGGCGCCGAAGGCGAGCGCAGCAAGCCAGCCGAAGAGCCGGTGCCGTCCCTCCATGGGCGCTAGCCCCCTTCGGGGGTGGGAGCGGCGGAGGGGAGTGGGATCCCCGGCCGGCTCGGTTGCGGGGCGGGGCTCGGGAGGGGGGCGGGCCCGGTCATCGTGCTCGGGAGCGGCTCCCCCCACGGGTCCGGCTGGCTGACGGGCCGGCCCCCGTAGTAGGAGTAGATCATGTTCGCCGCGAAGATGAGCTGGCCGATGCCGAGGATGAACGCCCCGAGGCTCGAGAGGAGATTCAGGAACTGGAACTCGGGAGTGGGGAGGTACGTGTACACCCGGCGGGGGAGCCCCTCCGCGCCGAGGATGAACCAGGGGAAGAGGAGCAGGTTCGCTCCCACGTAGGTGAGCAGGAAGTGCATCTGCGCCATCGTCTGGTTGTACCAGCGGCGCGTCCAGATGGGGAAGTAGAAGTAGATCGCGCCGAAGATGGCGAACAGCGTCCCCGCGACGAGAATGTAGTGGAAGTGCGCGACCACGAGGTACGTCGCGTGGTAGAGGTAGTCGATTGGGATCGAGGCGAGCATGAGCCCCGAGAGGCCGCCGATGACGAACCCGGTGATGAACCCGAGGCACCACCACATCGGCGTCGCCATCCAGATCCGGCCGCCCCAGAGGGTCGCGACCCAGTTGAACGTCTTCACCGCGCTCGGCACGGCGATCGCCATCGTGCTCAACATGAACACGAAGCGGACGTCGGTCGAGAGCCCCGTAACGAACATGTGGTGCTCCCAGACGGCGAAGGAAAGTACAGCGAACACCCCGAGCGCGATCGCCATCGCCGCGTAGCCGAAGATGTCCTTGCGGGCGAGCTTCGGAAGGATGGTGGAGATGAGCCCGAAGGCGGGCAGCACCATGATGTAGACCTCGGGGTGCGCGAAGAACCAGAACATGTTCTGGTAGAGGAGCGCCCCACCGAGCGGCGTCCCGTTCGCGGCCGCGAGGAGGTGGGTGCCGAGGTTCCGGTCCGCGAGCACCATCGTGATCGCGATCGAGAGGGAGGGGAGCGCGAACAGGAGCAGGATCGAGTTGATGAACGTCGCCCAGACAAAGAGCGGCATGTTCCAGTAGTGCACGCCGGGGGCGCGATGTTTCGTGACCGTGACGATGAAGTTGATCGCGCCGAGCATCGAGGAGATGGAGAGGATGTGGAGGCCGAGCACCCAGAGGTCGATGCCGTGGGGGTTGTCGGCGGGCGATTGGAGCGAGAGCGGGACGTAGCCGGTCCAGCCGGCGGAGGCGTTCGAGAGGAGCAGGATCACCCCGGCGGGCGGGATCATCCAGAAGGCGATCGCGTTGATCCGGGGGAGCGCCATCTCCTTCGCCCCGATCATCGAGGGCAGGAGGTAGTTCCCGAACCCGGCGAGCGCGGGGATGATGAACATGAAGATCATCAGCACCCCGTGCATCGTGAACAGGATCGAGTAGACGTCCGGCGTGATCCCTAGCGTCGTCTCGGGCGAGAGCCCGAGCCCCTGGACCACCCCGAGGTCGGTGCGGATAACGGTCGCGTAGATCCCGCCGATGAAGAAGAAAATGAGGCCCGTGACGAGGTACATGATCCCGATCCTCTTGTGATCGGTCGTGAACATCCAGAGCTTCGCGACGCGCACGAACCAGGCGCCGCGCTTCGAGAGGAACAGGAGGAAGAGCGCCGTGGCCACGAGGACGAGGAGCCCCTCGACAAGTACCATGAGGTCCGCGGAACCGATCATGGAGCGCCCCTACGCGAGGATCCCCCCGAACAGGTAGGCGAGGAGGAGGGCGGCCCCGATCACCACGGCGACCTTGATCGCCCGGACGACGTCCCAGTCCCCGAGAAGTCGCGGCGGCGCGGGATGCACGCGCCGCCCCTCGGGCCATTCGCGGTAGGTACGATCGACCAGGTGGACGAGGAGCGCGGAGAGGAGGAACAGCAGCGCGGTCGCGAGCCCGAACGATTCCTCGATACCGGGTCCGACGATCGGGCCGAGCGTGAGGACGTAAACGACGAGGAGCGCGATCCCTGCGAGGGAGACCCCGGCCACCGCGAAGTAGTAATCGAGGACGCGGCGACGGAGGCCGCGGTACATCGTCTCGGGAACGAGAGCCGCCGTCTCACTCAAAGAGCTCGACCCTCCGATGGGGCTCGCCGCGCAGGCGGTCCACCCGGTACAGGATACCGGCGAGCAGCAGGAGGAGGACCGTCGCCACAACGATGGCCACGGCGAGCACCGGCAGATCGAGCCAGAATCGGTGGGCCGTGTACAGGTCGGTGATCGCCCACACGACGAAGGCGCTCGCCACGGTTCCGAAGAGGAGCAGGAGGGCGAGCACGGCCCAGAGCACCCCGGTGCGGTACGTGGGCTCCACTAACCTTCCCGTCCCGCCGGCGCCGCCGAAGGTGTAGGGAGCGGGCTCGGTGCCGGACGCTTCGCCGGCGACGTGGTCCCGCTAGTCCCGTAGATGCCGGGCAGGCGGAGCGCTCGCTGTCGTGCCTCGAGTCGGGCTCGGTAGCCGCGCTGATACCGGTAGTAGAAGAATCCGACGATGGCTCCGTTCACGACGAAGATGGGCGCGATCCGCAGCGCCACCTGGTCCGGGGGGATCGCGAGACCTGGGGTGAGACCGCCCCAGACGGTGAGGAGGATGAAGAAGCCAATGAGCGAATTCCCGAGGAAGACGAAGAGCGGTCGGTCGCGCGGGTGCGTTCGCTTCGAGCGGTCGAGGAACGGCAGGAAGAGGACGTAGACGATGAGCGCGGTCGTCACGCCGATCGCGAGCACCGGCGTCACGCCCTGGAAGTCAACGAGCTTGAACAACCAGAGGAAGTACCAGTCGGGCTCGGTGACGCTCTGCGTCGCCGTGAGGTTCCCGACGTAGGTCGGGAGCTGCCACGGCCACAGCGCCGCGATGCCGAAGAGGAGTCCCAAGTAGAGGAGCGCCCACTTCGTCATGTAGAAGAAGATGTGCGGCCAGAACGGCACCCCCTGCTTGTCCTCCTTCTCCGTGAACCGACGACGCTGCACCGGGTCGGAGGTCGCGGGCGGCGCGATGCCGTGCGCCTCGAAGAGCGATATGTGGGCGTAGAGGAGCGCCCCGAGCGCGAGCGGGAGGAGGAGCACGTGGGCCGCGAACATCCGGGAGAGGAGTCCTTGCCCCGTTCCGTCGGCGAGGATGAACGGACCGAGGAGTGTCCCGAAGGTAGGGAGCCGCAGGGCGAGGACGAGGCCGACCTGCGTTGCGTTGTACGAGATCTGAGTGTAGGGGAGGATGTACCCGGTGAACCCCATCCCGAAGGTGGTGAGCATGAGGAGCGTCCCCACCATCCAGCTGAACTCGCGGGGGGCCTTGTACGCGCCGAGGTAGTAGCCGCGGTAGAAGTGGATGATCATGAGGAAGATCATCGCATACGCGCCGTAGAGGTGCGTCGAGAGGAGGATCGAACCCATCGGGACCGAGTTGATGATGTAGTAGGTCGAGCACCACGCCGCGGGGGAGCTCGAAAGTTGGCCCGCCGCCTGTCCGCAGGCGGTGAAGGTCGGGTTCACGCTCGGCTCGTAGTAGAACAGCAGGAGCAGTCCCGAGACCACCTGGTACAGGAACGCCGTCGCAACGAACGCGCCGGTCCAGTAGCTCGGCTTGAAGGTGAAGGCGGGCTGGGGCCGGAGCGCCCACTTCGGTATCCCCGCCCGGTCCTCGATGAACCCCCAGGTACGGTTGAGGGTCCGGTTGAACCACCGCGCGAACATCGCGCCCTAGCTCGGGAAAGAGCAGGAGATGACGGGCGTCTGCTTCTGGACCTGGCTCGTCGCGCCGACGCCGTAGTCGCCCTGCAGCGTGTCGAAGTGTCCGTTCACCGCGGGACCGTTCACCCCGACCGCGTAGAGGAGGTCGCTCGAGGTGTCCCAGTCAAGGGCGACCTGGGGGAGGGGGAGCACCGCAGGTCCGGTGAGGTTCGACGCCCCGTTCGTCACGTCGTAGGTGGAGCCGTGGCAGCTGCAGTGCAGGTAGAAGGCGAGCGACCCGAACGTCTTCGAGCAGGTGCCGGGCGGGTAGTAGGCGATTGCCGGCGCGGGACAGCCGAGATGCTGACAGATCGCCGAGAAGGCGACGATCGACTTCTGCGGACCGGTCCCGCCGACGACGTTGGTCGCCCCGCCGCTCTTGCCCGCCGGCGGGGCGAGGTTCAGCAGGAAGTTCGGCTCGTTGCGCAGCGGGTAGGCGAAGGTGTAGACGTCGGGGGTCGTGACGTCGTACTCCGCCATCACCTTCTTCGCGGTGAGCGGCGAACCGTCGACGTCGAGGAGCTGCACCTTGGGGTAGCTCGAGAGCCCGACGAGGGGCGGCTTGCTCACGTACTGGATTGCGGCAACCCCGAGACCACCCGCGCTCACCGCGACCACCCCTCCCGCGACGAGCAGCTTCAGCACGTTCCGCCGGGTCTCGTCGACCTCTTCGCCGCCCCCGGAATCCGCGCGGGCGAGCCGACGGATCTGGCCAAGAGGGAACTCGGTGCCGCGGGGTCCGAGGGCAAGCGCCGGGCAGTTTGGAGGGCACCCGAAGCTCATCGGAGCGTCCTCCCGGCACTCATGTCGTGGGCCTCCTCAGGCTCGAGGGGGTTCGGGATCGGTGCCTCACCGGGCAACTCCGCCCGCTCGCTCCGATAGTAGACCGCCCACGTGATAGCAATCCCGAGCAGGATCACCATCACCTCGACGAAGGTGATCGTGTCGTTAATGGAGAGAGTCATGGGGGCACCTCGGCTCCAGCTCCTCGGGTGGGGGCTTGGGTCGCCACGGTAGAGGCCCAGGACCAGCTGCCGGGACCGACGGCCGCAACCGCGCACGCCGTAGCGACGGGCTCGAGCCGGACCGCCACGGAGGTGAGCATCACGGCTGGGGCGGCGCTCACGGGCGCCGGTATCGCGGGTGCCGAGGCCCCGAGCCCGGACCCTTCGGTACCCAACAGGAACGCCCGGACGTTCGGTCGGCTCGTGAGCGCGCTGGCCGGGAGCCCGGCCGTCGCACCGAGCTGCCCCAAGAGCTCGTCCTTCAGGTGCATCGCCCGGCCGTACCACCTGCCGAGCGTGCGCATGGTGTTCTTGCCCTCGGGGCCGAGGAGCAGGAGCACGGCCACCCCGAGCAGCAGGACCCAGTCGACCTCGCTGAAGAGCGCCAACTAGCTCACCCCGCACCCGGGCTGAGGGCCGCAGCGTTCCGCTTTTTCTCCCACCGGCGCGCGAAGAAGGCTCCGCCGAGGTAGAGTCCTAGCATCGGGAGCGCGATGAGGAGCATCGTCACCCCGGAGTTGTCCGGGGTGACCACCATCCCAAAGAACAGCGAGCCGACGACCGCCGCCCGCCAGTGCTGCCGCCAGCTGTGGGCCGGGACGAGGCCCAGCCGCGTAAGGGTGTAGATGAACACCGGCAGCTCGAAGACGATCCCGAACGCGAGCGAGTAGAGCAGCGTGAACGTGACGAACGCCTGCACCCCAAGTACCGGGGCGAGGCCCATCGCGCTCACGTACGCGAACAGGAAGCGGAATGTGAGCGGCGTGAGGAAGAGAAGCCCGAGCGTGAAGCCGATCGCGAAGAGGACGCTCGCCGGGATTCCGATCCGGCGAAGGAGCTCTCGCTCGTTCCGGCGCAGCGCCGGAACAAGGAACGCGCCGACCTCGTGGACGATCCAAGGCATTCCGACAATGAGTGTCAGGAGAACGGCGATCTCGAACTGGGCGACGATCGAGTCGCCAACCCCCACGTTGAGCAGCGTTACCCCCGAGGGGAGCATGTACGCGACGAGACGACGGAACACCTGCGCCGTGACGTTGTAGAACAGGTTCGGGTACGGGTAGACGACCAAGACCGTCCGGCCGAACAGCTTCAGGCTCGCGAGACGAAGCTGGAAGGTGACGAGAAAGCCGAGGAGCGGCCCGAGCACGAGCCCGATCCGGAAGACCCGGCGCCGGAGCTCGCTGACGACGGAAAAGATCCGGTCGAGGTCCCCCATCGGTCACTCGCCCCGCGGCCCCACGTGGTGCACTCCCGCCCTCGGCCGAGGACCCGGGGCCCGCCGCGGCAGCTCGCCCCGGTCCATCGCCTGGGAGCAAGCTCAGTGCGGGGGAGACGCCGCGCTCGCGGCCTGGGAGGCCTTGATCTCCTGATCGACCTCGAGGCGACCCTTCTTGAACTCGCCCATCGCCCGGCCGAGGCTGTGGGCTAACTTCGGGATCTTGCTCGACCCGTAGAACAGAATCGCCACGACCACCGCGATGATGAGCCAGTCGTCTAAACTATCGAACACCTATGCCACCCGACGGCGAGAGCCCGCCCTCGGCGCATATGGCGTTCGTACCGGGGGACCCAACGAGTCCGGACGGTTCGAACCCGGCGATTATAAACCGCTCCGGCGAGAGTTCCGGCCCTGCTCCGCTCGGAGTAGGAATTCGCGCGACTCACGGGTGCGGGACCCGGGTCCCGAGGTCCCCTCGCCCTACGGTGCGTCGAGGAAGATCGCCTCGGAGACGCCGGCGACAGCGCGGTCAAGCGCCACCTCGGCGAGCGTGGCGAGGCCGCGCGTCGCGCGCTCCGCCGCAAGCAGCACCGGCTCTCGTGCGCGGCTGCCGCGCTTCCGGGACTCGGCCACCCCAGCTCGGAGCCTGAGCGCCTCGCTGTACGCCTCGCACGCACCCGAGAGCTCGGGGTGCATGATCGCGTCGACCGACTGACGGAGACCGGCTCCTATCTCGGTGAGCAGGCTCGCGATCTCGCCCTCACCAGCTCGCCGAGGAGCCTTCTCACCTTCGCGCACGATCGTGGCGAGCTCGCTCGAGAGCTCTTCGAGAGCCTGGACTACGACACGCCACTCGAGGAGTTGGCGGGGGTCCGGGGAACCGATCCGTCGGGCGAGCGACCAATCCCGGCTCCCAAGGAACAGCTGACGCACGAGCAGCGCCAGCACCTTGCTCGCCTCCTCCTCGAGGGAGGGGAGTCGCTTCGAGCGTCGGTGGCGCGAGACCGAGGTGCCCGCCTCTTCGAGGAACGCGACGAGAATCATCTTCATGCGCTGGACCAGCTGCGGCAGTCCGTACTTCGATGGGTCGATGAAATTCTGGAGAACGACCCGACCCGGGTCCTGAGCTACGACGCTCACGCCCAGCAGCCCCCGCGCCGCCGTCTGCAGCTCCTCGAGCCGCTCCGGGGAGAGCGGTGTGTCGGTCCGAATCTCGATCGCGTCGTGGCCGACGCGGTACGCTCCGATCACGAGACGCGTCAGGAGCCCAGGTGTGTCGAACGAGCGAGCCTGCAAGAGGAACGGCGCCGCCACCGGCGTCACGCCGGCTGGGGGCGCCGGCTTGAGGTAGAGCGTACCGTCGTTGTGCTGGTCGAAGACTACGATGTCGCCGGGCCGGAGATTCATCGCCTCCGCCCACGGCTTTGGAAGCGTGACCGCGATCGAGGAGTGTCCGGCCTTTAGGATGCGCCGTTCCCGGTTCGGGCTCGGATACGCCATCTCTCGTTCCGAACCTCTTACGAGGTTCGTAGGTTCGTACTTCTCGACGGATATAAACTGTGCGGAGCAGAGCCGAACCTACTATGACCGTAAGAGCTGCCGGGCGCGCCTTCCGCAGGTCAGGACCCGCGCGCGAAGGCGTACTCTCTGCTCGTCCCCGATCGGGCGGGGCGTTGCGCTAGTGGGGAGGCTGGCTCGAACCGGTGGGACCCGGTTCAGGGTAGCCGAGCCGCTCGGGGGGCATCTCGTGCTTCGAGCCTTCGCGCTTTCCGACGACGAAGCCCAGGACCAGCGCGAGGACGACGAGCGACACGACGACCCCGGCGATGATGTAGACGCCCACGGGTGCGCCCGGACCGGCCGGAGCCGCGGGCGAGACCCCGGACCCAAAGAAGCCGATCATCCCGGCCTGGAAGTGTCCCGATTCTAGGCAGACGTACTCGTACACCCCGAGCGGCGGCGCGGTGAAGGTCGCGCTCGCGGTGTATCCGGTCGTTCCTTGAATGGTGAGGTTCACGAGCGGGTGGTGCGCCGCGAGATATGCCTGGAGCGAGGCGGTGGAGTCGGAGGAGGGGAACGTGTAGTTAGTCACCGACGAGAGGGTAAACGTATGCAGTGTGGAACCGAGCTGGGTCACGGTGATCGTGACGTTATCGCCCGGCGCCTTCGCCATCATTGTCTCCGGCGTGAAGACGAAGGTGTCCGTAACGCTCACACCCAGCGAGTCCGTGGCGTGCCCGCGGTACCCCGTTTCGGGGGAGGCTCCGTTGGGTGCGAAGGCGGTCGCGAGGGGCAGCGCTCCCACGAGGAGCAGGACGGCCGCCGCGGCAGCGAGGCGAGTGCTGAGCGTTCCCATGCCCTAGCTTCGAGGCTCCCGCGCTCCCACGAACGGTGGCCTTCAAAGGCGTTTGGTACGTATCGCTTCCACGGCGCCCGTCGCGTGCCGGATTGCGAATACATACACGGGAAATATGTACGGACGCCCGTCCATCGCCCGGCGTGCCCCTCCGCGCTTGGCGCTCGCTCCTCGTAGCCCCCGGCCTCATTGGCGCGGGGATTATCCACGCGGGAGGCGAAACGCCGCTCCAGGAGATTTCCCCGGTCGTCTGGGTGATGGTGGCGATCTCCGCCGCCGGGGCGTTCATCACCTACGCGATCATGGTCTACGCCATCTGGCGATTCCGCGACCCGTCGACCCGGAGGCGGAACTACGGTTAACAGATACGAAGTGATGTGGACGCTCGGCGTCGTCGTCCTCATCACGGCGGTCGCCGCCTACTCCACGATCCTCCTCTACCAGGTGGACGCCCTCCCGGCCTCCCCGGGGGAATACGTCGAGGTGATCGGCCACCAGTGGTGGTGGGAGTTCCACTACCCTGCGAACAACAGCTGGTACAACGTCACGTACGACGCCGCGACCGGGGGGAGTTCGGGCGGAGCGTTATGGGCGAGCCCTGGAGAATCGGTGCAGCTCAACGTCACCTCGGTCGACGTGATCCACTCGATCAACATCCCCGGAATTGGAGTCCGGCTCGATGCCATTCCGGGCCGCGTGAACCACATCGCGTTCAACGCGCCCCAAGCCGCGGCCGGGACGGAGTATCTGATCCAGTGCACCGAGTTCTGCGGCTCCTTCCACGGGACGATGCGGGCATACCTCGTGATCACCTAGGACCGAAGCACGCCCCCTGGGCGCGGGGCCACGCCTTCCCCCTCAGTGGGAGGGCGGTTTCTGGGGGAACCTTCCCACGAAGGTTGACGCCACGGCGAGGAGTGTCCCGATGAGGAGAAGCACCCCGACGCTCGCAAGGACGACCCCCTGGACGATCGCCGTGCTCGGAGGGGCGGCCGAGGGGGGCGGTAGGAGGCCGACCCAGAGCGTTCCGTTCATCCCCCCGGCGAAGTGGCCCGACGCGGTGCAGATGTACTCGTACACTCCCTTCTGGGGGATGGTAAAGTTCGCCCAGAGGACTTGATTCGCCGTCGTGATCTGGGCGTTCGCAAGCGGCGGATGGAGCTTGAAGTAGCTCGAATAGTTCTGGAAGGTCAGGAAGACCCCGGCGAGCGGCGAGAGCGTCCAGGTGTGGGCGTAGGTTCCCTGGTTCGTGATCTGGACATCGATCACCGCCGGGAAGGTGGTCGCGTTCACGACGAGCGTATCGGGGAGGAACCGCAGCTGGTCGGTCGTCTGTTCGGTGAGCTTGACCCCGGATCCGGTGCTCACGTTCAGGTAGCCGCGCATGCCGGCCTGGAACTGGTAGGGCACGAGCGAGACGAACTCGTAGGAGGCGCCCGCACGGGCGGGAAGGGGGAAGGTCATCGCCGCGCTGCGTCCGGGCAGCACCGAGACGTTCGCGAGCGAACCGTTCGTCGCGAAGAACCGGCCAAGCTGCCCAGGTGTCCAACTCTGGTTGAGGACGTAGTTCGCAGCCTGGCTGAGAGTGAAGGTGTGGTTGAACGTGCCCGTGTTGTTGAGATGCACGGTGACGTTCGCCCCCGGCGCGGCACCCGCTAGGCTCGCCGGCAGGAACGCCGGGGCGTCGGTGAGGTTGAGCCAGTACACGACCGGCGTCGGAGTCGCTGCGGGGTGACCGTACTCGAGCGATAGCGCCGCGCCCCGCTGGACGGCGTGGGCAAGGGGGGCGGAGGCGGGCATCCCGAGAAGGAGCAGCACGACCGCGCCGACGCCCCAGCCGAGCGCGGCACGTCGAAGCCGGTGCTCGAGCGTGCGGGGTACGGAGGAGGGCCTCACGGGCGAGGTTGGACCGAGGTTCGGTTGATATCGGCTACGTATGAATCCCCCGGCGGCCGCCGCTGGGACGGCGCAAGCGGCCCGGATTCCGTGCGACGCTACGGCTCGTGCGAGGTGGACGCGGGAGCGTCCTCCTCGAATTCGAATCGACGGAGGAGCTGCGTAGTGACCTCGATGAGCGGGTGATGCGAGGTCCGGTCGATCGCCACGTCCTCGAGGTGGCGGAGGTGGTGCTCGCGCGAGGCCCGTTCGAACCCGGTCTCCTGCTGCGCGAACTCGAGCGGCTTCTCGCAGGTGAGGATGAACGCCTGGAGCTGGGTGAGCCCCATCTCGCGCGCCGCGAGCGCACGGTGGTGCCCGTCGACGAGGATCCACTGTTCCCCTTTCTGTACCACGAGCACAGGCTCCGCGAAACCGCGCTCGAGCTCGTACCGGCGGCCCTCGAGCTCGTCCTCGAACACCTTCCACTGGGTGGGGGTGAGTCGCGCGATCGGCACGAGACCCCGACGGAAGCTGAACGGGAGCTGGTACCGCTCCGAGAGCAGGTTTCGCAACGTCTCCGCCTTCGCCGGGCTCGCCCGCTCGAAGTGGGAGCGGACGATGTCGAGATTCGAGACGATCCCGCAGAGCCGGCCTCCGTCGTCCACGATGGGGAGGTCGCGCAACCCGAACCGGAACATGATCCGGGCGACGTCGTCGAGCGCCATCTCGGGGGTCGCCGTGTACGTGCCGGGCCGGATGATGGCGGAGAGCGGCGTCGAGCGATCGGCGGAGTGGCGCAGGAGTTCCTTCGCGCTCACGAACCCGACGAGCTTGCGTTCCTCGTCGACGACCGGCAAGCCGTGGTGGCGGCTTCGCATCAATCCGTCGATCGCTTCGCCGACGGTCGTAGTCTCCGGGCGGCGGGCTCGGCCGCCTCGTCCCGTAGGTAGGCGGTGAGGAGGTGGCAGATGAGGAGGTGCACATCCTCGGTGTGCTGCATGCTCGAGGAGGGAACGACGACCGGCACGTCCACGACGCCCTTGAGCTTCCCTCCGCCGAGCCCCGTGAGGCCGACCGTGTGCAGGCCGAGTTCGCGCGCGACCGTCACCGCCTCGAGGACGTTCGGGGAGTTGCCGGAGCCCGAGATCGCGACCAGAAGGTCACCCTTCCCCGCGAGGTTCCGGAGCTGCTCGGAAAAGACGCGGGTGTAGTCCGTGTCGTTCGCCCACGCGGTGAGCGTCTCCACGTTGTCCACGAGGGCGACGCACCGGAAGCGGCGTCCGTCGCCCCGGATCGTGGCCTTCCCGATGTCCACGACGAAATGGGAGGCGGTGGAGGCGCTCCCGCCGTTCCCAAGAAAGAAGATGGTGCGGCCCTTCGCCCGCGCCTCGAGCAGGAGCGGCACGATGGCGGCGATCGCCTTCGCGAGGTACGGGTCCGCGAGCGCGTCGCGGGTCTCCTCTACGTACCGCTTCACGTAGGCGTCGATCGAGAGTCCCAGCGACCTCACCGCCCCACGAACAGGATGCGCGAACCCTCGGCGGAGAACCGGACCGGCACCTTGCGCCACGGGGAGAGGGAGGTCGCTACTTGAGCGCTCTGCTCGGGAGGGTGAGCGACGAGGAGGAATCCACCCCCGCCGGCCCCCGTGATCTTGCCTCCCCAAGCGCCGGCGTCGCGAGCCCGGGCGTACGCCGCATCGATCGCATCGGTCGAGATCCCGCTCGAAAGCCCGCGCTTGAGCTTCCAGCCCTCGTCGAGGAGGGAGCCGAGCCCCTCCCAGTCCCGCTTGAGGAGCGCGTCGCGGGTGCGTCCGGCGAGGGCGCGGATCGCGAGGAGCGCCTGCTTGTTCTCCCCGGTCCGGGCCTCCTGTTTCTTGAGGATCCCTTGTGCCTGGCGCGTGATGCCCGTGTAGAACAGCGAGAGGTGGCTCGCGAGCTTCTCCTTGTCGCGCGTGGTGAGCGGTAACGGAGCGACTCGGACCGCGTCGTCCGGGAGGAACTCGAAGAACTGGATACCCCCGAACGCCGCCGCGTACTGGTCCTGCTTGCCGAGCGTCCCCTTGAGGACATCGATCTCGATGGTGCAGGCCTCCTCGGCGAGTTCCGCCGGTCCCTTGAGCGTCCCACGGTAGGCGTGGAACGCGTTCAAGAGCCCCACCGTCACGCTCGAGGAGGAGCCGAGGCCGGTCCCCTCGGAGGGGATGTCCGCGATCGTGTGCACCTCGACGCCGCCCGGCACGTTCGCAAGCCGCATCGCCTCGCGCACGAGCTCGTGCTGGAGGTGGTCGAGCTGCTCGACGTTCTCCGTCCGTGAGTAGGCGACCCGGATAGAGGCGTCGAACTTGTCGTTCACGATCACGTGGACGTACCGGTCGATCGCCGCGCTCACGACCGCTCCGCCCCCGTACTCCCGGTAGAAGGAGGGGAGGTCCGTTCCCCCGCCGGCGAAGCTCACCCGGAGCGGAGTACGGGTGATGATCACGCCGCGAGAGGGCGGCGGCGGCTTCTTATGGGTTGTGGGTGGCGCCCGGCCGTTGCACCGTGGCCGGGGGCCGACGCTGCCGCCGGCCGAAGAAGCTCCGCACGATGGGTCCGAGCTCAGGCAGCGGGGCGAGCCCCGGAAGCGCCGCGGAGAACTGGGGGGCGCGGTGGTCGAGCACGATCCCGATGCCGCGATCGTTCTCGGAGCGGATGAGCCGCCCGAGGGCCTGGAGGATGGAGCGTTGGGCAGGGGCGACCACCGTGTACTCCCAGCCTCGCCCGCGGGTTGCATCGAGGTGGCGGCGTAACGCCTCCCGCTGGGCCGTTGGCCGGGGGAACGGTATCCCTACAAGGATAACGGCCTCGAGCTCGTCGTCCGGGAAGTCGATCCCTTCGGCGATTCGGCCCCCTGCCACGCCGAGGAGCACGCCACCCGAGGGCCCCTGCTTGAAGCCCTCGACCGCGCGCCAGAGCTCTTCGAACCGCGCGCTCCGCGATTCGATCACCGCCCCCGAGGGGAGCGCGCGGGCGAGGCCCGCGCCGAGCACCGCCTCGAGCAGCGCGAAGCTCGGGAAGAACACGGCCGTGCGGACGGGCAGCTTGCCGAGGATCTCCGCGAGCCGGCGGGCCAGCCGTGGGACCGCCTCGGGGTCGTTCGTGAGCTCCTCGTACCGGCTCGTCACGTCGGGAGCGTAGTACAGGCGGCGGTTCTCCGGCGGAAACGGCGAGGGGAGGACGAGCGTCCGAACCGCTTCGGGCAATCCGAGCGAGTCGCGATACTCCTCGAGCGGGCGCAACGTGCCCGAGAGGTGGACGGAGAGGTGGCAGCTACCGACCGCCTCCGCCATGCGCGTCGCGTCCACCGCGTATGCCTCGAGCGCTGGCCGCGGCTCGCGCATGACGACCTTCACGAACTCGGGAGGCTCCATCTGCGGCCAGGCGAGGAGCGAGAGCGCGACCGAGTGCACGGCCGAACGAGGAAGTTGGCGCGCCTTGCGCCGCTCTTCTCGAAGCACTTCCCCCCATTGGAGGAGAGAGCCGAGCTGCGTGTCGAGACGGTGCGAGGTGCCGCCGACCGCCTCGAGGAGGCGGTCTTCGAGCGCGCGAGGGGGGAGCGGCCCGTCCTCCTCCGGAGCGTACTCCTCGATGAGCCCGTCCACGACGTTCTCGATCGTTCGGAGGAGCTCGGAAGCGGAACCTTCGTCCGGGAACGGGATATCCCCGCGGCTCCGAAGCTCCTCGCGAGCCCGGCGGATCGCCTCCCGCGGGAGCGTGACGCTCGCGAGTTCCCGGAGATACTCGGGCAGGTTGTGAGCCTCGTCGACCACGAGGTCGACCCGGTCGAGGTCGACTCCGAGCCAGGAGAGGAGGGAGCGTCGGACATGGGGGTGGAAGAAGAACGCGTAGGGGGCGGTGACGAGGCGGGCCCGGCGCGCGAGGAGCTTGGTGAGCTCGTATGGGCAGAGGTTCTCCTCGCGGCAGAACGATTCGAACTCGGGGTTGGTTGGAAGTTTCTGCCCGAGCCGCTCGGTGAGCGGCTCGAGCTCGGTCTGCAACACCCGGGCGTAGTAGGGACATCCGTCCAGGTCGGTGAGGTCAACGGCGCTCGAGGCCGGGAGATCTGTGGGTGGCGTGAGGAGCGCCTCCCCGGTGAGGCCACGCTCCGTCGCACGTTTCCGGTCCGAGCAGAGCTTTCCGTGCTCCTCGGCGGTCGCCTGACCGATCCCATCGAGCGCCTCGAGGAGGAAGCAACGGCTCTGGCGGCCCGCGAGTCCCAGTGCGAGGAACGGGCGGTCCGTGCGGTGCGAGATCGCCCGGCATTCGCGGAGCACCTGCTGCTCCTGGGCGTGGGTCCGGACGAGGTAGACGATGCGGTGGCCCGCCACCTCGGCGTGCTCGAGGAGTGGGGCGAGCGTGGCGACCGTCTTGCCGGTGCCCGTGGGGGATTCTACGAGGAGCGCACCCCCCGTTCGCGACAGCGCGGCGAGCTCCGAGAGGATCTGCTCTTGGCCCGCTCGCAATCGGTAAGGAAACAGTGCCGAAGAGGTGGGAAGCGAGATGGACGGCGTCGTAGAGTGCTCCGCCGCTTGGAGTCCGGCCCCCCCGCTTGAAGCTGAGCCTCCATCGGAGCGACGCGCGCTAGCCGAACGCGTACCGGACACCGTACGGGCCGCGAGGAAAGCTCCAGCTCACCGACCCCTGGTCGCAGGCGATGGCGCAGGCTCCGCACTCGACGCAATCCTCGTACCGGAAGAGGAGCTTCCCGTCGAGCCTCGTATAACACTGGGCCGGACAGACGAACGTGCAAAAAGAATGTGGACAACGCGCGCAGATCTCCGGGCGGACCGTGATGTGCGCGTGCTCGGGCCCATCGGTGACGTACCGCAACGTGGCGAGTCGGCGCTTGATCTCTACCGGAGCCGCGCCTCGGGGCGCGTCGCCGACCGAAGTGTCCGTCAGAACCCCTCCCACCAGTTCCACGCCGAGCGGAGGAGGGCTGGCCGCGAGAGCCGTCTTGCTCGCCGCACCTCTTCGAGGGTACGGCGGACCGACCGCTTGGGCGCGCCCGTCTCCGTCATCAACCTCTCGAACGACTCCGCCGCGAACCCGGGCCAGCCAGCCCACACTTTCGCGGTCGACTTGAGCCGAGCGCCCAGTCGGGTCCAGTCCTGGAACCCGCGGTAGACGGGGTCCGCGCCCAACCTGCGACGGTACTCCGGGCTCCGGGTCCCAAGCCGGGGACCCGACCGAAGGGCCGACGCGGCAACCTCCGCCGCGATCTCCGCGCTCGCCAACTCGGCCGCGAGCCCGCGGGGCTCCATCCCGTTCGTGCCTTCGATACCGGCCCCCCTGCCGATCCGCAGGTACCCGGGTCCTCCCCAGCGGTCGGGCGGTGGCGGGGAGATGGGACGGACCGTGCTCTTCCGAACTTGAGCCCCGGTGAGGTAGGGCGCGACGGCGGGGTGCTCTCGGAAGGCCGCTTCGGCTGTCGCAAGCTCTGCTCGGGTCACGAGGCGACGTACACCCCAGACAAGCACACCCACTCCCACGGAGCCACGATAGGTTCGGAGATGGCCGCCCGATCCAACCCCATTCTGGGGTGCTGAGAGAGCCGCAATCACTGCGCCTTCGTCCGGGGCGAGAGCGAACCGGGAATCGATCCTCTCGGGCGGGAGCTCATAGCGCGCGCAAGAGTACCACTCCCTCGCGCCGGTCTCGAGCGTGCGCTGGGTGTACGGCTCGGGGAGTTCCGAGAAAAGGTCGCCCGATGTGCCGGCGGTCGAGCTGCCCGACCGTGCGGCCGCGGTGGCGGGCGTCAGAGGCTCCTCGGAGGACTCGACGCGGTCGAGTATCGCCCCCGCGCTCTTCGCTTCCTCCCGGCACCAGGCCGTGAGCTCGGAGCGTAGCACCGCGACGCTACTTGCGGCCGAGGTGGGTTCGCGGTACTCCACCGCGGAGTACCGCTGCCCGTCTAGCAAGAGCCAACGCCGCACCGCGACCCGACGCGGGGGAATCCCGTTCGATGGGCCCGGCAGCCGAGCGAGTAGGGTCGAGGGGAGCAGCTCCCCTTCGCCGCTCTCGTCCGGCTCGGGCACTCCCTCGTCCCACCGGACGGATAGGCGAGCGCGGGCGAGCCTCGCCGCGGCCAGTGCCGCCGCGGGCCCGGAACCGTGGACGAGGAACTCGCTCGGCGGTTCCATCCGGTGCGTCCCCTCGCGGGCCGCTAGCTCGCCCCGGCGGGGAGCTTGGCGAGAAGCTCGAGGTCCGCGCGGACCGCCGCGGCGCTCGCCTCGAAGGCGGCGCGTTCACCTGCGGTGAGTTCGACCTCGAAGACCCGCTCGACACCCGCCGCACCGATCTGGGCGGGGACTCCAAGGTAGAGGTCGTGGAGACCGTACGGGCCGTCGAGCGCCGCCGTGACGGGGAGCAAACGGTGCTCGTTGAGCGCCACAGCGCGCGCGAGCTCAGCCTGGGAGGCGGTGGGCGCATAGTAGGCGCTCCCGGCCTTGAGGAGGTTCACGATCTCGCCACCCCCGTTGCGGGTGCGCTCGAGAATCGCGGTAAGCTTCTCCGGCGGGAGGAGTCCCGCGAGCGGCACGCCGTTGACGCTCGTCAAGGAAGGGATCGGGACCATCGTGTCCCCGTGCGTGCCGAGAACGAACCCGACCACGTCCCGGGGGGCGACGCCCAGCGCCTCGGCGACGAAGGTCCGGAACCGCGCGGTGTCGAGCGAGCCCGACTCCCCGAACACGCGTGCCCCCGGAAGCCCACTCACCTTCCGGAACCAGTAGCTCATGACATCGACCGGATTGGTCACCACGATACAGACCGCGTGGGGCGCGTGCTTCTTGACGGCCGACGCGTGGCCCCGCAGAATCTCCGCGTTCTTGGTGAGCAGGTCGGAGCGGCTCATGCCCGGTTTTCGGGCAAGCCCTGCGGTCTCGATCACGAGGTCGGCTCCGTCGAGCGCCTCGAGGTTCAGGCTCCCGGTCACGGCCGTCGAAAACCCGAGGATGGGCGCGGATTGGGCGATGTCGAGCGCCTTCCCCTGGGGGAGCCCGTCCACGATATCGAGGAGGACGAGCTCGCGGGCGAGATCGGCCTCCGCGAGCCGCTGCGCGAGAGTTCCGCCGATGTTGCCGGCACCGAGAACAGCGATCTTCCGGAGGCCCGCCATGGAAACTCGGCTGCCGGAGGGTCCCTGCCCCTTAACGGTGGCGCGCTGTTCCCTCGAGCTGTCTCCCGTCGGGCGTAAGCTTCATGGAGGGCACTCTCGATGCGGCCGCGATGGACGTCCGGACCGTCCTCGCGAGCGTCGAGGAACGGGAGAAGTGGAACCGCCGGCTCGAGCACCTCGAGGCCGCGCTCGCCGAGGTTCAAGTGAAGCGCCGCCGGCTCGAACGCAAGCTCCGCACGGTCCGCCGCCAGATCAGTCACATCGCCGACCTTACCGAGGCGATGTTGGACCCGTCGCGTCGGATGCCCCTCCTACTCGCACATGCACATGCCGCGCAAGCGTCCTTCCCTCGGCGCTAAGCGCCTGGCACTCGCCCGGACCCGGGCGGAGCTCGAGTCGGAGCTCAAGGAGCTCCTGCGCGAGGAGCAGTACATCTCGCGCCAGGTGGCGCGAGCGCGCGAGCAGGTCCGTTACTACGAACAGCTCCTCGGGGACCTCAAGACGGCCTGGGGACGGCGACCGCCGCTTGCCGAGTACGTCCGGCGGATGCGCTAGCAGCTAGCCCCCGTGCGCGTACTGATCTTCGGCGCGGGCGCGACGGGTCAACTGTTCGGCGCACGGTTCCAGCGCGCGGGTCACGAAGTCCTGCTCGTCGCTCGTAGCGAGGAGGTTGAGGTCATTCGCAGCCACGGACTTCGGGTGGAAGGC
>JAKIWH010000014.1:25589-29751 GCA_022750125.1 Thermoplasmata archaeon
GGGAGTTTATCCAGTGCCCGCGGTGGATGCGCTCATCGACGGGATCACGCCGGAGCTGCTCCTCCTGACCGTCAAGGCGTTCGACCTACGTTCGGCAGGGATCGAGATGGGCCGGCGCCTCAGACCGATCCCGCCCGTTCTCCTCCCTCAGAACGGCATCGGGGTCGAGCGGCTGCTCGAGGAGGGGGTCCGCGAGGCGGCACCGAACGCCACGCTGCCAGTCGTCGTCCGGGCGGTACACACGATTCCCGTGACACGACTTGGACCCGGGTCGCTTCGCGAGGCGGGGGAGGGGGAGGTGGTCATCGGCGCCCCCGAGGAGCCTCTTACGCGGAGAGCGAGCGACCAGTTCGCGGAACTGTTCCGGTCGGGGGGAATCGCGGTGCGGCGGGTGCCCGACATCGACCGGGAGGTGTGGCGAAAGCTCCTCGTGAACGCGGCCATCAACCCGGTCACCGCCGACCAGAACGTCCTGAACGGGAAGCTCTTGGAAGAGCCGTGGCGCGGTCAGGCGGAGGCGCTGCTCCACGAGGCGATCGCGGTGAGCCGTGCCGAGGGTCAGCCGTTCTCCGATGTCGAAGCGGAGGCGGAACTATGGAAGGTCGTCCGCGCGACCGCAGCGAACCGTTCGAGCATGCTCCAGGACCTACGTCGCGGCCGACCGACCGAGATCGACGCGATCTCGGGCGAACTGCTCCGGCGAGGTCGGCGACACGGCCTCCCGCTCCCCGCGACCGAGCGAGCGGTCGAGAGGATCCGGCGGCGTGTGGAAGAGCGGTCCGCGAAACCCGGGTGATCTTCGGAGCCGCGAGAGCGACCGGACCGCGCAAGGGTCTTACCCCGAGCCCGGGTTCCCCGCCGATGGCGGAGAAGCGGAGCGTGCGCCAGGCGACGGTCCGTGGACGTCGCGTGCTCGTGCGCGTCGACTTCAACGTCCCGCTCACCGCTTCGGGGGAGGTCGCCGACGACCGCAGGATCGTCGAGGCGTTGCCCACGCTGCACCACCTCCAAACGGCCGGGGCACGTACGATCCTCCTCTCCCACCTGGGACGGCCCGACGGGCACAAGGATCCCAAGTTCTCGCTCCGTCCGGTCGCGCGAAAGCTCTCTTCGCTCCTCGGCCAACCGGTCCCGCTCGCCGAGGACTGCATCGGCATCAACGCGCTCCAGGCCGCCGCCCGCCTGCAGAACGGGGGGTTCCTCCTTCTCGAGAACCTGCGGTTTCACGCGGGGGAGGAGGAGAACGACCCGACGTTCGTCCAGGAGCTCGCCCAGGTGGGGGAGCTGTTCGTCGAGGAGGCGTTCGGGACGGTGCACCGCGCCCACGCCTCGACGGTCGGGCTTCCTCACCGCCTACCCGCCTACGCGGGACTCCTCGTGGAACGGGAGGTGCGGGAGCTCTCGCGCCTGCGGGAGGATCCCGAGCACCCGTACGTGGCGATCCTGGGGGGAGCGAAGGTCGCGGACAAGCTCCCCATCCTGAACGGACTCGTCGGTCGAGCGGACGCGCTCCTCCTGGGAGGGGCGCTCGCCTTCCCCTTCCTCGCGGCCCGGGGAGTGTCTCTTGGCGCAAGCCCGGTCGAGACGGGACTCGAGGAGGAGGTCGCAGCGCTCGTCGACCGGGCCTCGAAGAACGGGACGGTGCTCGAGCTTCCCGTGGATTGGCTAGCCGAACGACCGGGTCAGAAGGAGGTGATCCCGTGCGCCGCCGACGCCGTGCCTCCCGACGTGCTCCTCCGGGATGTCGGCCCGCGCACTCGGGACCGCTTCTTCGCCCGGCTCGACGGCTCGGCGACCGTGTTCTTCAACGGACCGCTCGGGAAGGCCGAGGATTTCCGGTTCACCCCGGGGACCCGCGAGGTGCTCGCGGGACTCTCGACCCTGCAAGGGTACCACGTCTGCGCCGGGGGCGATAGCGCACGGATCGCCCGGGACCTCGGGGTGGAGCAGGCGTTCCAGTACGTCAGTACGGGCGGGGGCGCGGCGCTCGAGTTCGTCGCGGGGCTCGACCTGCCGGGGCTCGCCGCGATACCGGACGCGTGACCCGGCGGCGCGGGGCGGGCTCCCACGATTCGGGGTCGATGCTCTCGAGCAGCCACCGGACGTACGGCTCGTGCGCCCGGGAGACCTGGAGTTCGACGATGTCGGGGACCGCGTACGAGTGGGCGCGGGCGAGGTAGAGCATCAGAGCCCCGAGCTTCTTCGCGGAGGTCTTGAGGAGGAGCGCGTGCTCCTCGGCGCGCTCGACCCGCCCCTTCCACCAATACACCGAGCGGATCGGCCAGCTATTGGCGCAGGCCGCGAGCCGGCGCTCGACGGCTCCCGTACCAAGCAGGCGCGCCTCGGCCGCATCCGCGGCCGCCACGTAGACCACCCGCAGGCGGCGGTCCGCCCCCGTCGGATCGAGCGGCGGGGCGGTCACGCCGCCACCGCGGCGCGTCCCGGCTCCGAGAAATCGAAGGCGGTGAGCGAGAGGTCGGCGAGCTTGACGACGGCCGCCCGGGCGGGGATCGGCGTGATGTTGCGCATCCGCTGGTACTCCGTCTCCGCCTGCCAGGTGGAAGCGTTGAGGAGCAGCACGCCCCGGTACCGGTCCGCGCCAAAGGTGTGCGCGTGGCCCGTGACGAAGATGTCCGGGACGGGGTCGATGAGGAGGCCGTCCCGGGGCAACGGAGCGATCGGGGTTCTTCCCCCGTAGATCGGGGCGAGGTGGCGCATCGAGAGCATCCCCTTCATCACATCGGTGGGCCGCGCGTAGCTCGCTCCCGGCATCGCGGGGATGAGGTCGTCGAAACTCCTCCCGTGGTAGGCGCCCACGGCGGTGCCGTCGAGCGAGAAGATGGAGGGGTTGCCGAGCGCCCGCACGTTCGTCGGGAGCAGGTTGGCGAGCTCCGCGGGGAGCGCGGGCTGGGGTTCCGCAGGGCACACCGCATCGTGGTTGCCCGGGATCACGATGACGTTCAGTCGAGCAGGGAGTTCCGAGAGCCGCCGTCCGAGTTCGACGTACTGCTCCACGATGTCGTGGATCGCGAGGTCCCGCTCCTGGTGCGGGTAGATCCCGATGCCGTCCACGAGATCTCCGGCCACCACGACGTGGCGGATCTCGGCGGCGATCTCCGGCTCAGGCCCCTCCCCTCGCAGGAAGGCGGCGAGCGCCGACCAGCTCTCGCCGAGAAAGGAGCGGCTCCCAATGTGGAGGTCGGAAAGGAAGAGCGCGCGGGAGCTCCCGGTCGTGGAGCGGGCGGGACGGGTCGCCGGGACGTCCGGGCGGTGGACCGCGCGTACTACCGGAAGCCGCCCCGATTCGCGGGGCACGCTCACCGTGAGCCCGAGCACCTCGTCGAGCAGGTAGGTAGTCCGCGTCGCCGGGGAGTCCCGAGGGAGAAGCAGCTCGACCGACCCGGTCTCGTCGTCGATCGCGAGGAGGGTGTGCTTCTTCTCGCTCGTCACCCGGACCTCCCGGACGATGCCGATGACGGAGGCGGTCCCTTCGCGCCCGCGGAGATCCTTGATCGAAACCAGGTTCGGAAGGTCCGGGCGGCCCTTGAGCCAACGTTGCACCGTGCGGTAGCGGTGGTGAAAGAGCCCCTGGTACGCCTCGAGTGGCTTGCGCCCCGCGATGCCGGGGGCGAATCCCTCGTTGAGCAAGCGGTACGGCGGGGGGGGCTCCGCCGGGCCGTCCGCCGGCCGAGCCCCGAATGCCATCGCGGGAGCGCGGAGCGTGAGCTCCCCCAGCGTGAGCATCCGTTCGACCATCCCTCGGGTCACGAACGGACCGTTCGTCTCGCTCTCCTCGAGGAGACGCCGCGAGAGCCGGAGCGGTTCGGGCTGGGAGAGGAGGAGCGATAGCGCTTCCGCCTCGATGAGACGTTGGTTCTCCTCGAAGTAACGGACGAGCGCTTCTCGCATGGTTCAGCGGTCCGGTTCGCGGCCGCCGGAAACTCCCGGTCGGGGTCGCCCCGGTCCGGGGCGTGGAGGCGACTCTCGCTATTTCAAGGGGCGGTCGCGGGGAGGCAGATTCTAGTACGGGCGCCTAGGCCCGGTACGACTCGCGCGCGTAGGAGGCGCCCTTCGGGTACTTTTCCTTGAGGTGCGCGATGAACTTCTCGGGCCCGTGCTCGAGGTGCGCCGAGTACCACGCCACGACGATGTCCTTGAGGAC
>JAKIWH010000014.1:29761-30735 GCA_022750125.1 Thermoplasmata archaeon
TTTTTCTCGTCTTCGTCCGAGTCCTTGCGCTTGTCGCCGCGGACCTTCTCCTCGGGGTCGTCGAACAGGACCGCCTGGCTCATCATGCGCATCCAGCCCGTGTACCGGTGGTACGACTCGCCGTCGCACCATTCGAACACGCCCCGGAGATGGTACTTACCTTCCGGGTTCGCGTAGTACCAGAAGCGGAGCGTGAACCCGACCCAGCCCTGCGTGCGGTCGCGGAGCTCGATCGTCTTCACCGCCCCGAAATCGAACGACTCCTTGAACATCCACTGCTCGGGGTACTCGACGAAGGTAGCGAAAAGCGTCTGGGACGGCTCGACCGTCAAATGGATCGTAGCGTTCTCGAACTGGTTGTGCACCTCCCAGAGGTCCTGGAGGAACCGGCGGTTGAGCTCGGCCCGGTGTGAAAGATCCTCGCCGTCCTTCTCGGTCGCCCCACGTTGGGTCTTCGCGAGCTCGTTCTTGAGCGACGCGACGAAGTCGTCCTCCGGGAGGGTGGTGGGCTCCTCGCTCGGGGGGACGGGGGGCTGCGCAGCGGCCGGACGTTTTGCCATTCGAGATTGACTCCCGCGCGTCGATGAAAGGCCGGCTATAAAGAGTTGCGCGAGCGGGAGTCGTATATCGCTCACTCACTCGCGCGCGGTGCCAGTTCTTGGTGAATTCGTGCCGCGGAACGACCGTTCCGACCCGGCGCAATTGTGCGCGCACCGGCATCCGTCCGTGCGTGGTTGGGCGCGGAAATGCGGGTCCGTGACCTTGAGGCGGCGCTTAAATAGCGGGCCGTGCTTTTCGAGGTTGACCGCTTCTGGAGACGGAAGACGGACCCAGCCGCAAGCGCACGCTCACCAAGGACTCCTGCCTCATGATCGTCCCTAACGCCATGCCTCGAGCCCGCGTCCTCGTGCTCCGCTGCAAGCGGAGGGTCTGACTTCTGTCTTTGGTCGTGGGACCCGCGGAGCCGGGGCACG
>JAKIWH010000015.1 GCA_022750125.1 Thermoplasmata archaeon
CTGGATGCCGTGGGCCATCCGGACAAGGACGAGCAGGAACGCAAGGATGATCACGCCGGCGATGGCGCCGAAGACGGATGGGTCGACCATGGTGTTGGGTCCTAACCCGCCCCCTCCGGTTCGATCGGCTCAACGTTCACGGCGACACCCTCGCCGCCCAGGACACGCACGCGGGTGCCCAACGGGATGGTCGTCCGGGCGCGCGCCGACCAGATCTCGGAACCGACCCGAACCTTCCCTTTGAGGGAGTCGGGAATTACCTCGGTCACGACGAGCCCTTGTTCGCCCGTGAGGGTCTGGGGCGTGGTGGTCAACGGACGATGGATTTTCCCTAGGTGCTGGTAGAGTGGGATGGTGACGAGCATCGCCGCTACGGTGACGGCCGCAACGATGAGCGGTCCCCAAATGGTGTCAAGGAGGAAGTTCGGGACAAGGATGTAGAGCGCGCCTACCACGAGGAGGACGGTGCCCGGTATGAGCAGGAACGCTCCCGGGTGGATGATCTCGAAAGTGAGTACGGCGATCCCCACGATGAGCATGAGGAGGCCGACGGTCAGGTTCGCGTCGGTCACGTTCCGACGGAAGGGGAGCACCCCTGATTAAGCGTTGCACCCCGCCTTCGCCCTGCGGAGCCGCCGTTACGCGGACGAGGGGGAAGTCGAGGACACGGGGCCACAGAAACGAATTCCAAGGGGGATCGGACCGGCTCCCAAAAGGTCTTACCCGATGGCAACTGATTCGTTCTCGTGGCGGCGTACCCGAATGTCGGCCGGCTTCCCCTCGGAGTGGCCATCCTCGCCATCCTGATTGGGATTTTTGGATTCTTCATTCTTCTCGCGGGGGTGGTCATTCTCGCGCTGTCCTTGGGCGTCGCCCTTGGGGGCGCAGGGTCGTTGGGAGGCGCCGGCGCCGTCTTCGGCCTCACCGGCGCCATCGCCGGACTCATCACCCTCATCATCGGCATCGTGATCCTCGCGGTGGCGTTCGGGCTTTGGAACCAGGAACTCTGGGCCCTGGTCCTCGCGATCCTGGTCCTCCTTTTCTACGCGGCCGTGGAGTTCGCTTCACAGTCCTTCCTGGGGATAGTCATCGTGGTTCTGCTGCTAGTCTACCTCGTGGCGGTTCATCGACACTTTGACTGAACCCCCCGTAGACGGCGCCTGCCACCTCCGAGAGCTCCCCCGGGACTGTCCCACTTCGATAGTGGCGTACAGCTGGGCAAGCGCCTTCAATACCCCCGTACTAGCTCTGGTCGAGCGTCGAGCGGTGCCGCAATGTTGATGTGGAGCCCGGGTGCATCCAAGGAGCGGTAGCCACCACATCCATGCGCATCGCCGGGTCCCTCCTCCTCACACTCGTCCTCGTCGCGGGACCGCTCCTCGTGGTCTCTCCCGCGGCGGCTCAGCCTGCCCCGCCGCTTTCCGCGCACCACTGGGATCCCGCGCTGCCCTCCCCAGGTCACCTCATCGCACTACCGCCCAATCACCACACTGCCCACGTACCCGTCCATCACGGGACGGGCGTGTACCCTTACAGCTTCTACACGGCGGAGCCCGCGCCGATGGGGATCGCCGATTTCGGCGTGGACTCGAACGATAACCCGATCATCTACTCGACGAACGAGTTCCAAGGGACGACGGTGCTACGCTCCCTCACCACCTACAATGCGAACATCTCCGCCTCCTCGTCGATGACGATCCAGCTGAACGTCGTCCTCCAGTTCTTCAGCGGCAGCAGCGAGTTCTTCTACTGGGTCCAGGACGTCGCCTTCATCGACACCAGCAGCAACTCCGTCAGCTTCGAGAACAACATCTGGAACATGTCGGCGCCCGGGAACTCCATCGCGGCGGGTTCCATCACCGGCAACGGATCGATCTTCGGCGGCGCGGTCTACATCGCGGGGGCTTCCGGCGCCCTCCCCGGCAACAACGTAGCCCTCACCTACCCCGCCTCCGTCGTCCTTCGAGTGTTCTCGATCGTCGTGAGCGGGACCCCCGAGGCGGTGTTCGACTACAACGACGGCTACGGGTGGGTGACCTACGACGTGGCGAGCTTCGTGTTCACGAACGCCGTGAGCTCCGCGCGGTACACGGTCGACGGGACCACGACGACGCCGATCGGCCTCTTCGAGAACTCCGAGCTCACCCTCGGAGGACCCGGCAACGGCGACGGCACGACGGCGACCGCCGCGAACCTCTCGATGAGCCTCTCCTACAACAACGGTCACAACCTCCAGGAGGTCGTGAACGCTTACAACTTCGGCAGCGACACCGCCGAGGCGATCAACGGCATCGTGGAGGCCCGCGCGACCGACGCGACGAACGGGAGCCTCTCCGCCCACGTAACGCACGGCGGCGGGAGCCTCGCGAACCTCTACGACCGCTCCTATTCGGCGATCGTGAACATCTCCTCCCCGCAGCCCTCGGGAACCCTCGGCGTCTCCGGGACGACCCCCCTCCCGTTCGTCGGATCCCGGATCAACCTCACCGTCGGGCCAGGGAACTACCAGTTCGTGGGCTTCCAGAGCGGGATTCCGTTCGGGAACGCGAGCGCCGGGCTCATCCCCGGCGAGTACATCGAACTCACGCTCGGAGCCGGGGGCGGTATCTCGAACGTCACCTTCTCGGAATCCGGCCTTCCTCCCTCCACGCTCTGGAGCGTGAAGGTCGGGTTCGCCACGCACAGCTCGAACGGCCGGAGCATCCTCTTCGTCCTTGCCACGGGGAACTTCCACTACGCCGTGGGCCTCGTGCCGGGGTACGTTGCGACCCCTGTGGCGGGCACAACGTACGCCCGTTCGGGGAACATGACCGTCTCCATCATCTGGAGCCTCGCAGTTTACTCCGTGAGCTTCACCGAGCAGGGGCTACCTGCGGGAACGAGCTGGGGTGTACGGCTCAACGGAACGCCGCTCACCTCGACGGTCGCGACGGTCAACCAGGCGGAGCCGAACGGCTCGTACTTCTGGAGCGCGCTCCTGGTCCCGGGCTACACCCCGCTTCCGAAGGGGGGCACGGCGGTGGTGATCGGCGCCGCCTACTCGGTCGAGATCCACTGGGCGCGCGTCACCTACCCGATCCGCGTGACAGAAACTGGGCTCCCCGCCGGCACGAGCTGGTCGGCGGTGGTCAACGCGACCCTGGTCTCGGGTAGCACCGCAACGCTCACCGTAAACCTCCCGAACGGCACGTACCCGTACACGGTTTCCACCGCCGGAACGTACACGCCCAGCCCCGCCTCGGGGCACGTCACCGTGACGGGAAGCCCGTCCCCGCTCTCGGTCAGCTTCACGCAGCTCCCGGGCCGTATTACGGGGCTCGTGGCGCCCGGCACGGCGGTGCTCACCGTGAACGGGACCTCGGTGCCCATCGTGAACGGGAGCTACGAGCTCGAGCTCGTCCCCGGCACGTACAACATCACGGTCACGCTACCGGGCTACGAGACCTACTCGAACGCCACGGTCCGAGTGGACTCCGGGACCGTGGTATTCCTCAACGTAACGCTCACCGCCATCCCCCCGGCCCATGTTTCGAAGCACAGCGCGTCGGTAGGGCTCTTCGGGCTCCCGTGGATCGACCTCGCGATCCTGCTCGTCCTCCTCGCCGCGATCGGCGCGGGGATCGCGCTCGCGGTCCGACGGCGTACGAAGCCGCACGCCTAGGCGGCGCTTCGCCCGGAAGGGCTCCTCCTACCTTTACTCGAGGCGGGCGGTGACCGTGATCGGAACGTTACCCTTGAGGGCACCCGAGATCGGACAGCCTTCGCCGGCCTTCTGAGCGGCCTCCTCGAACGCCTTGGCGTCGATCCCCGGGACGTTCCCGCGGACGTCGAGGACCATCTTCGCGACCTTCCAGCTCTCCCCGATCTTGTCGAACGTACAGGTCGCCGTGACCTGGAGCCGGTCGGGGGGCTTACCGAGCCGCCCGAGTCCCGCGGCGAAGGCCATCGAAAAGCAGCTCGCGTGCGCCGCAGCGAGCAGCTCCTCCGGGCTCGTCTTTCCCCCGGAACTCTCGGTGCGTGCCGCCCAGCTCACGGGGGACTCCGGGATCGCTCCGCTCCCCACCTTGAACCGGCCGCTGCCGTGCAGAAGGTCGTGCTCCCAGACCGCTTCGGCTGTTCGGATCGCTGCCATCGGCGCGCCATCCGGGAGCGGGGTCATAAGCTGCGCTCCCGGAAGAATCGCGGACCGGTCGCGTTATCCCCGAGGCCGACTCCGCCGGACCGTGTCCCCTCCGCCCGTTGCCCTTCGACCGACCTCGGAGCTCCCGGGCGAGACCAAAGAGCTCCTCGAGCGGTTCCGCGCCGAGACGCCGAGGACGGTCGAGGACGATTGGGCGATGGATACCATCCAGAAACATCTCGCGGCAGGGAACCGACCCGGATTCCTTCTCCTCGGGCCGAAGGACGAGGCGATCGGGATCCTGCTCGACCGGGTCACTCCGATCGGGCATCGCTTGAGCGTCCTGCTCGCGCCGGGCTTCCGCAGCCCGCCGAGCGCCCGGGCGGTGTTGGTCGCTGCGGAGTCTTCGGCCGAGTTGCGACCCCTCGTCGGAATCCGCATCCTGGCACGTGGCCCTCCGCCGAGTGCGGTCGCGGAGCACTTCGAGCCTCGAGGGTTCCGGTTCCTCGGGAGGGAAGACCTCGAACTCCCCGACGACGTACCGCTCCCCGTGGACACGCCCGCGAACCCAAGGGAGCTGCGACCGCTCCGCGCGACCGACGCGACGGCCCTCGCGCGGCTCATGTTCGCGGCCTACTCTACCGACCCCTACGACGTGGCGATCTTCCTCGAGCACCAGGACTTCGGCGAGGATTGCGTCGCCAGCGTGGCCGCCCTCCTTTCGGCGAAGTACGGGCCATGGATTCCCGCGGGCTCGTTCGTCCGGGAGGTCGACGGCGAGCTCCTCGGAGCGGTGCTCACGGTTCAGAACGACGGCGGACTCATCGCCGAGCTCCTCGTCGACCCTAGGGCACGTCGCACGGGGCTCGGACGGGCCTTGCTCTGGGCCGCGGCCCGGGGCCTCCGCGGGGCCGGTCACCGTCCGGTCCGGCTCGTCTTCACGAAACCCAACCGGCCCGCGGAAGCGCTCTATCTCTCGATGGGATTCCGGCCCCCCGTGCCTCCCGCCGCCGGCGGAGACTGGGTGAACCTCGAGAGAGTGGGCCACCCCGAGATCGCCGAAGAGCTCCGCCTCGCTCCCTCGCGGGATGCGGGCACGGCCAGTGCGCTACTCTCGGGTGAGGGAAGCCCGTGACCACGAACGATATCGCCTTCGCCGGCGCCGTCATCGCGAGCGTCTTCGCGCTCGTCGATCCGATCGGCACCCTGCCGTTCTACGCGGCGCTCACCCACGGCTACTCGGAGGCCGACCGCGGGTTCGTGCGGGACCGGGCGGTCCTCGTGGCGGCTTCCATCCTCGTCCTCTTCGCGATCGCGGGACGGTTCCTGTTCGCGGCGTTCGGGTTCACGCTCGAAGCGTTCCAGATCGCGGGCGGGATCATCGTGTTCATTGTCGGCTTCGAAATGATCCAGGGCCAGGTGGGCGGGAGCCGGCTCACACGGGAGGACGAGGCGGACGCCCTCGCGCAGCGTGAGGAGATCTCGGTGGTGCCTCTCGGCATTCCGCTGCTCGCGGGTCCCGGGGCGATCTCGACCGTGATGATCTACGAGGGGAGCGCGGGCTCCGACCCGTGGGCGATCCTCGCCACCTTCATCGCGATCGGCGTGGCCGCTGCGGCGACCTGGGTGGTGCTCCGGTTCGGCGAGCGGATCCTTCGGAAGCTCGGTCGGGTCGGCGTGATGGCGGTGGCGCGGGTGATGGGGCTCCTCCTCGCCGCCGTGGGGATCCAGTTCGTCATCGACGGGATACGCGCGCTCATCCCCGGTCTCTAGAGCCGATCCTCGCGCCTTATCCCGCGCTCGTCCTTGCGGAGTTGCCCCCCGGGGGGATACATTGCGGGGGGCAACGAGACCAGTACAATGACGGGCCGCGCCGAACCGAAGGAGCCTGCGATCCTGGTGCTCGGAGCGGGGTACGCGGGGCTCGAGCTCTGGCATGCCCTGCGTCGGGGCGCCCGGGGGCGGTATCCCATCCGTCTCGTGGATCGACACCCCGTTCACGTGATGCGCACCGAGCTGTACGAACTCGCCCGGCTCTCGGAGGCGGAGGGAGGGGTCACCCCTTGGGTGGTACCGCTCCAGGGTCTCCTATCGGGACCCGCCGACGCCCTCCTCACGGGCACGGTGGAGGCGATCGCCCTCGAGGATAGGTCGGTGCGTGTGGACGGGGAGAACGTCCCGTTCCGCGCTCTCGCAATCTGCCTGGGCAGCGTACCCGCCTACTACGGAGTTCCGGGCGCCGACGTCTACTGCCACTCGGTCTACCGCCTGAGCGGCGCCCAGAAGCTCGCCCAGGCGATCCGCGACGCGCTTTCGCGACCCCCGGGTCAAGCCCAGGGGAAACGCCTTCGCGTCACCGTCGTGGGAGGCGGCTCCACCGGCACGGAGGTCGCGGGAGAGATCGCGACCGCGAACTGGTCGAAGAGCGTGGGCCACGCGGTCCCTTCCCCGGAGGTCCGACTTGTGGTGGGCGCCCTGCCGTTCCTTGCGGGACTCGACCCGAAGCTCGTGGCTCGAGCTCGGAAGATTCTGGGGGCCGCCGGTGTGGAGCTCCACGAGGGCAAGAACGTCCGCAAGGTTGAACGCAACGAGCTGGAGCTCGAGGGCGGGGTCCACCTCCCGTTCGACATCGCCGTCTGGGCTGCCGGCGTGCAGGCACCCCCCGTGGTCCGAAGTCTGTCGGTCGACCACGGTCGATCGGGCCGTATCCGTGTCGACGAGCACCTCGAGGTGCCCGGGCATCCGGGAGTCTTCTGTATCGGCGACGTCGCAGAGTTCACCGACCCGCGGAATCACCTGCCCGTCCCGGCCACGGCCCAGGCCGCGGTCGCCGAGGCGCCGGTGGCGGCCCGAAACCTACTCCACCGGTTGCGCGGACAGCCGCTCGAACCGTTCGTGTACCGGGAGCGAGGAGTGATCGTCGCCGTCGGGACGCGAACGGCCGTCGGCCGGGTGGGTGGGCTCACGCTCGGCGGCCGTCCGGTGTTAGTCCTGAAGAACCTCGTCGAATCGGTGGAGCGCCGCTCCGCGACCTCCCACGCACGGGGAAAGCAGGATTGAGCGCGCACCGGAACTAGGACATTCCAAGTATCCGCGCTCGTATCTTTGCGGGATCACGGTGGCGGAGCGGCAGTACAAGGGCTATCGGGTGTATGCCTACATCGCCCTCGCACGGCTGTTCGCCGTGCTCGACCTCGACCTCGGCCAACCGGATCTGGTGGAACAGGCCCCCGCGCGGATCCTCGCCGCGCAGGAGCGGGTGAGCAAGGAGGAGATCCTCCACGCGATCCGGTCGAACTCGCACATGACGGACAAGGTGCTCGAGTACCTGCTCGCCGAGAAGTTCGTGACCCTGACACGGGACGAACGGGGTTACGACATCCGGATCACGCCCTTGGGCGTGGAGCATCTACGCCGGTATCGTCAGCTCTACCGCGAACTTTACTCGCGCGAACTGCAGGAGCACTACCGGTACACGGGCTCGCCCGACTGGATACGGTAGCGGAGCGGCTTACGGAACCCCGAGGACGTGGGGAACGAAATCGTAGCTCCCGTCCGCGTTCTCCGTGATGATCTCGAGCGCGACCCGGTTTCCCCGCAGTTCGACCGGGTGGCCCACCGCGTACTCGTACACCGGTTCCCCGATGGGGGTAGGGTTCGCACGGAGGAGGATCGCGCGCACGAGCCGGCCCCCGAGCCGTGGGGCCGCCGTGCGGAGCTCGCCGGCAAACCGGTCGAGCTCGGGGACGCCGAGGGTCTCGGGGGCCATGCGGGCTACGATGGCGAACCCCGGTTCGCCCCACCGGAGGAGCGAGTAGCTCCGGTCGGCCGGCGCGACGAGAAGGAGGTCGAACGGAACGCCGCCCACTTCGGCCCGATACCGCAGCGCATCCGGGTGGTCGCGCACGAGCGCCTCCACCCGCGGATTCGATTGCGCGAGGTGGCGGGCGAGTCGCTCGACGGGGGTCCGCCCCTCGGGGATGCGCGCCCGGGGCTCGGCGTCACGGAGGAGTCGGATCGAGCGGTGGCGGAGCACGAAAGAACGGAAGAAACGGTCCGTCTCGCGCAGGAGGCTCAGGGCGACGACTGAGACCGCGATGGCGATGAACGCGAGGATGGCGAGGAATCCGTTCGAGCGGATGGTGATGAGCAACAGGACCAGCATGATGACGAGGAACAGCACGACGACGACCGCCGTGTACCGGTACATCCTGCGGACCGTAGGCGCCATCTGGGCGACCCGGTCCGAGAGGTCGAAGAGCGCCGAGATCGGGTCCTCCACACCCGGCGGGGAGAACATCGCCCAACCTCCTCGCGGCGCTACATAAACCCCCCCGAAAGATACCGACGGAACTCTCCTTCGCGGGGAGGGATGGCCCACGCGGCGCTCGGGAAGAGTAAGGTGAGCCATGCCGAACCCCGAGGCCCGAAGCGCCGCCGCCGCCGAACGAGCTGCCGAGAGGATGCGCGGCTTCCGGCGACCGCTCGTCCTCGTGACCGCGCTCGCCTTCCTCGCCCTCGCCGCACTCCCGATGGCCGGCGCGACGGGGATCGGTGGGGTCGTGCCGCAGGCGTCTATCGCGACAAGCACGACGCCCACCGCGAGCTGGGCCTGGGGAGCCGCCGAAAATGCGAGCGCCCATGTGGCGTACGTTGGCGCCTACTCCTCCGCCCTCAACCTGTCGGGGGGGAACCTCACCCGGACCGGGGCGTACGTCGCCGTGAACGAGTCGTTCTCGGCGGGCTACCTCGCCTACGCGATGCTCAACGTGACCTCGCCCTCCTCGAGCTCGCGCAGCGTCGAGGCGGCGGCCGTCGAGGTAAGGTCCGTGCAAGGGGCGATTGGCATCTCGGGCACCCTGCCCGTGGCCGGAACCTACGCCCCGGGCGCCTACGTCCCTCTTACGCCCACCACCTCCGCGCTCTGGCTCTCGGAAGGCGTTGCCAACGCCTACCTCGCGTTCGCTAACTACACGGTCGGCCCGAACGGCTCGTTGTCCCTCGCGAACGAGCACGTCGCGGCCTGGGAGGCGATCAATGTGAGCCTCGCGGCCTCGAACTTCCCGAACAGCACCCTCGATGCGAACGGGTCGACGACGGTGAAGTACGTGACGGCGAACGTCAACGAGGTGGGCTGGGTCGCGGAGAATCTCACCGCGAGCTTCGCGCCCGCGCTCCTCGTCTCGGAAGCCCCGCTCTCCGTCGGCGAGACGTGGAACTCGAGCACGCAGGCGACGTTCGTGGGCACCGCGGCCTACGCGAGCGCGGTCAGCGGTTCGGCGAACGGTACCTCGATCGTCGTGAAGAACGCGGGCGTTTCGAGCCTCAACGCGACCGTCCCGCTGACCTTCGAGTTCTCGGTGACGGGGAAGGAGACGCTCGGGCTTCCCAACGGGACGACCGAAACCGCGTACACGGTCGCCTACACCCAGGGCGGCTCGGCCGGCAGCTATCGAGTGTTCGATGGGCTCGTCGTCCTGCCCAGCTCGGACGGGACCAAGGCAGGCGGTCTCGAGCCGGAGACCTCCGTCCGCCCGGCCTCCGCCCCGCTCGAGCCCTCGGCGGCCCCGGTAACTCGAGCCGTCCTTGCGCGGACCGAGCCGCTCCCGATCGCCTCGGAAAGCCACCCCTCGAGCGGCGCTGCGCTGCTCGCCGCGCCGGTGAGCACCGCAACCGCCCAGGCCGAGATCCACCACACGGGAACCCCCAGCCTACCGCCGCTCCCCAACGCCAACCTGGGAAGGAGTCCAGGCGCGTCGTCCTTCGTCGCGCTCCTCCTCCTCGGGGGGCTCGTCGTCGTGGTCGGTGGCTTCTTCGTGCTGGAGGCGAGGAGGGCTCGTCCTCGCCCGTAGAGAGGCACACGCGAACCCTTTCCTCCCCCCACCGGGACCGGGTCCCGTGGGGGTTCCCTACAGGATCGAGCCCAACGTCGGTCGGTCGAGCAGGTCGTTGTCCATCGCACGGATCCCTCGTCCGAGCTCCTCCGCGTCGAGCTTTTCCCCGGTCTCTCCGAGCAGCCGTGCCCGAACGGAGGCCCTCGCGAGCAGCTCCTCCTTGACCGCGGCGAGCGTTCCGAGGTACTCTTCCTCGAAGGAGCGGGAGGCGGCGACCGCGCCTTCGGCGAGTACGCTCCAGAGGAAGTGGTCCCGCTCTCCCAGATAGGCGAGGTAGCCGTCGAGCAGCTGCTGGGCAGGTGAGGTGAGACGCGGAGAGGCCTCGGGGAGCGGAAACTCTCCGAGCAACGCCGAAACCCCTCCGGCCTCTCGCGCTCGCGAAGCTACGTAGAGTCCGTCTTCGGAACTCGAGAGCAGTACCAGCCCGAGCCGCGCGTCCCAGAAGATCGGCTCCTCGTCAAGCGGGCCTCCAGAGAGCGGCGGCGCGAACTCCGCGAGAATCTCGGGTTCCGGCGCCGGGAGCTGGGCACGTGCTCTCGCACGAAGCCCCTCGAGCTCCCGCGGCTCAACGCCCCGGCGCCGGAGCTCGCGGGCGAGCCTTCCTGTCGCGTCCGACCGAAGCAGCTCGACCGGGCTCCCTTCAAACTCCTCCCGGACCGCCGCGAGCTCCCCGTCGAGCCCCTTCGGAGTTGGGCGGGGCGAACCGCTCTGCCAACCCGCGAGCGGGCCGAGCGCCACGCCGGGGCAGGAGAGCACGAGCGAGGCCTGAACCCGCTCGCCGATGTGGACGTGGACCGGGAAGGCGCGGCACGGGTGGGGCCGCGCGGCGTGCGCCCGGCACCGGTTCTCGGTGAGGAGGGCGCACGCGCCCCCGTCCGGCCGAGCCCCGATCCGAGAGTACTCCCTGCTCTCTGGCCGAAACGGAAGCTCCGGTTCGATCTTCAGGAGCCGCGCGCGCTCGGCTCCCGTGGCCGCGGGCTCCGCGTAGCAGCAGAGTCCGCAGTCCGGGCGGCAGGCGAACTCGAACCCCTCGAGGAGCTGGAGGTCGATGGAGAGTTCGTCCGACGGCTCGCGTGGCACGCTCGAGGAACGGGCGCGGCCCGCTTGGCCGTTGCGGCTACCGGATGTAGCTCGCGGTCGAGCCGCTATCGAACCCCGAAACGATCCGGAGCCGGCCCGACCCGTCCGAGGGGGCGTCCCGAAGGAACGGGAGCATCCGCCACAGGTCTCCCGAAGCGAGCTTCGTCGCCGGGTGTTCCGGGCCGAAGGCGGCGAGCGCCACTTCGGCGGTGAGCTTGCGGGTCGATCGCTCGTCGAGGTAGCCGAGCGCGTGGATGTACTCGTGGGCGAGCAGGACGAACAGGAATCCGTTGAGCTCCCGGGGGGAGCGCGCGTGTTCGCGGACCGATTCCACGAGGCTCTCGTTGAGCACAAGGAGATTCCCCGTCACGGGCCAGAATCCGCCCAGGTACGGGGGGAGTTGGGCGAGTCCGAGGCCGAGCCCGCTCCGCTCGCGATGGAGGTGGCGCCAGACGGCATCGCGTACCACGGCGAACACCTGGTCGTACTCCCCGGCGCGGTCCAATCGGTCGACGATCCCCGGGGGGGAACCGGTCGGGAGGACGGAGGCGGGGGAGGAAGGGGCAGTAGGTTCCATGCCCTAGAGAGCCCCGAACGGCGGATAATCCCTAGCTTTCGCCGGCGCCACCCCGTCCTCGAGAATGCTGAGCTTCCCCCACCTCGGCCAACGCTTTAGAGGGGAGCGGCGGCTCGGGGGGCATGCCTCGGCCCGAGACGATCCTCTTCCCGCGCGGCGAGCGGGTAGAGGAGCGGCGGCGGAACGCCGAGGACCACAAGATCCGGGACGAGTTCTTCGACCACCCAACGCTTCTCGCCGTCTCCCACCTCGTGAGCCGTGGCCTGTTCGAGTCGCTCGACTACCCCATCTCGACGGGGAAGGAGGGCGGGGTATTCCGGGCGAGCGGGGCGGCCGGGTTCCGCGCGGTCAAGGTCTACCGCATCAGCAACGCCGTGTTCCGCACCCTCCCCCCCTACGTGCTCGAGGAGTTCCGTCGCCAGGCCGGGACACGCGGGTTCGCCCACCTGGTCGCGGACTGGACCCGGCGGGAGCACACCATCCTCACCCGGCTCAAGGACGCCGAGGTCCGGGTCCCTGTCCCCCTCGGCTACATGCGGAACGTCCTCGTGATGGAGCTCGTGGGGAGCGACGCGGGGGAGCCCGCCCCCCGCCTCAAGGACGCGCTGATCGAGGACCCGGAGGCGCTCCGCACGGAGTTCGCGCTCCAGGTCCAACGGATGCTCGTGGGAGCGAAGCTCGTGCACGGGGACCTCTCTCCGTACAACGTGCTCCAGGCACCGGACGGAGCGCCGGCGTTCATCGACGTCGCCCAGGCGATTCCTACGACGCACCCCCAAGCGCGCGCGCTTCTGGTTCGGGACCTCAAGACCTTCGCGAAGTTCTTTGGTAAGCTGGGCGCGGACGGGAGCTTCGAGCGCCTCTGGGCCGATTCCGGCGGCGCGACCGCCCTGCCCGAGAAGGCGTAGTCGATGCCGACGATGTATGTCCGCATCCCCGAGGACCGGATCGGCGTGCTCGTCGGGAGCGGCGGCGAAACGAAGCGGGAGCTCGAAAAGAGGACCGGTACGACGGTCGCCGTCGACGACGAGGAGGACGCGATCCGCGTCTCCGCTCCCGACGAGCAGGATCCCGGCGGAGTGCTCGCGGCCCGGGATATCGTGCTCGCCATCGGTCGGGGGTTCTCCCCTCCTCGCGCCTTCCGCCTCCTCAAGGAGGGAACGTACCTCGCGGTCCTCGACATCAAGCAGGTCTCGGGAAAGCGGGAGAAGATGGCGGTCCGCCGGATCCGCGCCCGCGTTATCGGAGTCAAGGGACGGGCCCGCGAACGGCTCGAAGAGCTCTCCGGGTGCGCCGTGAGCGTCTACGGGAGCACGGTCGCGCTCATCGGAGAGGAGCGGGAGCTCGACCGGGCCCAGCGCGCGGTCCAGCTGCTCCTGCGGGGGAGCGAGCACAACACCGTCTTCCGGCTCCTGCTCCGGGGTCGTCGCGAGGACAGCTTCGAGGCGCTCACCGCGCCGAGCGAGCCGTTGCCGCCCGGCGGAGAGTAGCGTGGCGAAGAGCGTCCCGCTCTCGGGCCCCGCGCTCGAGTTCGTGGCGCGCGAGTTCGCGGCCTACTACGACCAGCATCCCGTCGAGCCACCGCCAGGATTCTCCGAGCGGGAGGTCGCGATGTTCCCGTTCGCGAGGACCGACCTGATGCGCCGGCATCTCGCCTTCGGGAGCGGGGCGGAACTCCGCCGGTACTTGACCTCGGAGACGCCCCGGCACCTGTACTACTCGACCGCCTACTACCAGCACCCGGAGGCGTCGTCGATGAACGCCAAGGAGTGGCTCGGCGCCGACCTCGTCTTCGACCTCGACTCGGACCACCTTCGCTCCGCCAAGGAGCTCGACTACCCGGCGCAGCTCGAACTCGTGAAGACCCGGTTCCGCTCGCTGCTCGACGATTTCCTGTTCGGCGACTTCGGGCTCGACCCGCGGGAGGCGACGCTCGTCTTCTCCGGGAACCGGGGCTACCACGTCCACATCCGCACCGAGGCGGTGCGCTCCCTCACCTCGGCCGAGCGGCGCGAGCTCGTGGAGTACGTGCTCGGGATCGGCGTCGAGCCGCAGGCCGCCCTCGCCGAGGAGGAAGCGCCGCGGGGGGAGCTCGTTGTCGAGGTGGTGGGCGGACCCTCCGGCCCGCGCAGGACCGGCCGCGGACCACGCCGGCCGTTCGCCCACCTGGGAGGGGGAGGGAGCAGCGGCGGCGGCAGCCGAGCTGGCGCGCGCCGGCCTCGAGCCCTCACGGGCAACGCGTCTTGCCAAGGAACTCCTCCGGAAGGGGAGACCCGAGTGGATCCGGGAGCACCGGAGCCTCGAGGTGTTCCCAGGAGCCGCGAGCGAGGAACTTCTCGAAGTGGTGCTCAAGCTCGCTGCGATCGAGGTCCAAGGGGAGACGGACGCCCCCGTCACGACGGACATCCATCGCCTCATCCGATGGCCCGGCTCGCTCCACGGGGGGAGCGGGCTCAGGGTGGTCGAACTCTCGCGCGAGCTGCTCGATGGTTTCGAACCGCTTCGCGACGCGGCGCTTGCTCCCCGCTCGAACGAGGTCGTCGCGCTCGAGCTCACGATGGACGTCGACCTCCCCTTCGGGCAGGGTCGGGTCACTGGGAAGAGGGGGGAGCGACTCGAGCTCACCCAGCCCGCGGCGACCTTCCTGCTGCTGCGGGGGGAGGCTACGTGGCCGCGGGGACCGGCGTAGCCGCGGCCGCGGGGGTCTCGCGCCGAACCGGGACGATAAGCCGGCCCACTTTCTCGATCTCCGCTTCCACCGCCGCGCCCTCGGTAAGGATCCGCTTCTCCGAGCCGAACTCGAATCCGGGCGCCCCCCCGAGCGTGCCGAGCGAGATCAAGTCCCCCGGCTCGAGAGTAATGCCTCTCGAAAGGTGCGCGATGATCTGCGGGATCTGGAACAGGTAGTCGGAGCTGTCGCCGACCTGCCAGACGTCGTTGCCCACCTTGAGGCGCATCCGGAGCGGGTAGGGGTGGCCCACCTCCTCCTTCGGAACGATCCAGGGACCGACCGCGAGGGAGCTGTCGAAACCCTTGCCCATCACCCAGTCGACGGCCCCCTCGCCCGGGTACTGGAGGTCGCGGTAGGCCATGTCGAGCGCGATCGTGTACCCCGCGACATGGTCGTACGCCTGGGCGGCGGAGATGTGCTTGCCCCGCTTGCCGATGACGAGGGCGAGCTCCACCTCGAGATCTGGCTTCGTTCCGGCCTCGTGGAGGAGGAGTGGCTCGCTCGGGCCCACGAGGGAGTTCGCGAACCGTGTGAACAGGAACGGGCTCTTGGGCGCGGGCTTCCCCTGCTCGGCGAGGTGGCTCTTCGAGTTCTGCGCTAGACAGTAGATCTTGACGCCGGCGACGACCGGGGCGAGGAGCCGGACTCCCTCCTCGGGCTTGAAGAAGTACCGAGCGCCGGTCGCGGCCCGGGGCGTCCAGCCCATCTTGCGTCGGCGGTCGATGTACTCGACGATCTTCCGGGTGATCTCGACCGACTCCGAACCGCCCGAGAAGAAGGCGCGCATGTCGCGGAACCGGCTCGGGTCCGCCCCCTTGACAGGGTTCACCCCGAAGTAGTCGCGGCAGGCGGTGTCCAGGTCGATGTACTCGTTGCCGTCGGTGAGCATCCCGAAGTGGAACTGCTCCTGGAGCAGGAAGTGGACGAGCTTCGTGGCGCTTCCTCGGATGCGCCGGAGGCGGGCCTCCCTATAACGGGTGCGCGGCGACTCCCGACGCGGGCCGCGGACGGAACCGCAGGAGCACCCCGTCGTCAAGCGGCTCCACGCCCGTGCGTGCGAGCGGGATCGCCCGCTCGGCGTCGGGACACTCTTCCCCTCCCAACAGCGACGGCGCGGTCGACCCCCCGATGAGGAGCGGCGCGACGTAGACGGTGAGCTCGTCGACCAGCATCTGCCGGAAGAAGGAGGCGAGGACGGTAGCACCGCCTTCGACAAGGATTCGGCTAACGCCGCGCCCCGCGAGGTGGTCGAGGAGCGGAGCGAGCTCGACGCGATCGCGAGTCGAACGCCACTGCTCGACGCCGGTCGGGTACACTCGGTGGGAGCCGCGTGGTACCGCGATCAGCGTCGGACGAGACCCATCGAGCACCCGGGAGTGGGCGGGGTCGCGTCGGGGAGCAGTACCGAGGAGCTCCCAGTGGACCCGGAGCGAGGGATCATCGAGCCGGACCGTTCCGGCCCCGACGAGGATCGCATCGCATTTCGCGCGCAGCTCCTGAACGCGACGGAGATCGTTCGGTCCGGAGAGCCGGGCTCGGGCGCCCCCCGCGTAGGCGAGCTTTCCGTCGAGCGAGACCGCGCAGTTCACGAGCACCTCCGGGCGGCGCGATGCCCGAGAGCCCCCCTCCTTCATGCGGTGCTACGGGTCGAAGGCGACGCGTTCTGCCTCGGCGCTCAGGTCGGCGAAGGGGAGGCCCGCCTCCTTGAGCTCGTCCAGGTTGATCGCCACGTTCGAGAGCGCTCCCTCCTTCGTGGCGCGCAGGAGGGCGAGCGCGCTCACGAGGTCGCTGCCGACCGCCGGTTTTGTTTTCGCGCGGTGCCGCTCGAGCTCCGTCGCAAGGCGCTTCGCGAGCCGGGCCGTGTCGAGGGGGACTTCGCTCGCGTGTCGGACGGTAACCTCCCAAGCGCGTCCGGCGGCGGGGTCGGTGGGGTGCTCCTTTCGGGCCTTCCGCGTTGCACGCACAGCCTCGTACGCGAGCGCGTCCTCGTCGGCGAGGGCGAGGAAGCGCGCGCGGCCCTTCTCGAGCTCGCGGGCGATCCCCTCGAGCTCCGGGGGGAGGGCGGTCGCCGTCCCGGAGTAGGCGATCACCATCCGGCCGAGCGCGGCCCCGATGGCGCCCGCGACGGCCGCGGCGCTGCCTCCGCCCGGAGTGGGGGTTCGGGCCGCGAGCCGGTCGAGGAAACCGTCGAGCGGCAATGCTCCGAAGCCGGTCGGTCGTGGTGCCTCTGGAACCGGGGGGCCGCTCGCAAGCTTCCGTTCAAGGATGAGGCCTCGGTCGAAATCGGTGAGTTGCAGGTAGTACTCTGCAGCGTCGAGGAGCGCATCCTCGGGCACGAGGCCCACGATCTCGCTCGACTCCACGCGCACGCCGTACCGCTCGGCCTCGCGACGGACGAGCTCGACGACCCGGGGGATCGGCGTGCGCCGATAGTCGGTGAGGTTCATCGAGACCTGCGCTCGCTGTCGCTCCCGGATCTCGAATCCGAGCGCCTTCACCTCGGCGAGTCCTCCGTCCCTCGCGCGGACCGCGTGCGCGACCCGCTTGGCGATCGCGACGTCGGGGGTGGTCAGATAGACATTGTACGCGATGAGAACGGGCCGGGCCCCGATGGCGACCGCTCCCGCCGTCGGATGGAGCCGGCCCGGTCCGAAGTCGGGAGCGCGTGCGGGGTCGGTGACGATCGACCCCCGAAGCCCCTCGAACTCCCCCTTTCGGACCTCGGCCAGATCCTTTCGCTCGGGCCGCCGGGCCGCGTCCCCGTAGAGGTAGACCGGGACCGCGAGCTCGGACCCCACCCGTGCGCCGAGCCGAGCCGCGAGCTCCACCGCCTCCGCGGTCGTCGAATCGCCGAGCGGAACGAACGGTACGACATCCACGGCGCCCATCCTCGGATGCTCGCCTTTGTGTTGCGTGAGGTCGATCTCGGCGATCGCCACCCGCATCATGTCGAACAGGGCCGCGAGGAGCGGCTCCGCTTCGCCCGCGAGGGTCACGACCGAGCGGTGATGGTCCGGGTTTCGCTCGACATCGAGCACCGCAACGCCCGGGCGGCCCCGTGCCGGCGCCACGATCCGCTCGATCCGGCCTGCATCCTTGCCTTCGGAGAAGTTCGGGACGCACTCGAACCGCTTCACGAAGCCTCCGAGGAGAAGCCGTCGAGGCTCGCCTGGCGGCCGCGCGGCGCTGGGGCGGTCGCGGGGTGGGGGGAGCGGTGCACCCGGTCGAGCGCCCCTTGGACGCGGCTCTCCGAAAACCCATGTCGGCCGACGAGCAGCTCGAGCACCATCGCATCGTTGACGGGGTGGAAGTTCGGGGCCGGCACGGAGATGACCTCCGGGGACCGGAACAGTGCCACGACCGGTTCGAGCTCTTTGGGGTCGAGGCCGGCGGCCCGGAGCGTCTCGTCGAATCCGAGGTGCCGTTGAGCGAGCTTGAGCGCTTTCTTGGGGCCGTACCCCTTCGCGCCGTCCGAGTAGTCGTTCCCGACGAGGAGCCCGATCAGGAGGAGCTCGTCGGAGGAGATCCCGAGCTGGGTGAGGAGCTTCCCGCGGTCGATCACCTGGGCTCCTAGCGATTTCCCTTTCGGCGCACGGGCAGCGAGCCCACGTACGAGCCGCGGCGCACCGAAGAGAAGGCAGTCGTAATCTTCCGAGGCGGCGGCCCAGACGAGCCCGTCCGCGGCCATCCTCGCGGCCTGCGCCTCCCCCTCCGAGGGGGCGAGCACGGAGGGGAGGCCGAGCGCGCGCAGCAGCTCGATCGCCTCCTCGACCATGGGGTGGGTGAGCCGGGAGGTGGCGGCGGCCTTGCGGCGAGCGGTTTCGAGGTCCCCCGCGGCGAGCGCCTCCTTCCACTCCGCTTCCGCGCGCTCCTTCACCCGGAACCGCTGGCTCAGAGTCCCGGCCTTGAGGTCGGGAGGCTTTCCATCGAAGACCCAGACCGGTCGGACCCCCTCGGCAAGGAGCGAGGCAGTGCGGTGGAGGAGCCCCATCAGATGGCTCGTCACCCGCCCCTCGCTGTCGGTGAAGAGCGCCCCGCCGGGCTGGCGGATTGTGGCGAGGAACTGGTAGAGCGCGTTGTAGCCGTCCACGGCGAGCGCCCGGCCCGCCAGCGCTTCCCAGGGAAGCTCCTCGGGGGTGACGATATCGCGGATCGGTAGCCCCACAGTGCGCTGGAGCCGCGGCGAGTATTTGCCCGTATTCGCCAAACGCCCGAGCGGAGGGTGAAGCTAGAAGTATCTAGCGCGGTTCGTACCTCGGGGGAGTAGAGCGCGGTGTTCGAGTGGCAGGTAGACGCCGGCGCCAAGGAGCTCGAACCGGGGGCAGTCCTTCTCTGCGGCTTTGCCGGCGCTGGACTCGCGGCGACCGTGGCCGCCCACTACATGGTCCGCGCATTGGAGCTCCCGCGGATCGCTATCTTGCGCTCGGAACAGGAGATTCCCATCGCCATCGTGCAGAACGGCCAGGTGCAGCCTCCGATCCGGATCCACGGGGCCGGAAAGATCGCCATTGCCTTGAGCGAGTTCCCACCGCACCCGGCGGGGCTCGCAGGGCTCGCCGACGTACTACTCGCCGGAGCGGCCTCGCGCAAGGTGCGGTTGCTCCTCGCGCTTGAGGGGGTCGTCCCCCACCCGCTCGTCGAAGGCGAGGCGGAGGATCCCGCCCTCGGAGAGGAGCAGTCTTGGGTGATCACTTCGCGGCCGGACCCCGTGCTCCTCGCGAGCTTCAAAGCCGCAGCAGCCCGCCCGCTCGGGGATGCGGTGCTCGCAGGAGTCGCGGGGGCGCTCTTGGTGAGGTCTCAGAACCTATCCTTGCCCGTGGGTGCGCTGCTCGTGAGCGCCCGGGACAGCGAAGGGTTTCCCGACCACCGAGCGGCGGCCACGCTCATCGAAACCGTCGACCGGCTCCTCCCCGAGCTCAAGATCGACACCGGACCGCTTCGCACCCAAGCCGAAGTGATCGAGCGGGCGCTCCGCGCCGCGATGCAGGGACGCAAGCAGGGTCCGGGCCCGGGGAAGGCCCCGGAGAACGCATCGATCTACCAGTAGCCGAGCCTAGAACGAGTCGCGGTAGCTGAGCAGATAGAACGAGCCGCCCACCATCACGGCGATGAGGATCAGGATGGCGAGCGGGTTCGACGAGAACTCGACGTACGTGACCCCGATGAGCACCCCCGGCAGGAGGAGCGTCGCGAGCACCGTGGCGAGCCGACCGTCCATCGGCCGTCGGGAGTACGGCCCGCTCTTATAGCCGACGGAGCCCGGCTAGGCGAGGTCCCGGCCCGGCGGTAGCTCCCGTTCGACCTCGAAGGTGAGCTCGGCGTCTTCGATCGCGCCAGGGTATCGGTTCGCGGGGTCGGCCGAGAGGAGAGGCAGCGGAACGGGGGGACCTGGTGTCGGGGCGGGGGGTGCGGTGCCCGGAGCCTGGTAACCGGAAGGGACGAGGCCGTGGTCCGAGCCAGTGAGCTCGGCGATGCGTGTCGCCTCGAGCATCGCCTCGGCGGGAAGCAGGAAGGAGTGCTCGATGTGCGTTGAGATGATGGTCGCCCACTGGTCGTTGAGCCGGGCCATCGGGATGCGCGCCGCGATCGGAACGAGGGAGTCGTTGTCGAGCACCTGGAGCGTCGCCGCGTTCCGCTGCTGCTTTTCGACGAAGGAGTCGAGGAAGTGGAGGCGCGCCATCGCGCGTTCCGCGACCGCACGCCGTTCCCCTTCCGCGCCGAACGGCTTTACGACGAACACCGAGAGCACTTCGCTCGCGCGGGCCGCAGCGTCGAGCAGGTAGGGCAGCACGCCCGTTCCGGTGCCGCCGCCGAGCGTGGCCACGACCGTCACGAAGGTCGCGCCGTCGAAGATCCGTTCAAGCGCCGGCTCGGCCGCGTGGGCGAGCTGACCCGCGATGTGAGGCGACCCGAGCGAGTCGGGAAGCTCCCCCGTGCCAGTACCTAGGTATACTCTACGGTCGAACGCCTCGAGCCCTTGAACGCGAGGGTCGCAGTTGACCGCGACCGACTCGACGTAGCGCAACTCCTTGCGGAGCACCGCGGCCCCGATGCGAGCCGCACCGCCGCCCACGCAGACGAGCAGAAATCGGAGGTCATGGCCGAGCCGAAGCGACTCCCCGAGACCCACCTCGAACGAGTCGGTCCGGGTCGCGTCCCTTTCGTCCTGCGTCCCGCGCTCTCCTGCTTGCGGCATCTCAAACCACCCCTTGCGTGTCCCTACGACCGACCGCCCGCGACCTTACCGGCCGAGGACCCCCTTTCGTTCGAGCTCGCGGGCGCTCGCGTCGAGCGCCTCGAGCCGTTCCCGGGCTTCCGCCGAGAGCTTCACCGAGCTCCGTGCGCGCGCGACGAGGTCGGAGACGCGAAGCTCGATCGCCCCGCGCCGCACGAGCTCGGCGAGCACGCTCGAGAGCGGCTGGCCGTTCGACACCTGTTCACCGTAGGTGGCAAACTCGACGAGCTCGTCCCTGCGAAGGCGCACCGGCACATCCGCGCTGTCGGCATCCCCGGGAACGAACGCTCCCGAAAATGCGCGACCGCGGAGGAACTGGCGCAACGCCTCCCGCATGAGCTCGCTTCGGCTCCCAAACTCTCCTGTCGCGACGAAGCTGTCGAGGAGTTGCAGCTCGCGCCGGTTGCACCGCAGCGCGATCCGTTCGTCCTCGGGTCCGGGCCGCTCGCGACCCCGCCCAGGCGGGGTCGAGGCAGGTGCCGGGGATTTGGTCTTGTCGAACACGACAGGCTTCGGCTATGACCAATCCTGATACATAAACTCCTGCCCCGGTTTGTGGCGGCGAGAGCGTACAGGTGCTTCACTCTCGAAACTCTGACCTGTCGAACAAAATTTTGGGCATGAGAAACGCGCATCGGCCTTCAATTTCGGCTGTATATCCGGCCGCGGTTTGGAGCAGAATCTCGGTCAGGGTTCGGATGCGCATTCATGCGCTCCCATGCGGAGCCGAGTGCGTGCGCGACCGTACCGAAAACCAAGCTCTAAATACGGGAAGCTTCCATCTTACGGTAGCCGGCGCTCGCCGGTAGTTGGGGGGTTCTACATCCTAGCGACGTCTCGGTCGCGCACGTCGCGACTTCGCCGATCAAAGCGCGGGGTTTCCGACGTTATTGGCACGATTCTGCTGCTCGCGCTCACCGTAACACTGTTCGGATCGGTCTTCTTCTTCGTGAACACCTTCCCGCGGCCGCCCCCCCAGCCGGTCGGTCAGTTCTCGGCGGCGCTCGACTATTCGGCGAACGGCGGCCAGATCCTCCAGATCGATATCCTGCACCTCGCGGGCCCGAGCCTCGCCGACCAGAACTGCCAGATCTACCTCGCCTCGGCGACCCACCCGGCGGCGTTCACGGCTCCTTCTACGATCGGCGCGGGTCTCGGCGGTTCGACGAGCTGGGTGATCGGTCAGACCTGGTCGCTCAACGTCCAGGCGCTCGGACTCAGTACTCCCGACACGATCACGGTGAGCATCGTCTGCTCGAACCAGCTCCTCTTCCGACAGTCGGTCCCGGGCACCCCGCTCAACATCCCGCCCGAGTTCGTCCAGAGCGGGACCACTCCGACGGACCCGATCCTGCTCCACTCGTTCGGTGTATTCGTCGGGATCAGCGACCCCAACCTGAACGTCAACTCGGTGTTCGCGAACTTCTCGGAGCTGCCCGGCCTCTCCTCGGCGACCACCCAGCAGCTCACCTTCAACGCCGCGAGCGGGACCTTCCAGTGCTCCTTGCCCAAGTGCTCCATCCCCTCCTCGTGGGCGAACCGGACCGGTATCTTCTACATCTTCGTGAACGCCTCCGATGTCGGCGGGCTCCAGAACTCGATCGCGATCCCGGTCGACATCATCTCCCCAGGGTCGAGCGGGTCCGGGTCGATCTCGATCGCCCTCTCGCTCAACCAGACCGCGCCCGTGGTCGGGGTACCCATCTCCGTCATCGGCACCGTCACGAACGGCGGCACGTCGGGGGGGAACGCCGCGGTGAACCTCTCGGCCGGAGCCACCGCCCTCACACCGGCAAACGGGTTCGTCGGCGCCGGTACTTCCGTCGCGTTCAGCGCCACGTGGACCCCGCTCGCCTCGAACATCGGTCCGATCCTCGTCGAAGGGACGGTCATCATCCCGGGGATCGGGACGGCGTTCACGACGCTCAACCTCACGGTGTTCCCGAAGGTCCTGCTCGTCGCCCACAACCTGAACGCGCTCGGGATCGCGAACTCCCCCACGAACGAGAGCGCGCTCCTCGGGAATGCGCTCCAGGCGGCCGGGATACCGTTCACGGCGATCTCCGTGCCGTGCAAGACCGTGCTCCCCGCCTCCATCTCGAACTACGGCGTCGTCATCGTCGACTACGGCACCAACACCACGATGACAAGCTGCCCGTCGGGCGCGAGCACGCTGCCCGCGGGCGAGCTCACCGCCATCACCAACGCCTGGACGGCCGGAGCGAACCTCTGGATCGTCGGGGCCGACTTCTGGGCCGACAACCCCTGCGGCCAGGCGGGCTGGGCCACCTTCGCGACCGACTTCGGTCTCAAGAACGCCGCCTGCACGGGCGCGGTGCACGTGCTCCCGGGGAGCCCGACCGATACGTACACCGCGGGCGGAACGCTCCTCGCGAACGGTGTCGCCTCCCCCTACACCGTCGCCTCGACCGTCTCGGGGAGCGCGAACTTCAACGCCTACGGGTCGCTCACCGCCACGGTCAACACGGCGGGCGTGTACTCGAAGCTGAACGGCGCGGACAACGGCTTCTTCCGGACCTCGACCACGCATCGCACCGCGATCCTCTCCATCGACCCGATGATGCTCGTCCACACGACGACCGGCCTCGCCTCCGGCACGGGCGCCGGCGCCGCCGAGGTCGTCTACAACGTCGTCGACTACCTCGCAGGCATCTCGCAGGCGACGACCGAGGGCCGGGCCGCCGTCGACTTCGCCGTGAGCGAGGTGGCGGTCGTGGGCACGGTCCACACGGCCCAGACGACGGTGTTCGCGGGCATCCGCTCGAACGGTCCGAGCGCGGCCGTCGTGACGGTCCAGCTCTACGTGAACGGGGCGCCCGCCCTGTACAACGGCGTCCCCGTCACCGCGATCGTGATCGTCACGAGCACGGCGACCGGCGGCGGCTGGTCGAACTTCGTCTCCCTCATCTGGCAGGCGCCGGCCGCGGGCGGCTACACCATCTCGGTCGTCGTCGTTGGACCCGGTGACCTCGTCGCGTACAACAACGGGCTTCCTGCCTCGCTCCTCAACCTGCCGACGACGTTTACCTAGGGGAGCCAGGCGGCCCCGGGGGGGGCAAGCCGCGTTACGGAGTTCCGCTCTTCGGCGGCTGAGCCGGTCCGCTGCTGGGGAGCGGGGCATCGGCGATAGGAGTCGCCGCGACCCCGAGCGGGGTTCCGCACTTCCAGCATTTCTTCTCGCTCTCGTAGACGACGGCCTGGCAGTTCGGGCAGTGCATCTCCACGGGTCCTGAGGGGATCGCTGCGGGGCCGGCCGTAGCTCCGCCGCCCCCGGGGGCCATCGGGGGCGCGGGAGGGATCAGAACACTGCCCGCAGCCGCAGCCTTGCGCCGGGCCTCCCGGACCTTGAACCAAGTGTAGGCGAGGAGCGCGAGATAGAAGACGCTCCCGGCGTAGAGGAAGACGTAGATGTAGACCTGCTCCAGGACGATCCCGTAGATGGAGAACCAGTCCCCCGTCACGGGTCCCTGGATCGTGGGGTAGCCCGATCCCGCGGAGAGGAAGGTGTAGTGGTAGCTCCCGTTCGTGGCCCGGGTCTCCGTGTACATCGTCCACCACCAGATGTCGGGGCCCGGCAACTTCTGGTTGAAGCGGAGGTGCGTCGTGGTGTTCGGCGGAGTGGCGAAGGTGTGGTTCTGGAGGAAGTATGGGTAGCCCGAGGAGCAATCGGGGGAGCTCACGTTGCCGGTGGCGGTGGGGCAGGTGCTCACGACGAACACGAGCGCGGTGAGCGTCTCGTTCGGCGGGACGTACTTGGGAAACAGGTCGACGCCGAAGGTGAAGTTCGTTCCGGACGCGCCCGAAAACGGGCCCACGCTCGCGTTCTGTAGCACGGATCCGTGGTTGCCGTCCGGGAGCGCCGAGGAGCTCGAAGCGATGGGGCTCGGAGAGAACGCAAGGTTCGTCTCGAGCGCCCCCGCGACCGGGGAGGAGAGGAGCAGAATGACCAGCCCAGCTACCGCGAGCTGGCGGGGGCGCTTCCAGCCCATTGTGATGGGCAGGAGGAGCCCCAGGAGGAGCATCGCGACGACGGCGATGAGCTCCCCCAAGTAGATGAACGACCAGCCGACCGCCGGGATCGCGACCGCGATGAGGATCGCTCTACCAAGCGGTCGGGTAGCAAAGCTCCGAAAAGCGGAGGTACGCGAGGTCGGGAGTGCCACGGCGGCGAGCGCCAGCGGGGAGCCTCCTATAAACGCGATGGACTCTGCCCGGCGATGGCAGGTCGGCGGTACGCCCTCATCGTGCTCGACGGCCTCGCCGACCGCGCGGAGCCGGGCGCCGCTCCCACGCCGCTCGCCGCCGCCAGGACTCCGAACCTAGATCGGATGGCGAGCGAGGGCCGCACGGGGCTCCTCTCGATCCTGGGGCCCGGGGTAGCTCCCGAATCGGACGCGGGCGTGCTCGCGTTGCTCGGGTACTCCCCCGAGACGGACTCCCCCGGAAGGGGGGTCCTGGAGGCGCTCGGCGCCGAGATCCCGTTAGGACCAGGCGACGTCGCGCTGCGGACCAATTTTGCCACGGTGGATGGCGCGGGGGTCGTGACCGACCAGCGTGTGGGCCGCAATCTCTCCACGGCGGAAGCGACCCGGCTCGCCGACGCGATCACGAAGGCGGACCTGCTCGGGGGAGCCGGCATCCATGCGGAGCTTCGGTCCACCGTCGGGCACCGAGGGGTTCTCTGGCTCCATCCGGTCTCAGGGGGCGAGCTTTCGCCCCAGGTGTCGAACTCGGACCCGTTCTACGAGAAGAAGGGGGGGCTTGGTCGGGCGCTCGTGGTCGAGAACCCCGTCCCCCGCCCGGTACGGCCGCTCGATGCCGACGAGCGCTCGGTCCGGACGGCGGACGCGCTCAACCGATTCCTCGAAGCCGTCCCTCGCGTGCTCGAATCCCATCCGGTGAATGCCCGACGGGCGCTCGGGGGGCGACGCATCGCGAACGCCCTGCTCACCCGGAACGCGGGAGCGCTTCCTACGGTCGCGCCGGCGCAGATCGAGGGGCGGTACGGGCTCTCGGCCGCGGCCATCACGGAGATGCCGGTGGAGCGCGGAATCGCGCGGCTGTTCGGACTCGAGGACCGGTTCGTCGGCCCGATGGGTCCCGACCGCGCTGCGGCCCTCCAGGAGAGGGCCGAGCGGACTCGGGCCGCCCTCGCGGAGCGCGAATTCGTCTACGTCCATCTCAAGGGCCCCGACGAGCCCGGGCACGACGGGGACGGAGAGCGCAAGCGGGAGGTCATCGAGCAGATCGACGCCGGCTTCTTCGGCCCGTTCCTCGAGGGGCTCGGCCGCGATGTCCGCGTCGTCGTTACCGCCGACCACGCGACCCCGGTCGCCCGTCGCGGCCACTCCGATGACCCCGTCCCGGTCCTCCTTTGGGGTGCGCAGGTCGATCCGGCGCCGGGTCCACGAGGGAAGTTCTCGGAGGAGAGCTGCGCGGCCGGTGCGCTCGGGGAGCGGCCTGCGCGCGAACTGATGTCCCTCCTCCTCGATCGAGCGACGCCCGCATGACCCAGCCGGGACTCGCGGTCGCCGAGCGCGACGCCGAACACGCTCGTCGTGAGCTCCGCGCGCGCGGTCTCGTCGCGCTGGGCGTGCCCTGGATTCACGAGGGCGGGCTCGTCGTCATCCCGCTCACGAGTGTCCCCGTCCCACCGATCGGGTTCGGAGAGGTACTCCAGCGAGAGTTTGCGCTCCAGGAGGAACCGCGGCCCCACTCCTACCGAGAGCTTCTCGGGTTGCCCCCGGAGCTCGCGGAGAAGCTCCCCCGTTCCTTCGATGTCGTCGGCGACGTGGTGCTGGTTCGGCTCCCCCCCGAACTCGTAGGGCATTCGGCAGAAGTAGGGCGAGCCCTCCTCGCCTTCGTGCCCGGGGCGCGAATCGTCGCCGCGGACCACGGCGTGCACGGCGTGGAGCGACGGCGGCTACTCGAGCCGCTTGCGGGCTCCGGCGGGTTCAGGACGTTCCATCGGGAAAACGGGCTTGAGCTCGAGGTGGACGTCGAGCGAGCTTATTTTTCGCCCCGCCTCGGACGGGAGCACGCGCGGGTCTCTGCCCAAGTACTTCCCGGAGAGAGAGTGCTCGACCTCTGCTGCGGGATTGGCCCGTTCGCGCTTACCATCGCCTGCGGCGGGAAGGCGGCGTCGGTGGTGGCCGTCGATCTGAACCCCGCCGCGATCGAGCTCCTGCGCGCGAACGTTGCCCGGCTTCGACCGGGTTCGCCGCTCGAGTCGGTCGTCGCCGATGCCGGCCCCTTCCTCGTCGGTGCCGGAGAGTTCGACCGCGCCATCCTGAACCTCCCGCACAACGGGCTCCGGTTCCTCCCGTCCCTCGGAAAGCATCTCGCCGAGCGGGGACGTCTTCACCTGTACGCCATCTCGGAGCGAACCGATTCGGAAGGCCCGGGCTCGAGCCTGCTCGACGCCCTCGGGGCTGGGTGGTCCGTCGAGGAGAGCCATGTCGTACATCCTTACTCGCCCGGCGCCGACCTCGTTGGCTTGACTATATGTCGGGGGGGCAGCTAGCCGCGGCCCATGCCCCGCATCCTCGGCCTCGAAGCCGTCTCAACGAGCGACCACGCGCTCGTCGGTGGTAAGGCGAGCAAGCTCGGCGAGCTCGTCCGGGAGGGGTTGCCCGTCCCGCCCGGCTTCGTCGTGACCACGGAGTCGTACGCCGCGTTCCTCGACGGGACGGCCCTCCAGACCCAGCTCTCCGCGGCGCTCGAGACGCTCGAGCTCGACCGCCCCGACAGCGTCGATGCGGTCTCCCGTCGGATCCGCGACGCGTTCGAGGCGACGGAGTTCCCCCCGGAGCTGCGCGAGGAGATCCTTGGCGCGTTCCGGGAGTACTCCCGGGCCCACGAGGTGAAGTTTAGCGCCGTCCGCTCCTCCGCGACGGCGGAGGATCTCGACACGGCCTCCTTCGCGGGGCTCCAGGAGACGTACCTGAACGTCACCGGGGAGGAGGGGATCCTCGAAGCGATCCGTCGGTGCTGGGGGTCGTTGTTCACGCCTAGAGTGCTCGTCTACCGCGGCCGGAAAGGGTTCGACCACACTACCGTCCAACTTGCGGTGCTCGTCCAGAAGATGGTCGACTCGGCGGTGAGCGGCATCCTGTTCACGCGGGACCCCAACACGGGGGAGAACCACATGATCATCGAGGCAGGGTGGGGTCTCGGCGAGGCGATCGTTGGGGGGGAGGTCACCCCGGACCACTACGTCGTCGACGGGCTCACGCAGCGGATCATCCACAAGCAGGTCTCGGGGCAAGCCTGGCGGCTCGTCCGCGCCGCCGGCGGAGGAAACCAGCGGGAGGATGTCCCGACCGCCGATCGGTCCCGCCAGAAGCTCACCGACGAGCGGATCGGTCGGCTGGCGTCCCTAGCGCGAGTGATCGAATCCCACTACCGGCGCCCGATGGACGTCGAATGGTGCCAGGAGGACGGACAGTTGTATATCGTGCAAGCGCGTCCCGTGACCACCATCGCCCCCACGATCGGGGGCCCGGGTCCATCGATGAGTCCGAGCACACCTCCACCCCCGGCGAGCGCCTCCTACGCTCCCCCTCCTCCCTCTCCGGCGGCGCCGATCGTCCGCGGCTTCGGGGCAAGTCCCGGGGTCGTGGGCGGAAAGGTCCGACTCCTGCTCCGTGCGGCCGAACTCGACCGGCTCAAGGCGGGTGAGGTGCTCGTGACGACGATGACGACCCCCGACATGGTTCCCGCGATGACCCGCGCCGGGGCGATCGTCACCGACGAGGGCGGGATGACCTGCCACGCCGCGATCGTCTCTCGCGAGCTCGGGGTTCCGTGCGTCGTCGGGACCCGCAACGCGACGCAGGTGCTCAAGGAGCAGCAGGAGGTCACCGTCGACGGGAAGATGGGAACGGTGAGCGACGGCCTGCCGGCTCCCGTGGCGCCGGCGGCGGCCGCCCCGGCGGGTCACCGGGCGAGCGCCGCCGAGCTGCACCTCGCAGCACCGGTGACCGCGACCCGCATCTACGTGAACGTCGGCGTGCCGGAGAAGGCGCTCGAGTACGCGCAGCTCCCCGTCTCGGGGGTGGGACTGCTCCGGATCGAGTTCATCTTCACCGCCCATGTCCGCGAACACCCGATGGCCCTCGTGAAGCAGGGCCGGGGGCCGGATCTCGTGACCCGGCTCGCGGACGGCATTGCGCAGGTCTGCCAGGCGTTCTACCCGCGGCCCGTGATCATCCGCACCTCCGACTTCAAGACGAACGAGTATCGCGGGATGCCGGGGGGCGCCGAGTTCGAGCCGAGCGAGGAGAACCCGATGATCGGCTGGCGAGGCTGCTCGCGGTACATCTCCCCCGTCTACAAGCCCGCGTTCCTCCTCGAGCTCGAGGCGATCGAGAAGGTCCGTACCGAGAAGGGGCTCAAGAACGCCCACGTGATGCTGCCGTTCGTCCGGAACACCTGGGAGCTCGAGCAGATCGCCGAGATGTTCCGCGAGAAGGGCCTCCGCCGCTCCCGGGATTTCAAGCTCTACCTGATGGCCGAAGTTCCCTCCACGGCGCTCCTCGCCCGAGAGTTCTCCGCCCATTGCGATGGATTCTCGATCGGTTCGAACGACCTGACCCAGCTCGTCCTCGGCGCCGACCGCGACTCGGAGACGCTCGGACGGATGGGCTACTTCGACGAGCGGGACCCCGCGGTCCTGCGCGCGATCGAGCTGCTCCTCGAAGGCGCCCACGCATCGGGGCGGACCGTGGGGATCTGCGGACAGGGCCCGAGCGTCTATCCCGAGTTCGCGGAGTTCCTCGTCCGGAAGGGTATCGACTCCATCTCGCTCAACGCCGACACCGTCCTCTCCACGATCCGGACCATCGCGGCCCTCGAGCAACGTATGAAGCTCGACGGCCTTCGGCCTTCGCGGGAGTAAGCCACCGGGTCGATGTCCGCACTGTTGTCCGAAGGTGGCTCCGGACTCACCGTGGCCCGCCAGAGATCCCCCGCCCGGATGCTGCTCGTGGTCGTCGCGATCTCCCTCCTCATTCTCCTCTCCGGGAACGCCTTGCTCCAGGCCCCGGGCCGGGCACCCGCCCCCGCGGGTAGCCACGTGGCCACCTTCGTGGGCCTGGCACTGAGGCCGCTCCCCCACGCACCTCCCCCACCTTCCATCTGGACCCGGATCAGCACGAACGGCGGTCCCACCACGAACCTCTCCGCCTTCACCGTCGCCTACGATGCCGCCGACGGGTACGACCTCATGTTCGGGGGCCTCGACGACACGACGAACCTGCCTACGAACACCACCTGGAAGTTCGCGAACGGGAGCTGGTCCCAGATGGCCCCGAAGAACTCTCCCCCGGCCCTCTACCAGGCGTCGATGGCGTACGACCCGGCGATCGGCGCCGTCGTGCTGTTCGGCGGCTACAACGCCTACGTGAGTTCCTCCGACACCTGGATCTTCAAGGCCGGGAACTGGACCCAGGTCACGACCGGCGCGACCCCGGCGCCGCGGGTCACCGCCTCGCTCGTCTACGACACTGCGGACGGCTATCTGCTCATGTTCGGCGGGGTGGATTCGGGCACCTTCCCCTACTCGAACTTCACCGACACCTGGGAGTTCACGGCGAACATGACCTGGAAGCACCTCCACCCCACCGGGGCTCCGCCCGGATGCGGCGGATCCGCCGTGAGCTACGACCCGACGACCCGGCTCGTCTACGACGTCAGCGGCTACTACCTGAACACCAGCACCTACACCACCGACTGCAGCGCCACCACCTGGTCGTACGCGGGGGGCGTCTGGACGAATCTCACGACCACGGGTGGACCCAGCGCGCGCTCGTTCGCGGCGTTCGCTTTCGACCCTGCCCTCAACGCTTCGATCCTCTACGGCGGACTGAACTTCTCCTCGAGCGGGGGCGAGTTCACCGACGTGTGGGAGCTCTCGGGCGGCACCTGGAAAGAGCTCAACACTACGGCGCTCCCCGCCGCGCACGCGGGCTCCACCCTCACGTACGACCCGGCCTCGGGCTTCCTCGTTCTTACCTTGGG
>JAKIWH010000093.1 GCA_022750125.1 Thermoplasmata archaeon
ACCCCGGACCGTCTCCCGATCCCCACGATCCCGATGCGGGAGTAGCCTTCCCCCTCGCCCGGGTACCCTGGTCTCCGTGATCCCCCCCTCCGGTCTCCCCCCCGAGCTGCGGGAGTTCCTCGCGCTCCGTGGGCCGCAAACGCTCGTCCTCCGGGGACCCCCCGGCACCGGGAAAACGACGCTGGGGGTGGCGCTCCTCGAAGAGTTCACGGGCGAGCGGATGCTCATCACGGGCCGGGTGCCCCGGGAGCGGCTTCTGCGCGACGCGCCGCACCTCGCCCGGACGAACGGGCCGAGCTTCGAGCTCGTCGACACGACCGACGCCGCCGGCCCCGACGAGACCGCGCGCGTCGTCGCGAGGGTTGGGGAACTGCTCCATCCCGACGAACGGGAGGCGCGCGGCCTCGCCGGGTTCCTCTGGCTTCCCGAGCCGATGCAGCAAGCCTGGGCCCGACTGCGCGCAGGCACGCGGGCGATCGTCGTGGTCGACTCCTGGACCGCCCTCATCGAGCCGTACCTCCGTTCCGTTCCGGCGAACCGTCCCGGGGCGCCGAGCCCAATGGAAGTGCAGCGGGAGCTCCTCCACCGGATGCGGGCGGTCGAGGCGCACCTCGTCCTCGTGCTCGAGGACACGGAGCCGTCCGATGTTGAGTACCTGGTCGACGGCGTCGTAACGACCAGTCGCCAGCTGTTCGATAATCGACTCGAGCGGGGGCTCGCGAGTCCGAAGCTCCGCGGGATCCGGGTCGCGAACGCCACCTACCCGTTCACACTCGACGAGGGCCGATTCCACTGTCTCCCCCAGCTCCCGAGCGAGCTACCGGCCTCCGAGATCTTCTCCGACCCGGACCCAGGCCCCCAGCCGCTCCTCCTCTGGCCTGGCTCCGTGGAGTTCGAGGCCGCGTTCGGAAGGCTCCGCGCGGGCGAGGTGACCCTCGTCGAGTACGACTCGGAGGTTCCGTTGTTCATCCCCCGGGTCCTTTCGATTCCCATCGCCGCCGACCTGCTCCGCCGCGGCGGACGTCTCCTGGTCGCCCCGCCCCCGCTCCTCCCGCCCGAGGAGGTCTGGGAGCTGCTCCACCCGTTCCTTCCGGCGGCGGAATTCGAGGAGCGGGTGCGCATCCTCTCCGCCCACGTCGATGAGTCGACCGAAGAGAAGCACGAGAGCGGCGAAGAGTATGCGCTCTACACGACGCTCCTGCCCATACCGCGGCTCACCGACCCGGGGCGCCCGGCCTCGGGCCGCTCGCCCGAGGCGATCCGGTTCCTGCGAACGCCGACCGCCGAGGGGACGCCGAATCTCGCCCTCATGTACATCGAAGGGATGCGAACGATCGCCCGGCTCCAGGGGATGCCGTTCACCCCCGACACCTTCCCTGCGGTCACCACGCAGTACATCTACCACGCACCGGCGCACCTGTTCTACTTCGCGCGGATCGGGGACCCGCTCGCCGAAGCGATCCACGGGTACGTCTCGCTCCACCTGCGCATCCGCGACCGAGAAGGGAGGGCGCTCCTGTACGGCGTGCGCCCGAGGACGGGGACGTACGCCTGCGAGCCCCGGGAGATCCCGGTGCCGGGATCCGCCCCCTACACCCTCCGGCCTGTCGTCTAGCGCTTACTCTTCGGTGTCCGGGATCGGCGGGTCCGGCAGTCGCGCCGCCGGTCGATGGACTGGCGAAGGGGGCCGGTAGTATCGGCCTCCCACGCTCGCGCTCGGAACGGGCTTTCCGACGACCTCGAGGGAGATCTCCCGGCCGTTCCCATCGTACGCCCGCCACGATCCCGCGCCGAACGGCGAGCCTAGGATGAGGTGGCGTCGCCCCCAGTGGCGAAAGAGCGTGACATCCGCGTCGCTCGGGTGGAGCGCGCCCGAGGGGTGCGAGTGGACCGTGCCCGTCACCGAGAGGTCGGCGGGGAGCATGTACAGCTGGAAGTTCGCGTGCCGGCGTCCGGCGGTGGTTCCCGGGAGGAGCAAGAGCTCCGAGATGGTGTCGGACGGGTCCGCCCGCAGGATGCCACCGAACTCGTTCGGATAGGAGCTCGCGGCGCAGGCGAGCGCGGAGTCGAGGCACCGGCGCGTGATGGCGTGCACGATACGCGAGGGGGCGGGGAGCCCCGGCGCAGGCTTACGCGCGGGGCGGAAGAGCGGCGTGGACCTCCTGGCGGGATGGGAATTTCTCCTCGTTCCACGGGAGGACCCCCTTTCCGATGAGGTGCGGGACAAACCTCGTCCCGAATCGAACGAAGCTCGCGCGGCGGGGGGAACGGTAGACTTGGACCCGCTCGCCTCCCCGGAGCACGAACTCGCTCTGTCCGTCCACCACGACGACTCCGTCCTTCTCCGAAGGGAGAAGACGGAGCCCGAGCGTGCGCCACGGATCGAGCACCACCGAACGCTGGCTCGACCGGAACGGAGCGAGCGCGGTGAATTCGATGGCGTCGAGCGAGGGGTCGATGATCGGTCCAGAGGCGGAGAGCGAGTAGGAGGTCGAGCCGGTCGGGGTCGCGAGGATCACACCGTCGGCTCGGAGCTGGCCCACGACCTCGCCGTCGACCGCGATCTCAAAGTGGCGCATCTTCGCCACCTGGGCAGTATGGACGACCACGTCGTTCGCCGCGTCCGGCAGGTGTCGACCCTCCACCTCGGTCGCGAGGCGCATCCTCTCCTCGAGATGGAACTCCCCGCGGCAGAGCCGGTCGAGCGCCTGCTCGACCGCGGTCGGCGACTCCCCCTCGACCTCGGCGAGAAAGCCGACCGTTCCCGCGTGGATCGGGAGTAGCGGCAGCTGGCTCCGCTGCAGGCTCCAGAGGAACGTCCCGTCCCCACCGATCGCGATGAGGGCGTCCGCCCGCATCGAGGCGAGCGGCTCGGCCGGCCCGATCCCCTCGAATGTTTCGGCGTTCTCGGTGGCGATCACTACCTCTGCCCGGGGACGGAGCGCCTCCACCACTCGCCGCGCGATCACCACCGCGTGTGCCTTCTCCGGATGGACCGTGATCCCTACCCTCACGGATGCGCACCCTCTTTCGCCGCGGCGTGCAGGCGCTCGTCCGCCCACGCGAAGACGCTCGTGCGCCGGTCGAGCGAAAGTCCGAGCGTCTCAATTGGTTTCCCGTTCAGGTCCGCGATGCCGCCCCCGGCCTCGAGGAGGATGCGGTAGGAGGCTGCGATGTCGGTCACCCGGAGGTTCCGTTCCTCCACGTCGTTCTCGAACAGGTACGCATCAGCGCTCCCCTGGGCCACGGCCAGCATCTCAAGGGAGGCGCACCCCAGCGAGCGAACGCGCCGGGCCTTGCTCGCCCAACCAAGGACTCGGGGCGTTGCGTGGCGGCCCAGGTTCAAGAAAAAGAGCTCCCGCTTAGGTTCCCACGGCCGGGTCCGCAGCGGTCGGCCGTCGCGGAACGCTCCCTTGCCCTTCTCGGCCCAATAGGTAACCCCAGTGGCGAGGTCGTGGACGACCCCGGTGCTGACGCTCGACATCGTATCCCGGCCGACGGCGAGCGAGACGGTCGCGAACGGGAGTCCACGGAGCGCGTTGTGGCTCCCGTCGATCGGGTCGAGCACCAGAGTGAGCTCTCCCCCCCGTTCGACACGGCCGACCTCTTCGCTCAGGAGGTTCCAATCCACCTTCTCCTCCTCGAGGACCGTCCGCACTTCGTCCTCGGCGAGCCGGTCGATACGCTCGGTCGGCGTACCCGACGCTCCCATGGCCACCACCTCGAACCGCTGCGGGTTCCCGAGCGCCTGCCGGACCGCGAGATGCACGCGAGCGGCGACGCGGAACAGCACTTCGAGTTCCGAGTCGGGGGCCGACACGGCCGAGAGACCCGGTCCCGGAAGATAGCGCTTCGGCCCGGGCCGCGAGGGAGGAATCGAGCCCCCGCTCGGAGTGGGGAAATCTTGGGCCGCAGGGCGAAGGAACCCCCGTCGCGCATCGTGCTCCCGCTGCAAAACCTTCCTCCGGCCGTGGGGCGGGCGTTAAATCGGAGAAGTCGGGTGCCCGCCCGATGGAGCTCCAATTCCTGGGGGGGGCCAGCGAGGTCGGTTCCCTCGGTCTCGTGGTACGGGACCAAGGCCGAACGCTGCTCTTCGACTACGGCATGACCCCGACCGACCCCCCCGAATATCCCAGACCCGCGCCCGTGAACATCGACGCCGCGTTCCTCTCCCATGCGCACCTGGACCACTCGGGGATGACCCCCCTCCTGAGCCGACTTCCGCATGCCCGGTTCGTCTGCACGCCCGTCACGGCCGAGGTGGGGGAGCTACTCACCCGCGACTCCCTCAAGGTCGCGAAAGCCGAAGGGTACATGGAGCCGTACACGCCCGACGACATGAAGGCCCTCCGGAGCCGGCTCGACGCGGTGCCGCGCAAGGGTACCTACCGTCGCCGGGGGATCGAGGTGGAGTTTCACTCCGCGGGGCACATCCCCGGTGCGAGCCAATTCCTCTACCGGGGCGAGAAGGACGTGCTGTTCACGGGCGACCTCTCCGCCTCCGAGAGCCGCCTCGTCGGGGCCGCGGAGCGGGTCGAGACGGACGTGCTCGTGATGGAGTCGACCTACGCGGGGCGGGAGCATCCCGATCGCCGCGAGACGGAGAAGCGTTTCGAGGAGCGGATCGAGGCGACGCTCGCGCGGGGCGGCAAGGTGATCGTGCCGGCGTTCGCCGTCGGCCGCGCCCAGGAGGTCGTCCTCGCCCTTGCCCACTCGGGCCACGAGATCTGGCTCGACGGGATGGCGCGCAAGGTGAACGCGTTGTTCCGGCGCGCACCCGAGTACTTGCGCGATGCGAGGCGCCTGTACCAGGCCCTCGATGGGGTGACGGAGGTGCAGCACCCGGCCGACCGAAAGCAGGCGCTCCGCAATGCCGACGTGATCGTGACGACCGGGGGGATGCTCGACGGCGGGCCGGTCCTCTACTACCTCGCGGAGATGTACCGCGATGCCCGGAACTCGATCTTCCTCACCGGCTACCAGGTCGATGGCTCGAACGGTCGCCAGCTCATGGACAAGGGGACGCTCACCATCGACGGGGTCACCATTCGGCCCGAGTGCGAGCTCAACGCCTTCGACTTCTCGAGCCATGCGGGGCACACCGAGCTCGTCGAGTACGCCCGGGCGAGCCGGGCGAAGACGATTGTCCTCATGCACGGCGACCGGCGCGAGCAGCTCGCGGCGCCGCTCCGCGAGTTCGCCGAGGTACGGCTTCCCGAGACCGGGGAGAGGTTCACGGTCTAGGGGCGGTGGGCAGCGCGGCCGGCGCGATCCGTTCAACCGACCGCGTCAGCGCCGCGACGATCCGCCGGCGGAGCTCCTCGAGCCCCGCGCCGGTCTTCGCCGAAACCACAGGGCGGTGGCTCTTCGGGTGCGGAAGGTCCGCTTTCGTCTCGACCTCGAGAATCGGGACGTTCGGGAACTCTTCCCGCCAGCGCGTGAGCAGCTGCTCCTGCTCGGCGAGGGTGTGCCCGCACCCTTCCGTAGGGTCGAGAACGAAGAGGATGGCGTTCGCCGCGAGGCGGGCGGCGACGAGGGCCTCCCCCTCCGCCGGATTGGCCCGCCCGGCGCGGCCGAGGACGCCCGGGGTGTCCACGACCTGCATCCGGTCGAACCCAAGGTCGGCGTGGCCCACGGCGATGGAGAGGGTTGTGAACGGGTACGCCGCGATCTCGGGTCGCGCGGTCGAGAGCCTGGCCACGAGAGAGGATTTCCCCACGTTGGGGAACCCCGCGACGACCAGGGTGGGGACCTCCGGGTCCACGCGCGGCCGCTCCTTGAGGAATCGCTCCGCGGCCTGGAGCGTCTCGAGGCTTTGGTCGAGCTCTCGTACCATGCTCGCAAGGCGCCCGTAGAACGATCGTACCTCGGCCCCGAATCCCTCTACCTCCGAGCGGTGCCGGAGGCTCCGTTGGGCGTCCTGGGAGAGGCCGCGGATACGCGTCTCGGCTCGCCGGAGCTGACCGAGGCTCCCCGCGACAGCCCCCGGTCCGAATCTTCGGGAGAGCAGCTCCTTCGCGACGGGGTTGTCAAGGGCCTCCGAACATCGCTTCGTCCGGAGCCGAAGTTGACGCAAGATCACGGCCGAACTCCGCACGATCTTGAGAAGGGCCCGCCGTCGCGCTCGGTCGAGCCGGCTCGTCCCGTGCGGGGTAGCCTTGTACGCAGTGCGGAAGGCCATGTCGAGAAGGACGGACGAGGGCGTCCGCCCGCGGGGGGAGAGCGAGGCTCCCCGATCTTCGCGACCTCGACGGGGCGGCATCGCGGCGGCGACCCATCCCCCTCATTTGAGGTCCCCCCCAACGAGGGCGGCGCGGCACCGACGGGGCCCCTGACACCTCGCCGCTGTGGAGCAATCGTCGGGGGGCGAGGTCGCGTTAAGAGTCCCCTACCCTGACGGAAAGTGGGGAGAATCAGCCGTGGTGATTCAGGCGTTCTTCATCGCGGCGCCGATCATCGTGATCGTATTCGTTCTCCTTCTACTTGCGATGATGAAGATCATCAAGCCGTACGAGAACGGTGTGGTCACGCTCTTCGGCGCG